>JBJMKE010000001.1:0-17262 GCA_045806005.1 Gaiellaceae bacterium
ACCTCTTCCGCGACCAGCTCGACCGCTACGGCGAGCTCGAGCTCGTGGCCGAGCGGTGGCGGAGCGCCGTTGCCGGGCTGGCGGAGGAGGCGAGCCTCGTCTTCAACGCCGACGACCCGCAACTCGCGGCGGTCGCGGAGGCGCAGCCGCGCAGCGTCGCCTTCGGCCTCGACGATCCGCGCGTCGCCCGTCCGGCGCTGCAGCATGCGGCCGACTCGAAGTACTGCGTCCGCTGCGGGACGCCGTACGTCTATGCCGCCGCGTACGTCGGCCACCTCGGCGACTACCGCTGCCCCCGCGGCGACCACGAGCGCTCGCCGCTCGAGGTTGCGGGACGTGACGTGGCCCTGCGCGGCCTCGCCAGCGCCTCCTTCCGCCTCGAGACGCCGGAGGGATCCCGGCGGGTCGAGCTCCGGCTCCCGGGCCTCTACAACGTCTACAACGCCCTGGCGGCCGCCGCCCTCGCGCGCGCGCTCGGCGCGCAGCTCGACGAGATCGTGGCCGGGCTCGAGCGCTTCTCCGCCGCCTTCGGCCGCTTCGAGCGGATCGCCGTCGGCGACAAGCAGGTCCTCCTGCTCCTGATCAAGAACCCCGCCGGCGCGAACGAGGCGGTCCGCACGCTCGTCGACGGCGGGGCGCCGGACGTGCTCGTCGTCGCCCTCAACGACGCGATCGCCGACGGGCGCGACGTCTCGTGGATCTGGGACGTCGACTTCGAGCCGCTGCTGCCGGGACTCGAGCGGCTCGTCGCGAGCGGCGGCCGGGCTGCGGAGCTCGCGCTCCGTTTCCGCTACGGCGGCTTCGACGAGGACGCGATCGAGCTCGAGCCCGACCTGGCCGCGGCGCTCGACCGTGGGCTCGACCTGACCCCGGACGGCGGCGAGCTGGTCCTCCTCCCCACCTACACGGCGATGCTCGGCCTGCAGCGCCTGCTCGCGGCGCGCGGCCACGCACGGCCCTACTGGGAGCGCTCCGGATGACGGCGATTCGGGTCGGCCACCTCTATCCCGACTACCTCAACATCTACGCGGACCGCGGCAACATCGCGGTGCTCGCGCGGCGGGCGGCGTGGCGCGGCCACGAGCTCGAGGTGACCGCCCTCGGGATGGACGCCGAGATCGTGACCGGCGCTCACGACCTCTACTACGTCGGCGGCGGCCAGGACCGGGAGCAGCTGCTCGTGGCGGAGAACCTCGCCCGGAAGGCGGAGCCGCTCCACGAGGCGGTCACGGGCGGCGCGGCCGTGCTCGCCGTCTGTGGCGGCTACCAGCTCCTCGGCCGCGGCTATCGCGGCTTCCACGGCGAGGACATGCCCGGGATCGGCCTCCTCCCGCTGGAGACGGTCGCAGGCGAGGGGCGCATGATCGGCGATGTCCTGATCGAGTGCGAGCTCGAGCCGGGCGAGAAGCGCACGCTCGCCGGATTCGAGAATCACGCGGGACGGACGCGGCTCGATCCGGGCGCCGAGCCGCTGGGGCGCGTGCTCGCCGGGTTCGGCAACGACGGCGAGAGCGGCTTCGAAGGCTGTCGTGCCGGCAGGGTCGTCGGCACCTACCTCCACGGGCCGTTGCTGCCGCGGAACGCGTGGCTCGCCGACTGGCTCCTCGCCCAGGCCCTCGCCCAGCGCACCGGCTCCGACCCGCCGCGGCTCGAGCCGCTCCCCGACGAGCTGGAGCGGCAGGCGCACGACGTATCGGCCGGACGCGCGCGCGCCCGCGGCGGCCGCCGCTAGCGGGTGTCGGCGATCTTGAGGACCTTCTGGACGGCCACCCGCAGCGGCTCCGGCACCTCGCCGTTGCCCCGGTAGCGCTGCCACGCCTTCTGCGGCTTGCGGCCTCGCGTGCTCGCCCGCAGGCCGGACACGGTCTCGAAGTCCGGCGTCAACACCACGGTGCGCCTGCTGCCGGCGATCTCGCGGATCTGGCGATTGACGATGCGCTCGGACTCCACCGGCCGCATGCCGCGCGGCGCGTCGCGGTCGTGCACGACGAGGTAGGGGACGCTGCATGCGTTGCAGATTCGCGCGAAGAGCGTCATGTTCCCCTTGCCGCCGCACTCCAGCACGAGGATCCCCTCCTTGTCGGGATCGACCCCGAGCGCGTCGAAGACGAGCGGGAAGGTCATCTTCTCGGTTCGCCCCTCCACGAGGACCGCACAGCGGGCGAGGAAGAGCTCGGCCCGGTCGCTGTCGAACTCCGAGAGGGCGCGGAAGCTCTCGGCCTCCGCGAGCGGCTCGGGCTGGAAGAGCGACGTCCCGCCCGTGGGCGTGTGACGGACCAGGGCGAGCTCCTCAAGCCTGTCGACGCTGAGGAAGACCGGGGCGTGCGTCGAGTAGAGGATCTGGTTCCCCCCTTGCGCGAGCTCCCGCAGAAGCCCGTACAGATGGCGCTGCGCGTGCGGGCTGAGGTAGAGCTCGGGCTCCTCGATCAGCAGCACGAAGTGGCGGAGGTTCGACGCGACGAGCCTCTCCATCCCCGCGACGAGCGCGAGCCCGCCGTCTGCGGCCGCCCAGTGGCGGTCGACGAGCGGTGGCTGCAGCAGCTCAGCGACCTCGGCCGCGCCGCGGCCGGTCGCGGGTGCGACCATCGTCCGTGAGCGGAGATTCGCCGGCAGGAAGAGCACCGGCGCTGCGCCTGCGCGGTTGAGGTTGAGCGTGTCCGGCGGCTTGGCGTCGAGAAAGATCGTGCTCTTGCCGACGTCGGCCTCGAGCTTGATCCGCCCGCCCGCCGCATCACGGGCGACGTCGTCGATCGTCGGCGGCGGCGCGGCGGCCTCGAGCAGCGTCCAGATCGCAGTCAGCACCGTCGACTTGCCGCTGGAGGCCTCGCCCACGAGCGCGCAGACGGAGCCCGGCGTGAACTCGAGCTCGCGCGCCGCGCGGTAGCCCTGGATCGAGACGCGTTTGAGCGGAGGCGTGCTCACGGCGCCCAGAGTGCTCCGAGGTAGACGGCCGGGTCGCCCGGCTGCCAGCGGCGGAGGTAGCGCTGGATCGGCGGATGCAGCACGACGCCGTCGAGGTCGTCCGGGTCGAACAGCCGATGGCCCTGGACCGCCGCGTCCTTCGAGGTGACGCGCTCGAGCGAGCGGCCGGAGAGGTCGGCCGCGAAGATGATATGGACGACGTGCTTCCCGACGAAGGCGCGTCTGGGCGCGATCGAGTCGACGACCGCGACCGGCCCCTCGAACGTGAGGGGCTCGCTGATCCCCACCTCCTCCTCGAGCTCCCTGCGCAGGGCGTCGACGAGGCTCTCGCCGCTGTTGACGCCGCCGCCCGGCAGCAGCCAGTACTCGCCGCGTCCCGTCTTCTCGTGCCGGCAGAGGAGCACCCGTCCTTCCCAACGGAGGACCGCGGAGACGCGGATACGCGGCTCGAGCGCCATCAGTGGGCGGAGCTGCCGAAGCCCCGCTCGCCGCGCTCGCTCGCGGGCAGCTCCGTCACCTCCACCGGGTCGGGCGTCGCGACCGGGACGACGACGAGCTGCGCGATCCGCATCCCCGGCTCCACGACGAACGGCTCCTCGCGGTCGGTGTTCAGGAGCACGACCTTCAGCTCGCCGCGATAGCCCGCGTCGACGAGGCCCGGCGAGTTCACGATCGTGATTCCGTGGCGGGCCGCGAGGCCCGAGCGCGGCTGGACGAAGCCGGCGTGGCCGTCGGGAATCGCGACCGCGAGGCCGGTGCCGACGACGGCCCGCGCGCCTGGCGCGAGCTCGACCCGCTCAGCCGCCGCGAGGTCGAGCCCGGCGTCGCCGGGGTAGGCACGGGCCGGGACGACCGCCTCGCCGTTGAGGCGAACGAGCGGGAGCTCGCTCACTTCACCTTCCGGCGGCGCTCCGGCTGCGCCTCGGCGATCACGTACGGCGCGTAGCGGTGGAGCTCGCGGCGCGGCAGGCGCGCGATGACGAGCACGCCCTCCGGCGTGTCCTCCCGCTCCTCGATCGGCGCGCCGAGGGCGTACAGCTCGTTGAGGCGCGCCCCCTCGTCGTACGGCAGCAGCAACCGCACCCGCTCGAACCGCTCGCCGAAGCGCTCCGCGATCCGCGCCCGGAGCTCCGGCAGCCCCTCGCCCGTGAGCGCGGAGATCTGCAGCGCCTCGGGGTAGCGGTTCGCGAGCCGGCGGCGGCCGAGCGCGTCCACGGCGTCGATCTTGTTCACCACCAGCTCGACCGGAAGGTCGGTCGCGCCGATCTCGCGCAGGACCGACTCGACGGCGGCGATCTGCTCCACGAGTGTCTCCGGGGAGGCCGACCCGTCGACGACGTGGAGGACGAGATCCGCCACGAGCGTCTCCTCGAGCGTCGCGGCGAAGCCCTCGACCAGCTGATGCGGCAGGCGCCGCACGAAGCCGACGGTGTCGGTGACGAGGTAGCGCCTGCCCTCGTGCTCGAAGCCGCGGGTGGTGGGGTCGACCGTCTCGAACAGCCTGTCGCGCACCGAGACGCCCGCGTCGGTGAGCGCGTTGAGGAGCGTCGACTTGCCCGCGTTCGTGTAGCCCGCGAGTGCCACCGTCGGCGTCTCGCTGCGGCGCCGCTCCTTGCGCCGGACGTCGCGCTGGCGGCTGAGCTTCCGCAGCCGGTCCCGGAGGAGCGTGATGCGGCGGCGCGCGAGACGCCGGTCGGTCTCGAGCTGCGACTCGCCCGGGCCACGGGTGCCGACACCGGCGCCGAGGCCGCCCGTGCCGCCGCCGAGCCGCTCGAGGTGCTGCCACATCCCGCGCATCCGCGGCAGGTTGTACTGGAGCTGCGCGAGCTCGACCTGGAGCTTGCCCTCGGCGCTCGAGGCGTGCTGGGCGAAGATGTCGAGGATCAGCTGCGTCCGGTCGACCACCCGCGCCTGGAGGGCGTTCTCGAGCGTTCGCTGCTGGGCCGGGCTGAGCTCGTCGTCGACGAGGAGCACCTCTGCGGCCGCGTCGCCGTACGCCTGCTTCAGCTCCTCGAGCTTCCCCTTGCCGACGAACGTGCGCGCGTCGGGCTGACGCCGGTGCTGGACGACCTGCGCGACGGGCTCGACGCCGGCCGTCCGCGCGAGCTCGGCGAGCTCGGCGAGCTCGTCGGCGCCGTCGGCGCCGGGCGCGAGCACGGCGAGCACGAGCCCACGCTCTGGCTCGGCCGCCCAGAAGCGATCGGGCTCTCTCACGGCCGTCATTATGACGCCAGCCGTGCCGAATCCCGATCTCGCTTCCCGCACCCTCGAGCTCGTCGACGTCCCGTCGGAGAGCTGGCAGGAAGCGGCCGCGATGGACCTCGTGCGGAGCCTCCTCCCGGGCGAGCCGCTCTACGACGACGGCGACGCGATCGTCTGGGGAGATGCGAAGGCGCCCGTCGTGCTCGCCGGACACCTCGACACCGTGCCGGCGCAGGAGAACATCCCCGGCCGGATCGACGACGGCGCCGTCCAGGGGCTCGGCGCGAGCGACATGAAGGGCGGCGTGGCCGTGATGCTCGAGCTCGCGCGCGCGGGCGCGCGGGCGCGCTACGTCTTCTTCACCCGGGAGGAGGTCGCGCTCGCCCACAGCCCCCTGCCCGCGGTCTTCGCGAGCGGAGCGCTCGCCGGGAGCGAGCTCGCGGTCGTCCTCGAGCCGACCGATGCGATCCTCCACGCCGGCTGCCTCGGCAACCTCCAGGCCGAGATCGTGTTCCGGGGCGAGAGCGCGCATTCGGCCCGGCCGTGGACCGGCAGGAACGCGATCCATGCTCTCGCGGAGGGCTTGGCGCCGCTCGCACGGCTCGAGCCGTTGGAGGTCGAGCTCGACGGCCTCGTCTACCGCGAGGTCGTGAGCGCGGTGCGCGTCGACGGCGGAATCGCGCAGAACGTCGTGCCGGCCCGCGCCTCGGCGGAGCTCAACTTCCGCTTCGCGCCCGGCCGCTCGCGCGACGAGGCGGAGGCGCGGCTGCGCGAGCTCATTCCGGCGGGAGAGCTGCAGGTCCTCCACAACTCTCCCTCCGCGCCGCCCGCGCTCTCGAAACCGCTCGTGCAGCGCCTGCGCGAGCTCGTGCCGGACGTGGCGCCGAAGCAGGCGTGGACCCCGGTCGCGCAGTTCGCCGAGCAGGGGATCGACGCGATCAACTACGGCCCGGGCGCGACGGCCTACGCTCACCGGCAGGACGAGCAGATCCCGATCGCGAACCTGCACTCGGTGTACGACACGCTGGCTAGGTTCCTCTCATGATCAACCCGGTACTCGCGCAGATGGCCGTCTACCCGTTCACGCGGCTGGAGGAGGAGCGTCGGAGGCTGCTCGCGGCCGGCGTCGAGGTGATCGACTTCGGCAAGGGCGACCCGAACGAGCCGACCGACCCGATGATCCGGCAGGCGCTGGTGGAGGCGCTGCCGGAGCGGGCGCCTTATCCGCTGGCACAGGGGCTGCCCGAGCTACGCGAGGCCGCGGCGGGCTGGCTCGAGCGGCGCTTCGGCGTCTCCCTCGATCCCGACACGGAGATCGTGCCCACCTACGGCTCGAAGGAGGCGATCTTCTCCCTCGCGCAGGTGCTCCGGACGGAGGGGCGCGTCGTCGCGTTCGGCGAGCCGGCGTATCCCGTCTACGAGCGGGGCGCGCTCCTTGCCGGGGCGCGGGTCCAGACGCTGCCGCTGCGCCGCGGGAACGGCTTCCTCCCCGATCTCGACGAGCTCGACGACGACGTCGCGCTCGTCTGGGTCAACTACCCGCACAACCCGACCGGCGCCGTCGCCCCGCGCGAGTTCTACGACGAGCTCGCGGAGGCGGCCGAGCGCCACGACTTCATCGTCGGCTCGGACGAGGCGTACACCGAGCTCTGGTTCGACGAGCCGCCGCCGTCGGCGCTCCAGGCCCGCGACCCCTCGCGCACCGTCGTCTTCCAGACGCTGAGCAAGCGCTCCTCGATGACCGGCTACCGGTCGGGCTTCGTCGCTGGGCCGCCGGAGGTCGTGGCGGCGCTGAAGGCGTACCGCCCGACGGTCGGGACGGCGCCGCAGGAGTTCGTGCAGCGGGCGTCGGTCGTCGCCTGGAACGACGAGCGCCACGTCGAGGAGACGCGGGCGCGCTACCGGGCGAAGCGGGACGTGCTCGTCCCGGCGCTCGAGAGCCGCGGCTGGGAGATCGTGGCGAGCGAGGCGACGATGTACCTGTGGGTCGTCGGCCCGGACCCGGGCGAGCTGCTCGAGCGGGGTGTCATCGTCTCGCCCGGCGAGATGTTCGGCCCGAGCGGCGAGGGCTACGTGCGCTTCGCCCTCGTCCCCACGCTCGAGGAGTGCGAGCGCGCGGCGGCGATCGTGGGGAGCCTGCCGTGAACGTCGAGGAGACGATCGCGGCTCTCGACCGCGGCGAGGTCCGGGTCGCGGAGAAGCTCGACGGCGAGTGGCGCGTGAACGAGGAGGCGAAGGCCGCGATCCTCGAGTACTTCCGCGTGCGCAAGGTCGAGCCGATCGAGGTCGGGCCGTTCGAGTACCTCGACAAGATCCCGCTCAAGCACGACCATGCCGAGCGCGGCGTGCGGGTCGTGCCGCCGGCAACCGCGCGCTACGGCTCGTTCCTCTCCCCCGGTGTGATCCTGATGCCGAGCTACGTCAACATCGGCGCCTGGGTCGGGCCGAACACGATGGTCGACACCTGGGCCACGGTCGGGTCGTGCGCGCAGATCGGGGCCGACGTCCATCTCGCGGGCGGAGTCGGGATCGGCGGCGTCCTCGAGCCCGTCAACGCGCGGCCGGTGATCGTCGAGGACGGCGCCTTCATCGGCTCGCGCTGCATCGTCACCGAGGGCTGCCTCGTCGGCGAGCAGGCGATCCTCGGCGCGGGCGTCGTGCTCACCGCCTCGGTGCCGATCATCGACGTGACCGGCTCGGAGCCGGTCGAGCATCGCGGGGCGGTGCCGCCGCGCGCGGTCGTCGTGCCCGGCGTGCGGCAGCGCGAGTTCCCGGCCGGGACCTACGGCTTGCCGACGCCGCTGATCGTCGGCTGGCGCGACGAGTCCCACGACCGGATGTCGCTGAACGACGTATTGCGCGAGTTCGAGATCGGCACCTGACGCCGCCCACCTCACGGCTCGAGCGGCTCCGCAGGCCCGGTGAGCCACGCCCGGCCGGCCGCGAGACGCACTCGCAGGTCGCCGCCGGGGAAGTGCACGAGGACCTCGCCTTCGGGATGCGTCGCCGCGGCGGCCGCGACGGCGCTCGTTCCCGACGCCGCCGTCTCCCCCACGCCACGCTCCCAGACCCGCGCCGTGATCTCGCCGGGGCGCTCGAGGCGCACGACCTGGACGTTCGTGCGCTCCGGGAAGCGTGGGTGTCCCTCGAGCCGCGGGCCGAGCTCGCCGATCCGCTCCGGGTCGCCGACGACGACCGCGTGAGGGTTGCCGACCGAGACGGGAGTCAGCTCGATGCCGTCCACCACCTCGGTTGGGCCGACCTCCACCGACCCGAGCTCCGATTCGTAGAGGCCGTCCTCCGTCCGCCGCACCTCCACGGCGAGCGGCCCCACGTGGACGCGCGCCCGGGCAGAGCCGGTGCGGCTCATGAGCCAGGCGGCGGCGATGCGCGTGCCGTTGCCGGACATCTCCGCATGCGAGCCGTCGGGATTGAGGATCCCGATCGTCACGTCGTCGCCCTCGACGGTGAGCACCTCGACGACGCCGTCCGTGCCGGCCGCGTCCGTCGCGGACGCCGGCCCCTCATGGACTCGATAGACGTTCCCGTGTGCGTGCCAGCTCGACGATCTCAGCTGCGGTCTCCTCCGGCGGCCGGTCGGCCGCGACGATAACGACCCCCTCGAGCCGCCGCAGCCACTTGCGCTGATAGGCGGCGTAGCGCCGGGTGCGCACGATCAGCGCCTCGATCGCCTCCGGCCGGGGCAGGGTCGCGACCTCGTGCAGGCCGATGATCTTCTCCGCGGTGGCGGAGGGCTCCGCGGCGAGCGCGGCACGCACCTCGTCCTCCACACCGCGCTCGAACATTCGCCGTGTCCGCTCTTCGATCCGCCGCTCGAGCTCGGCCTGCGGGACGTCGAGCCCGACGACGAGGGTCGGATGGCGCCAGGCTCCCTCGAAG
This sequence comes from Gaiellaceae bacterium, assembly GCA_045806005.1. Taxonomy (GTDB): domain Bacteria; phylum Actinomycetota; class Thermoleophilia; order Gaiellales; family Gaiellaceae; genus Palsa-739. The sequence continues at coordinate 9,025 of JBJMKE010000001.1, forward strand.
AGCCGGTCACGGCTCGGCACGAGGGACTCGCCCGCTTCTGCCAGCTCGAGGGCACGCACGACGCGCCGGCGGTCGTTCGGATGGATCCGCACCGCGGCCGCCGGGTCGAGCTCCCCCAGGCGGGCGTGGGCCGCGTCTGCGCCGGCCTCGTCGTAGAGCTCTTCCCAGCGCTCGCGCGCGCCCGGGTCTGGCGCCGGAGGCAGCTCGAGCTCGGCAAGCGCGGCGCGGAAGTAGAGCCCCGTCCCGCCGACGACGAGCGGCGTTCTGCCGGCGGCGAGGATCTCGTCGATCGCGGCGTGCGCGAGCGGCGCGTACTCGCCGACCGACGCGGTGTGGGAAAGCGGCCAGACGGCGACGAGCCGTTCCGGGTGCGGCGACCGGTTCGTGAGAGCCGGGAGGCCGTCGTAGACCTGCATGGCGTCCGCAGACACCACCTCGGCGGGGATCAGCTCCGTGAGCGCCGCCGCGACGTCCGACTTCCCGCTCGCGGTCGGCCCGAAGAGGCCGATGACGAGCTCAGCCACGGAGTCGCGCGCGCACGAGCTCGAGCTCCTCGTCCGTCACGCCGGCCCCGCGGAGGTAGTCCTCCAGGCCGCCGTAGCGCCGTTCGAGCTCGCTGAAGACGCCGGACATCGACGCCGCAGGCGTCTGCGCGATCCGCTTCAGCCGCTCGAGCTCCTCGTCGCTCTCCGCGGCCGCGAACCAGGCCTCGTGGCGGGGCCGCAGGCGCACCTCGCTCAGCGCGTAGTCGGCGGCGATCTCCTCGTCGTCCACACCCGCGAGGTGGAGCAGGAAGGCCGACAGGAGGCCTGTCCTGTCCTTGCCGCCGACGCAGTGGATGACGACGCCGCCTTCCGCCGCATGCGCGACGGCCTTCACTCCTGCGGCGGCGTTAGACCGGAGCCGCTCGAGGAAGATCAGGTACACGTCCCGCGTCGCCGTCGCCGCGTCGGGCGCAGCCGCGGTCGCCGCGTCTAGCTCCTCCCTGATCTCGTGCCACTCGGCGTCGTTGGCCTCGAAGAACGGCACGTGCACGACCTCGACCGGCAGCTCCGCCGGCGGGTCGTCGGCGCGCTCGTCGTCGCCGCGGAGGTCGACGACGGTGCGGATGCCGTGGTCGACGAGCGCCTGCCAGCCCTCGTCGCTCAGCTGCCGGACGCTGTCCGCCCGGACGACGGCGCCCAGCCGCGTCTCGTCGCCGTCCCGGGTCGGCAGTCCGCCGAGCTCGCGGACGTTGAGACAGCCGTCCCAGACGAGGTCTCTAGGCTGCAGCTGCCGCAAGGTGAGTACCGGAGAGCGTCGTCGAGGTCGCAGCGGCGATCTCGACGGGCACGAGCTCGCCGGGAGCCGCGTCGCCGCTGAAGATCACCGTCGTGTTCCGGCGCGTGCGGCCGCGCAAGAGCTGCGCCTCCGTGCGGCTGGGGCCCTCGACGAGGACCTCCTCGACCATCCCGACGCGCTGCGCGTTTTGCTCCGCGGCGACGCCCTGGACGACCTCGACGAGCCGCTCGATGCGCTCGCGCTTGATCTCGTCGGGCACCTGATCGGGCATCGCGGCCGCCTCGGTACCCGCGCGGGGCGAGTAGACGAAGGTGAAGGCGCCGTCGAATCCGACCTCGTCCACCACCTCGAGTGTCTCGCGGAAGTCGCTCTCGGTCTCGCCCGGGAAGCCGACGATGATGTCCGTCGTGAGGGCGAGGTCCGGGATCGCCGCGCGCAGGTCGTCGACGAGCCGCAGGTAGCGCTCACGGGAGTAGGTGCGGCGCATCGCCTTGAGGAGGCGGGTCGAGCCGGACTGGAGCGGCAGGTGCGCGTGCTCACACACGGCGGCGCACTCGGCCATCGCGGCGATCACGTCGCGGCGGAAGTCCTTGGGGTGCGGGCTCGTGAAGCGGATCCGCTCGATGCCCGGGACGGAGTCGACCGCGCGCAGGAGCTCCGCGAAGCTCGAACCGACGTCGCGTCCGTACGAGTTGACGTTCTGGCCGAGCAGTGTCACCTCGCGGACGCCCTCCTCCGCGAGCCGGTGGAGCTCGGCCAGGATCTCGCCGGGGCGGCGCGAGATCTCACGGCCGCGGACGGCCGGGACGATGCAGTACGAGCAGACGGAGTTGCAGCCCATCGAGACCTGCACCCACGCCTGGAAGCGCCGCTCGCGGTGGGTTGGGAGCTTCGCCGCGAAGACCCGCTCCTCCCCGGTGCCGAAGGAGCCGCGCTCGACTCCCTCGCCGCCCGCGCCGAGCCAGTCGCCGAGGTGGGAGATCGTGCCCGGCCCGAAGGCGACGTCGACGTCCGGGTAGAGCTCGAACAGCCGCTCTCGCTGCGCCTCCGCGTAGCAGCCGCCGACGGCGATCACGGTGCCGGGGCGCTCTCGCTTCAGCTTCGCGGCGTTGCCCATGTGGGCCGCGAACCGCGTGTCCGGCTTCTCGCGGATCGTGCAGGTGTTGAGGACGAGCACGTCCGCCTCGTCGGGCGCTGCGGCCTCGCCGAGCCCGAGCTCCTCGAGCAGCCCCTTGATCCGCTCCGAGTCGTGGGCGTTCATCTGGCAGCCGAACGTCGTGACGTGATAGCGGCGCACGGCCCTACGGTAACGCCGTCCTCGGCTCAGCCGTAGCCGACCGCGATCCAGGCGATCTTGCCGGCGCGGATCCCGAACCCGGTCCCGGGCGCGTCCGGCCCCTTGTTCGCCGCGACCGAGCAGACCCCGCCGGAACAGGAGCCGCGGGGAAGGTGAAGGGCGCTTCGGGCGCCTCCGACATGCACGCCGGATCGCGTGTGGAAGACCGGCCACGTCGTCTTGAGGTACTCGACCCGATTCGTGAGCCCGTCGTGGAACCAGTAGTCGACGAGCAGGCGCCCGTCGAAGTACTCGACGATCCCACGGCGCGACTGCTTGCCGGGCCCGAGCGTTCTCCTGACCACCGTCCTCGGTTCGTCCAGCCGGACCGGTCCGATCGAGCGACCGGGAACGACCAGCCGGGCGCTCGGGAGCCGCGGGCCGCTGGAGTGGTGGGACGAGCCGCAGGCCGTCAGGGCCGCCGCGGCGGCCGCTGCGCCCGCCAGCGGCACGGCGTACTTCATGCTGCTAGGCGGCCTGGATCGGCGAGTCGGCGGGCCGGTCGCTCTCGTCCGGCATGGGCGGCGTCGGCGCGGCTGCTGCCGCGTGGTTTTTCGCCACCTCCACCGAGCGGCTCTCCCGGATCACCGTCACCTTCACCTGGCCCGGGTACTCGAGGCGGTCCTCGATCTCGCGGGCGATCTGGTGGGCGAGGAGCGCCGCCTCGTCGTCGTCCACGTCGCCTGGGCTCACGATCACCCTGATCTCGCGACCCGCCTGCAGGGCGTAGACCTTCTCGACGCCGGGCTTCGCCGCCGCCAGCTCCTCGAGGGACTCGAGCCGCTTGATGTACTGCTCGAGGCTCTCGCCGCGCGCGCCCGGCCGGCTGGCGGAGACGGCGTCGGCGGCGATCAGCAGGACGGCCTCGACCGTCTGGGGCTGCACCTCGTAGTGGTGCGCCTCGATCGCGTGAACGACTCCCTGCGACTCGCCGTAGCGCCGCGCGAGCTGGGCGGAGATGAGCGCATGGGAGCCCTCGACCTCGTGCGTCATCGCCTTGCCAATGTCGTGGAGCATCGCGGCGCGCTTCGCCGTCTGGACGCTCGCCTCGAGCTCGGTCGCCATGATCCCGGCCAGATGCACGACCTCGAGCGTGTGCTTGAGGACGTTCTGGCCGTAGCTCGTGCGGAAGCGGAGCCGGCCGAGGATCCCCACGAGATCCTCGTGGAACGGCCCGCAGTTCGCCTCGAAGACGGCCTGCTCGCCGGCCTGGCGGACGATCTCCTCGACCTCGGCCTTCGACTCGTAGTACGTCTCCTCGATCCGCGCCGGGTGGATCCGGCCGTCCTCGAGGAGCTTCACGACCGTCAGCCGGGCGATCTCGCGGCGCAGGCCGTCGAAGGACGAGAGCACGACGGCGTGCGGCGTGTCGTCGACGATGAAGTCGACGCCGGTGAGGTGCTCGAGTGCGCGGATGTTGCGGCCCTCGCGGCCGATGATCCGGCCCTTCATGTCGTCCGACGGGAGCTCCACCACCGTCACCGTCGTCTCGGCGGTGTGGCTCGCCGCAACCCGCTGCAGCGCGTCGGCCACGAGGTTCCGGGCGCGGCGCTTCGACTCCGCGCGCGCCTCGTCCTCGAGCGTGCGGACCCGCCGGGCGAGCTCGTGACGTGCCTGCTCCTCCCCACGCTCGAGCAGCAGCGCGCGCGCCTCGGCCTGGGTCAGGGCCGCCACCCGCTCGAGCTCGGTGAGCTGCGAGCGCTTCGCCTCCTTGAGCTCCTCCTGGAGAGTGCGGACGTTCTCCTCGCGATCCGCGAGCCCCTGGTCTCGCCGCGCCAGCTCCTCGAGCTTCCGCTCGACCTCGAGCTCCTTGGCGAGGACCCGTTCCTCGATCTTCAGCACCTGCGCGCGCCGGTCGGTCAGCTCGGAGTCGATCTCGCTGCGCAGCCGGACGGCCTGCTCGCGCGCCTCGACCTGCGCCTCCCGCCTGACCGCCTCGGCCTCCCGCTGGGCGTCCTCGATGAGCTGCTCGCGGATCCGGCGCGCTTTGCTCACGCCGGTCGTGCCGAAGACGGAGACCGCAAGCAGGGCGAGCCCTACGCCTGCCGCGAGCCCGATGGCGATTCCGATCCCGATCACGTGCCCGGCTCCTCGTTCGGTGGACAGCCGCCTGTGGCGGCACGTTCCATCCGGCGCCGGTGCCCGCCCGGCAGCCTTTCAAGAAGCCTCACCCCGGCGCATATGGGCACACCGGAGGGTCGTCGCGCTATCTCTTGCGCGACCTCCGAGTCGCCGGACGCCAGGTGTCGATCATCGGATGTGGTTTCGGAAAAGCTACTTTTGCAGGCAAAACGTCAAATGGAATGCCCTCAGATCCTAGCGTTCTCAAGCTTCCTGCGCAAACTCGGCGGCGATCTCCCCGAGCGTGTCGCGCGAGAAGCCGCGACCGGCGAGCCGTCGTAGGAGCGCCGGGGTCACGTCCCGGCCGTCGAGCACCCGCCGGATGCGGTCGGGCTCCGGCTCGAGGGCTGCCACGGCGACGGCTGCTTCCTCGGCCGGGATCAGGCGCCGGCTCAGATCGGCACGGATCGCCGCATCGCCGTAGCCGCGGCGCGCCAGCAACTCGGCACGGTTCTCGGCGAGGCGCGCGTCGTCGAGCACGCCCGCACGCTCGAGGGCTCCGACCGCCTCCTCCCGAGCAGAGTCGGAGTGCCGGGCCCGTGCCAGCCGTTGCTCGAGCTCGCGTCGCGACCGGCCGCTCGCGGCGAGGAGGCGCGTCGCCTGCGCGAGCGCCCGCGCCCGGCGTAGCTCACGCGCGAGATCGCGCGCAGTCGGCCGGTCGAGCGGGCGTCCGACCGCCAGCCCGGCGCGGACCACGGCGTCCATCGGCAGGACCCGCCACGGGTCCCCGTCGAGCTCGACCGCCACCCGACCGCGCTTGCGCTCGCGCAGCCCCGTGACCGTGCGCGTCACGCCTCGGCTTCGGCCGCCGCGAGCGCCTCCGCCGCCACCTCGGCCTTGCCGTTGTCTCCTCCTCCGGACTTCTCGACCGGCAGCAGACGCGCCGACGCGATCTGCTCCGAGCCGAGCTCCGCCTGGATCTGCTGGAGGATCTGCTGCGTGACGTCGGGATGCTCGCGGAGGAAGGCGGTTGCGTTCTGGCGTCCCTGGCCGAGTCGCTCGTCGCCGAAGCTGAAGTACGAGCCCGACTTCGTCACGACCTTCCGCTCGAGCCCCGAGTCGAGCACCGTGCCCTCCCACGAGATGCCGGAGCCGTAGATGATGTCGAACTCCGCCTGCTTGAACGGCGGCGCGACCTTGTTCTTCACGACCTTGACGCGGACGCGGTTGCCGAACGCCTCGACACCCTCCTTCAACGTCTCGATCCGACGGATGTCGAGCCGCACGGACGAGTAGAACTTCAGCGCGCGGCCGCCCGGCGTCGTCTCGGGGTTCCCGAACATGACGCCGATCTTCTCGCGCAGCTGGTTCGTGAAGAGGCAGATCGTGTCGGTGCGGTTGAGGGTGCCGGCCAGCTTGCGCAACGCCTGGCTCATGAGGCGCGCCTGCAGGCCGACGTGGGAGTCGCCCATCTCGCCTTCGATCTCGGCCTTCGGGGTCAGCGCCGCGACCGAGTCGATCGCGACGACGTCGAGCGCGCCGGAGCGGATGAGGAGCTCCGTGATCTCGAGCGCCTGCTCGCCCGTGTCGGGCTGGGAGACGAGGAGGTTGTCGATGTCGACGCCGATCCGCTTCGCGTACGCCGGATCCATCGCGTGCTCGGCGTCGATGAAGGCGCAGATGCCGCCCCTGCGTTGAGCCTCGGCGATCACGTGGTAGACGAGCGTCGTCTTGCCCGAGGACTCGGGGCCGAAGATCTCGACGATCCGGCCGCGCGGCAGGCCGCCGATCCCGAGCGCGAGATCGAGCGCGAGCGATCCGGTGGAAACGGCTCCGACCGAGACCGCGGCGCGGTCGTTCATCTTCATGACCGAGCCCTTGCCGAACTGCCGCTCGATCTGGCCGAGCGCCACGTCGAGTGCTTCGTGCTTGTCCACCTCTCAGCCTCCTAAAGCGACAGATTCCAGGACTTCGTACCGCGCCCCGGCGGGGTGCAGCCGGGATAGGTAAGCAGCCGCGTCGGACGGAACGAACGTTCGCCCGGGCGGCGGCTGCGGGTGCAGCCGGGGACGCCCGCGCCAGCGCGCCACCGTGAGGTGCGGCAGCCAGGGGCGCGCCTCGCGCCGGTAGGCGCCGAGCCGCTCCAGCCTTGCGTGGAGATCCCCGGCGAGCCGTGCCCCATTGCCTGCCTCGTCCTCGAGCACGAGCATGCCGACGCTCCGCGTCTCGCGGTAGCGAAGCGGGGTGAGGCGGATCTCCCGCGCACCCGCGGCGGCCTCGCGCAATGCTCCGACGATCGCCTCGAGCTCACCCGCCGGCCGCCCGCCGAGAAAGGCGAGCGTGACGTGCAGGTGCTCGCGCGGGACCGCGCGGACGTTCCGCAACTCCTCGCGCTGCCAGCGCTCGACCTCGTCGAGCACGCCGTCCGGGAGGCGCAGGGCGAGAAAGAGCCGCAGTCGTTCATCGCGAGCCACGCTAGCGGGCTGGCTCATGCGGCTTCGTCGCGACTTCCCGTCAGAAGCGCACGCAGGAGATGGAGAGCGGTGAGGGTCGCGCGCAGGCGGATCTGCCCGCGCTCGCCGGGCAGGTCGAGCACGCGCGAGAGGGAGCCGTCCGGCCCGGCGGCGTGGAGATGGACGCGGCCGACCGGCTTGTCGGGCGTCCCGCCCCCCGGGCCGGCGACCCCGGTCACCGCGACGGCCACGTCGGCGCCGAGCCGCTGCCGCGCTCCCTCGGCCATCGCGGCGGCGACCTCGGCCGAGACGGCGCCGTGCGCCGCCAGCAGCTCCTCCGGCACCCCCAGCTCCGACCGCTTCAGGTCGTCCGAGTACGACACGACGCCGCCGACGAAGCTCGCGCTCGAGCCGGCGATGTCCGTGAGCCGCGCGGCGACCATGCCGCCGGTGCAGGACTCGGCTGTGGCCAGCCGCAGCCCCTGCGCGGCCGCGAGCGTGAGGACGAGCTCCTCCACGCTGCGCTCGTCGCGCGCGAAGAGCCACCGCTCGAGCGGAGCTACGAGCGCCGACTCGAGCGAGTCCGCGCGCTCCTCGGCTCCCGGCTCCACCACGAGATCGACGTGAATCTCGAACTCGCGCGCGCAGATCGTCGCCTCGACGCCGTCGCCGTCCCCGCCCGCCTCCTCGAGCGCCCGCGCGACCGCGGACTCGCTGACCCCGAACAGCCTCAGCACCCGCCGGCCGGGCGGCCTCGTGCGCTCGAGCAGCTCCCGCAGCGGCTCGCTCGCCAGCGCGTTCGGCCACAGGCGCCGCAGCTCGCGGGGCGGGCCCGGGAGGATCACGACGGCGCACCCGGTCGGAGCCCGCAGGACGAGGCCCGGCGCCGTCCCCGCCAGGCCGATCGAGACGGCGGACACGGGCCGCGTCGCCTGTTTCGTCACGCCGGGCGCGAAGTCCCCGTACGGCCGGCGCAGGCGCTCGGCAAACGTCCGGGACACCTCCTCGATCTCACGCTCGAGCTCCTCGTCCACGACGAGCTCGACGCCGGCGGCGCGCGCGACGAGCTCGACCGTGCGGTCGTCGTGCGTCGGGCCCAGCCCGCCG
>JBJMKE010000002.1:0-12462 GCA_045806005.1 Gaiellaceae bacterium
CCGACCCGGTCGAGATCCGTCTCGAGCCGGGCGTCGGCGTGATCGTCGGTCCGAACGGCTCCGGCAAGTCCAACGTCTCCGACGGGATTCGCTGGGCCGCCGGCTCGCTCAGCCCGACCGAGCTGCGGGCGGAGAAGCCGGACGACGTCCTCTTCGCCGGCGGCGGCACGCGCGGGAAGGCGGATTTCTGCGAGGTCGAGCTCCTCTTCGACAACGCCGACGGCGCCCTGCCCGTCGACTACGCCGAGCTCTCCGTGGCGCGGCGGCTGCATCGGGGCGGCGAGGGCCAGTACCTCGTCAACCGCGCAGCGGTGCGGCGGCTCGATCTCGTCGAGCTGCTCGCCGACCTCGGGCTCGGCCAGGGGATGCACTCGATCATCAGCCAGGGCAAGGTCGAGGCGATCCTCGCCTCGCGGCCGGCCGAGCGGAGGGCGCTGATCGAGGAGGCCGCGGGGCTGGGGCGCTTCAAGGCGCGCCGCCACCGCGCAGAGCTCAAGCTCGCGCGGGTCGGGATCGAGGTCGAGCGCGCCCGCGACGTCGAGGCGGAGGTCAAGAAGCGGCTGCGGCCGCTCGCGCTCCAGGCCACCGCGGCCGAGCGGGCGCAGAAGCTCGGCGTCGAGATCGGCCGCCTGCGGGCCCGGATCGCGGAGCTCGACCTCGCCGGGCTCGAGGAACGGCTGCGCGAGATCGACCGGCGCCGCGGCGGCGCCGTCTCCCGGCGGGCCGGCGTCGAAGAGAGGCTCGAGCTGCTGCTCGCCGAGCGCGGGCAGGCAGAGGAGGAGCTCGGCGACGCCGCGGGCGCGCGCGAGCAGGCGCTGCAGGCGCTGTACCGGCTCCGCAGCGCGACCGAGCGTCTCGGGCTGCGGCGCGAGTCGGCCGAGGCGCGGGTCGTCCGGCTCCGCGACGAGCTGGCGCGGCCGCGCCGCGTGCTCGACGAGCGCGTTCGGGCCGAGCGGGAGGGCCTCGCGGCCGAGCTGCGCCTGCTGGAGGAACGGCTGCGGTCCCTCGACCGGGCGCTCGCGGAGCAGGAGGGACTGCCCCCCGCGGCCCGCGCGCTGGCTGAGGAGGGCGAGCGGATCGCGCTCTCGCTCCTCGAGGTCGAGCCGGGCCGGGAGCGGGCGGCCGCGGCCGCGCTCGGGCGCTCCGCCTCCGCCGTGGTCAGAGACGACGCGGCCGGCGCGCTCGCGCTGCTCGAGCGCGCGCGCGAGACGGGGCTCGGGAGCCTCGTCGTCCTGGTCGGCCGCGACCCCGCGCAGCTGGTAGCCCGGATGCCGGTCGTCGCGAAGGAGGAGCTGCTGGCCTCGCCGATCCCGGCGGTGACGCCGGAAGGCTACGGCTACGACCCGCAGCGCGGCGAGCTGTGGTTCGCGGGCGAGACGGCCGAGGCGCTGCTGCTCGAGCTGCAGGCCCGCCGCCGGTCGCTCGCCTCCGAGCTGGAAGACCTGCGCGCGCGCGTCGAGGCGCCGATCCCCGACGCCGCCTACTCGCTCGAGCGGAACCCTCTCGCCGACCGCAGCCTCGAGATCGCGGAGCGGCTCGTCCGTGCGCTCGACGTCTCGCTGGAGCGCCTCGAGGCGCCGCTGCGGACGGCGGTCGAGGCCGGGGCCGCGCGCAACGGCGAGCTCGGCGCCGAGCTCCGCCGGCTCGGCGCGGCCGAGGTCGAGCTGCGGCAGGAGCTCGCAGCCGCCGCCGAGGCTGTCTCCGCCGTCGAGGTCGAAGCTGCACGGGTCGACGCGGAGGCCGACGAGGCCCGTCGCCGGCTGGACCAGGCGGGCGCCGACGAGCCGGCGGAGGGCGACGACCGCGAGCAGCTGGTCGCGACCGTCGAGCGACTCGAGCGCCGCCGCGAGACGCTCGGCCAGGTCAACCCGCTCGCGCACGAGGAGTACGAGGCAGAGAAGGCGCGGCTCGAGGAGCTCGCCGCGCAGCGGGCCGATCTCGAGGCGAGCCTCGCCGAGCTGGAGAAGCTGCGGGCCGAGCTCACGGAGACCGTCGAGCGGCGCTTCGCGGAGACGTTCGACGCGGTGCAGGGCCACTTCGCGGACGTGACCGCGACCGTCTTCCCCGGCGGGGAGGGCCGCCTGCGGCTGACCGAGTCCGAGGAGGAGCAGGAGGAGTCGAGGGAGGAACCGGGCGTGGAGGTCGAGCTGCGTCCGGCGGGCAAGCGCGTGCAGCGGCTCTCGCTCCTGTCGGGCGGCGAGAAGGCGCTCGGCGCGATCGCCTTCCTGTTCGCGCTCTTCCTCGCCCGGCCGTGCCCCTTCTACCTCCTCGACGAGGTCGAGGCGGCGCTCGACGACACCAACATCGGCCGCTTCGTCGAGCTCCTGCGCCGCTACTCCGACCGGGCGCAGTTCGTCGTCATCACGCACCAGAAGCGGACGATGGAGGCCGCCGACGTCCTCTACGGCGTCACGATGGGCGGCGACGGCGTCTCGCAGGTCGTCTCGCGGCGCCTGCCGCGGGAAGAGGCGAAAGCGGCCAGCGCCGCCTAGCGCAATACCCGCTCGAGGTCGTCGCGGCCGGCGGGCTCGCCGTGCGCCGGCAGGACGAGCTCTACGGGAAGGTCGAGCAGGGGCCGGAGCCGCTGCACGACGTCGTCGCGCGTCACGTGCTTGCGGCCGCCGAGCCAGATTTCCAGCCCGTCGCCGAGGTCGGAAAGCGTGTCGCCCGCGACGAGCGCGTTGACCGACGGCAGCCACAGGACGAGGTCGTTGTCCTCGCGGCCCGCGTAAGCCTCGATGCCGAACGGCCACGCCCCGGGACCGTGGAAGTGCCCTTCGGCCTCGCCCGCCCGCAGCCAGGCGAGATCCTCGCTCTCCATCCCGCGCACCTGGTCGGGGTCGACGCCGAACTTCTCGACCCAGTCCTGCCAGGTGTCCGCGGGCGGCGTGTGCACCGGGAGGCCGAGCCCGCGGGCACCGCGCTCGTGATACGGCGCGGTCAGGACGACGGCGGTCGCGCGCCCGCGCAGCTCGTCGGGCACGGAGAGCGGGTCGAACAGCACGAGGTCGTCCCCGAGCTCGATCGCGTACGACGACACGTCCTGCGACCAGGGCGAGTCCTGCTGCCAGTCGGGGTGCGGTGCCCGCCAGTGCCAGATACCGGGACGAAGCTCGCGCATGCCGCGGAGCCTACTGAACCGGTCCACGTAGGATCGCGGCCGTGGGGGAACGCCTCGAGCGCTATGCCGAGCTCGTCGTCAAGGTCGGCGCCAACGTCCAGCCGGGCCAGGAGGTCTTCCTGTTCTCGGCGGTCGAGCACCACGACCTCGCGCGCGCCCTGACCCGCCAGGCGTACCGGGCCGGCGCCGCGTACGTCAACGTCCTCTACAGCGACGCGCACGCGCGGCGAGCGATGATCGAGCTCGGTCCGGACGATGCGCTCACGCACTCGCCGGAGTGGCTGAAGGACTTCGTCACCTCGATCGGCGGCAACGCGCTGATCGCGACGACCGGCGAGCCGGAGCCGGACCTGCTCGCGGACCTCGACGGCGAGCGCGTGGGGCGTGCCGTGCCGCACGAGGTCGTGCAGATCCGGATGCAGCAGCTGAGCGACAACAACGTCAACTGGTGCGGCGTCGGCGCGCCGAACGAGGGGTGGGCGCAGCAGGTCTTCGGCGAGCCCGACGTGGAGCGGCTGTGGGAGCTCGTGGCGTTCTGCATGCGGCTCGACGAGCCGGATCCCCCTGCCGCCTGGCGCGAGCACCTCGCCCGGCTCGAGCAGCGCTCGACCCAGCTGAACGAGCTGAAGCCCGACGCGCTCCACTATCGCGGCCCCGGCACCGACCTGACCGTCGGGCTGCTCCCGTACGCGCGCTGGATGTCCGGCTCGGGCCGGACCGTGGACGGGATCGAGTACGTCGCGAACATGCCGACCGAGGAGGTCTTCACGTCGCCCGACGCGCAGCGCACCGAGGGAACGATCCGCTCGACCTTGCCGCTTCCCCTCGGCGGTCAGATCATCCGCGGCCTGGAGCTGACGTTCGAGCAGGGCCGGGCCGTTCGCGTCGAGGCCGAGAGCGGGGCGGACATCGTCCGCAGCCACTTCGCGACGATCGAGAACGCCGACCGGCTCGGCGAGGTCGCGCTCGTCACCCGCGAGTCGCGCGTCGGCCAGTCGGGGACGATCTTCTACGACCCGCTGTTCGACGAGAACGCGACCTGCCACGTCGCGTACGGCACCGCCTTCCCCTTCCTCCTCGACGGCGAGCCCGACGAGAGGTTCAACCTCGCGAACATGCACATCGACTTCATGGTCGGCGGGCCCGAGCTCGAGGTTGACGCGGTGCTCGCGGACGGAACCGAGGTGCCGCTGGTCAGGGAGGAGGAATGGCAACTCGCATGACCGGCGTGGACGCACGGCTCGAGCGCTATGCCGAGCTCACCGTTCGCGTGGGCGCGAACGTGCAGGAGGGGCAGGAGGTCTTCATCCAGGCCCTCGTCGAGCACGCGCCGCTCGTCCGCGCCCTCACGCGGCAGGCGTACCGGGCCGGCGCCTCGTACGTCCACGCCCTCTACCGCGACCAGCACGTCCGGCGCGCGATGATCGAATTCGGCCCCGACGAGGCGCTCACCTACTCGCCGGAGTGGTTCAAGGTCGCCATCGAGTCCTCCGGCGAGCAGGCCTTCATCGCGACGGCGGGCGACCCCGAGCCCGAGCTCCTCGCCGACCTCGACGGCGGGCGCGTGGCTCAGGCCCGCATGCTCGAGGTGTCCGAGATCATCAACCGGCAGCTCGCCGAGCGCTCGGTCAACTGGACGATCGTCGCGTCGCCGAACGAGGGCTGGGCGCAGCAGATCTTCGACGAGCCCGACCTGGAGCGTCTGTGGGAGGCCGTCTCGTACTGCATGCGCCTCGACGAGGCAGATCCCGTCTCCGCCTGGCAGGAGCACCTCGCTCGGCTCGACCGGCGCGCCGCCGCGATGGACGAGCTGCGGCCGGACGCGATCCGTTACCGGGGGCCGGGCACCGACCTGACGGTCGGGCTGATCCCCGGCGCGGTCTGGACCGGGGGCGCCACCACGGCGGCGAGCGGAATCGAATTCGTGGCCAACATGCCGACCGAGGAGATCTTCACGACGCCCGACCGGGACCGTGCCGACGGCACGATCCGGTCCTCGCAGCCGCTCGTGCTACAGGGGCAGATCGTGCGCGGGCTCGAGCTCACGCTCGAGGGCGGGAAGATCGTGAACGCCGACGCCGAGCAGGGCGCGGACGTCGTCCGCGGCGAGCTCTCGACGGACGAAGGAGCGAACCGCCTCGGCGAGCTCGCGCTCGTGACCCGGGAGTCGCGCGTCGGGCAGACGGGGCTCACGTTCTTCAACACGCTCTTCGACGAGAATGCGACCTGTCACATCGCCTACGGCCTGGGCATCGCCGAAGTGTTCGAGGGCGAGCCGCCCGCGCAGATGAACGTCTCGCACGTCCATACCGACTTCATGGTCGGCGGGCCGGAGCTGGAGGTCGACGCTGTGCTCGCGGACGGGGCGGCGGTGCCGCTGATCCGAGACGAGGAATGGCAGTTGGCATGACGCACGAAGAGCGGCTCGAGCGTTACGCGGAGCTCGCGGTTCGCGTGGGCGCGAACGTGCAGGAGGGCCAGGAGGTCTACGTCTATCCGCTCGTGGAGCACGCGGAGCTCGGGCGTGCGCTCGTCCGCCAGTCGTGGCGTGCCGGCGCCTCGTATGTGCACCTCATCTATCGCGACGACCACTTGCGGCGGGCGCGGATCGAGCTCGGGCCCGACTCGGCGCTGACGTACTCGCCGTCCTGGGAGGTGAAGCTCGTCGAGGAGAACGCGGGCAACGCGCAGCTCGGGACGACCGGCAAGCCCGAGCCCGAGCTGCTCGCGGATCTCGACGGGGAGCGAATCGGCCGCGCGATCCAGGTGGAGATCGCGGAGATCGTCCAGCGCCAGCACCGGGAGAACACGGTCAACTGGTGCGGCATCGGCGCCCCGAACGAGGGCTGGGCACGGCAGGTCTTCGGGGAGCCGGACGTCGAGCGCCTGTGGGAGAAGGTCGCGTTCTGCATGCGGCTCGACGAGCCGGACCCGGTCGCGGCCTGGCAGGAGCACCTCGGGCGGCTCGACGCCCGCGCCGCGGCGCTCACGGAGCTCCACCCGGACGCCGTCCACTACCGCGGCCCGGGCACCGACCTCACCGTGGGGCTCCTCGCGAGCGCCCGCTGGGGGAGCGCCCGCTTCCGCACCTCCGGCGGGATCGACTACGTCGCCAACATGCCGACAGAGGAGATCTTCACCACGCCCGACCCGCGGCGCGCCGACGGAACCATCCGCTCGAGCATGCCGCTCTCCCTCAACGGCCAGATCATCCGGGGGCTCGAGCTCACGTTCGAGGGCGGGCGGATCGTCGGGGTCGAGGCGGAGACCGGGGCGGAGATGGTGCGCAGCCAGATCGCGACGAACGAGAACGCCGACCGGCTCGGCGAGCTCGCGCTCGTCACTCGCGAGTCCCGCGTCGGCCAGTCGGAGACGCTCTTCTTCGACACGCTCTTCGACGAGAACGCGACCTGTCACATCGCCTACGGCATGGGGCTGCCGTACGCGTTCGCGGGCGAGCCCGACGAGGCGATGAACGCCTGCAGGATCCACGTGGACTTCATGGTCGGCGCTCCCGAGCTCGAGGTGGACGCGGTCCTGGCCGACGGCACCGAAGTCCCGCTGATCCGCGACGAGACCTGGCAGCTCTCTTAGCCGGGCGAAGAGCTGCGCTCTTCGTCCGGGGCTAAGGAACTGCGCCGTCCGGAGAGCGCGGTCTCCGGACGGCTCCGTGCAATTGGGCTTTGCTTTTGGGAAGCGCGCTTCAGACGTCCGGTTCCGTCGCGGCGGCGTAACGGGGTTACGCCGCCGCCTTGACGCCGGCGAGGGTTCTAACGGTTCGACCAGAGTGCGGTCCGGGGCCCCGCGGGACATGACCCGGTGTCAGGCACCGGTACGTGTCCGCCCGGCCCGTGAAGGGCATCACCAGCGGCAACGCGGTCGGTTCTGTCTGGAACGGCCATGTACTGGTGTCTGACACCGGGACGTGGCCGCGCGGGACGGCACTAGGCTGACGCGATGGCGCGGAGTTGGGGGGAGTTGCTGGGGGAGCCGGACGGGGCGCAAGAGCCCGACGAGGAGGGCGGGGGCCGCTTCTTCTCGCGGTTGCGCGACTCGCTTTCGAAGTCGCGCCGCGCGCTGACCGGCGAGCTCGCGGCGGCGGCGGCCTTCGATCCGGGAAACGACGCCGACTGGGAGCGGCTCGAGGAGGCGCTCATCGCCGGTGACGTCGGCGTCCGCGCGACCGCCGAGCTCGTGCGCAGGCTCGAGGCGCGCGGGGAGCTCGCGGATCTCAACGCGGCCCTCGCGGAGGAGGTGACTGAGCTTTTCGGCGAGCCGCCCGTCCTCGACGTCGCCCACGAGCCGAGCGTGATCCTCGTCGTCGGCGTCAACGGCACCGGGAAGACGACGACCATCGGCAAGCTCTCCGCGCGGCTCGCCGAGCACGGCCGCTCGGTCGTCGTCGCCGCGGCCGACACCTACCGCGCGGCGGCGGAGGAGCAGCTCGAGATCTGGGCCCGGCGGGCGGGCGCCGACTTCGTCGGCTCCGAGCGCGGCGCCGACCCGGCGTCCGTCGCCTACGACGCGCTGGAGGCCGCCGTGGCGCGTGGACGCGACACGGTCGTCGTGGACACCGCCGGCCGCCTGCACACGCAGGTGAACCTGATGGAGGAGCTTGCGAAGGTACGGCGCGTCATCGCCGGCCGGCTCGAGGGTGCGCCCCACGAGACGCTGCTCGTCGTCGACGCGACGACCGGGCAGAACGGGCTCCAGCAGGCCCGGCTCTTCGGCGAGGCCGTCGGCGTCACGGGCGTGGTCCTGACGAAGCTCGACGGCTCCGCGAAGGGCGGCGTCGCGATCCCGATCGCCTACGAGCTGGGCCTGCCCGTGAAGCTCGTCGGCGTCGGCGAGGCGCTCGAGGACCTGCAGCCGTTCGACCCCGGCGACTACGCCCGCGCGCTCGTCGCCGGCTGACCCCGGTACCCTGCGGCCGATGTTCGACGCATTGTCGGAAAAGCTCCAGAGCGCCCTCGGCGACCTGCGCGGGCGCGGCGTCCTCGACGAGGAGGCGATCTCGCGCGCCATGCGCGAGGTGCGGCTCGCCCTGCTCGAGGCGGACGTCGAGTTCGGGGTCGTGAAGGAGTTCGTCGCCCACGTGCGCGAGCGTGCCCTCGGCGAGGACGTGCGGAAGAGCCTCACGCCGGGCCAGCAGGTCGTGAAGATCGTCCACGAGGAGCTCACGGAGCTCCTGGGCTCGAGCGACTCCCGCCTCGCCTTCTCGGCCCGGCCGCCCACGACGATCCTGCTCGCAGGACTGCAGGGCTCGGGGAAGACCACCGCCGCCGGCAAGCTTGCGCTCCTGCTCGAGCAGGAGGGGCGGAGGCCGGCGCTCGTCGCGGCCGACCTGCAGCGGCCCGCCGCGATCGACCAGCTGAAGCAGCTCGGCGAGCAGCTGGGCGTGCCCGTCTACGCCGACGAGCGCGCCGACCCTGTCAAGGCCGTCCACGACGGCATCGAGCGGGCGAAGGCCGACGAGCGCGATGTCGTGATCCTCGACACCGCAGGCCGCCTCCATGTCGACGAGGCGCTGATGGACGAGCTGGCCGCGGTGCGCCGCGAGGCGAAGCCGACGAACGTGCTGCTCGTCGTCGACGCGATGACCGGCCAGGAGGCCGTGAACGTCGCGAAGGCGTTCCAGGAGCGGATCGACTTCGACGGCGTCGTCCTCACGAAGCTCGACGGCGACGCGCGCGGCGGGGCGGCGCTCTCGATCCGCGCGGTGACCGGCCGCCCGATCAAGCTGGCCTCCGCCGGCGAGAAGCTCGACGCGCTCGACTGGTTCCACCCGGACCGGATGGCCTCGCGCATCCTCGGCATGGGTGACGTCCTGACGCTGATCGAGAAGGCCGAGGCGGCGATCGAGGAGGACGAGAAGGAAGAGCTCGAGCGCCGCATGATGAAGGGCGAGTTCACGTTCGACGATTTCCTCTCGAGCTACAAGATGCTGCGCCGCATGGGCCCGCTGCAGGGCGTGCTGAAGATGATCCCGGGCCTCGGCAGCCAGCTCGAAGGGCTCGACCAGGTCGACGAGGGCCAGCTGAAGCGCGTCGAGGCGATCATCCTCTCGATGACGCCGCACGAGCGGCGCGTCCCGCACGTCATCGACGCCTCTCGCCGCAAGCGGATCGCCGCCGGCTCGGGCACCACCGTCGAGCAGGTAAACCAGCTGATCGAGGCCCGCAAGCAGATGGCGAAGATGATGAAGATGGTCGGATCCGGCAAGATGCCCCAGATCCCCGGCGGCGCCATGGCCGGTGGCAAGAGCCTCCCCGTCCAGAATCCGCTGGGCGGCGGCGGTCCGCCGCGCCCCAGCGCGACGCGCAAGTCGAAGTCCAAACGCAAGAGGAAAGCGAGAAGGTAGCCAGATGGCAGTGAAGCTCAGGCTGACGCGGGTCGGGTCGAAGAAGAACCCGATCTATCGCGTCGTCGCCGCCGATTCGCGCTCGCCGCGCGACGGCAAGTTCATCGAGATCGTCGGCCGCTACAACCCGCAGTCCGACCCGTCGCTGATCGAGCTCGACGAGGAGAAGGTGCGGGGCTGGCTCGAGAAGGGCGCGACCCCGACCGAGTCGGTGGCGAAGCTCCTCAAGACGCAGGGAATCCAGTAGCCCATGGCAGAGCTCGTCGCCGAGCTCGCGCGCCGGCTCGTCGACGAGCCCGCCGCGGTGCGGGTCGAGGAGGTCGAGGAGCCGGACGGCACGCTCCTCCTGCGGCTCCACGTCGCGGAGGGAGACGTCGGCAAGGTGATCGGCCGCCAGGGCCGGCTCGCGCGTGCGCTGCGCACGGTCGTCCGCGCAGGCGGCGTCGAGGCGGGACGCAGGCTCCAGCTCGAGATCGTCGGCTAGCCCATGCCTCCGGTCGCGGCGCTCTACGACATCCACGGCAACCTCGCAGCGCTCGAGGCGGTCCTGGCCGAGGTGCCGGACGACGCGACGATCGTCGTCGGCGGCGACATCTGCGCCGGGGGCGAGCAGCCGTCCGAGACGCTCGCCCGGCTGCGCGGGCTCGGCGACCGCGTCCTCTGGCTGCGCGGCAACGCCGACCGCGAGCTGACACCCGGGGAGGAGGGCCTCGCGCCGCAGGAGGTGGTCGAGGGCGCCCGCTCCGCGCTGGGCGAGGAGGAGATCGCCTTCCTCCACGGGCTCCCCGAGACCCAGCAGGTCGGCGACGTCCTCTACTGCCACGCCTCGCCGCGCAACGACGTCGACATCTTCACCGAGCGGACTCCGGAGGAGCGGATCGCCTTCCTCTTCGAGGGTCTCGACGTCGCGGCGGTTGTCTGCGGGCACACGCACACGCAGTACGAGCGCACCGTCGCGGGCGTCCGCGTCGTCAACGCCGGCAGCGTCGGCATGCCCTACGAGGAGGAGCCGGGCGCCTACTGGCTGCTCGACCTCGACCATCGCCGCACGCCGTACGAGGGCGCCGAGCTGAAGGCGACACGCGAGGAGGCCGTGTCGGAGTTCACCGAACGTGGGCTCTGAGCTCGTCCCCGTCGGGCGCGTGGGGAAGCCGCACGGGCTCGACGGCGCTTTCTTCGTCGAGGGTGCGAGCGAGCGGGAGGAGGTCTTCGCCGCCGGCGCGACGGTCCACGTGGGCGGGGAGGAGGCGAAGATCGTCACCTCGCGGCACGGCGCCGGCGGACGGCCGGTGATCCGCCTCGACCGGCGCGTCGAGCGGGGAGCCGAGCTCGCCGTCCCGCGCACGACGCTGCCGCAGCTCGACGACGAGGACGAGTACTACGTGTTTCAGCTCGTCGGGCTCGACGTGGAGGAAGAGAGCGGGCGGCAGCTCGGACGGGTTCGCGAGGTACTCGAGTACCCTGGGAACGACGTGCTCGAGCTCGACTCCGGCGCGTCGCTGCCCCTCGTCGAGGCGTGCGTCCGGCAGGTGGACCTGACCGGGCGGCGAATCGTCGTCGCCGCGGGGTTCGCAGACCCGGAATAGTCGCCCGTGCGCATAGACGTCTTCACCCTTGTCCCTCACGCCTACGCCTGGCTGACCGAGCAGCGGCCGCTCGCGAGCGTCCTCGGCGGAGAGCTCGAGCTGCGTCTCTTCAACTACCGCGACACGACGCCGCTGCGGGCGGGGCAGGTCGACGACGAGCCGTACGGCGGCGGGGCGGGGATGGTGCTCCGCGTGGACGTCGTCGCCGCCGCGCTGGAGGCCGTATACGGCGGCGAGGCGCCGGGGCCGGTGGTCGCGCTCACGCCGAAGGGAAGGCCGCTGACGCAGGCGGTCGTCGAGGACTTCGCCTCGCGGCCCGCGCTGACTCTCCTCTCCGCCCGCTTCGAGGGCTTCGACGAGCGGATCGTGGAGCACCTCGCCACCGATGCCGTCTCGGTCGGGCCGTACGTCCTCTCCAACGGAGACCTGCCCGCGATGGCCGTCCTCGACGCGGTGGCGCGGCGACTGCCCGGGGCGCTCGCCGAGGGCTCGGGCGAGGTCGAGAGCTTCTCCGCCGAGCTCGGCGGCGGGCTCGAGTACCCGCACTACACACGGCCGTCGGAGTTCCGGGGCTGGACCGTCCCGGACGTGCTGCTGTCGGGGGACCACGCCCGGGTCGACGCCTGGCGGCGGGAGCAGGTGCGGTGAGCGACGACTTCGAGCACAAGGGCGAGGACGTGGACGAGGAACAGGACGCGCCGGAGGAGCGCCCGTTCGAATGGCCCGAGCCACAGTGGGCACGGCAGCCGCAGGCGGACGCGCCACCCGAGCCGTACGCGCGGGAGCCGTATTCGGGCAATCGGTACTCGAGCGATCCGTACACGCACCAGCCCTACACGCACGAGCCGTACGCCGACGACCCGTACGCCCAGGACGATCTCTTCCGGAGCCGCATCCCGCCGCGCCGCTCCCGGGACCCGCTAGCCCGTCTCTTCCCGGGACTGCCGCACGGCGTGCGCGTCACGCTCGACTGGATCCTCACCATCGCCGGCGCGATCCTCATCGTGCTCGCGCTCAAGCAGTGGGTGGTCAACCCGTACCGCATCCCGTCCTCGTCGATGGAGCCGACCCTCAACTGCGCCAAGGGCCCGGCCTTCCCGGGCTGTCTCGGCGACTCGAGCGACCGCGTCCTCGCCTGCCGCATCTGCCTCCGTTTCAGCGCTCCGTCGCGCGGCGACATCGTCGTCTTCAACACGCCGAGCGAGGCCGCTACCAAGTGCGGCGAGGGCGGCACGTTCGTGAAGCGGGTGATCGGACTGCCCGGCGACACCGTCCACGAGGACGACAACGGCTTCATCTCGATCCGGGGGCCGGGCGACAAGAGGTTCGTGACGCTCAAGGAGTCGTATCTCTCCGCCTCGCGGCGACTTGCCGACAGCCAGCACTTCGGACAG
>JBJMKE010000003.1:0-10297 GCA_045806005.1 Gaiellaceae bacterium
CCGAACCCGCAACCCGTGCCTGATCCCGGAGCGGAAGACCGATGACGTGACCACGGTCGGAGCGACTCCGGTCGAGTTTGCGTGCAGCAGGACGCGCTTGACCTTGACCCAGCGTTTCGCCGACTTCTTGAAGCGCTGGAAGGTCGCGACCTTCCCCGCGAAGCTGTCGCCCGCGGAGATGTGGAGCGAGTACTTGTGCTTCCCGACCTTGCCGAGCCGCAGCCGCGGCTTGACGGCGACTGTCACGGACGTGCTCGCGACGCCCTTGGACTGCACCGAATAAGCCGTCTGCTTGAGAGGCTGGGTCTGGTAGGTGAAGGCGCCGCCGGTGGTCGTCGTGATGTTCGCGAGCTTGGTCGGCCCCGTCGCCCCGCATTGCAAGGCGACGACCTGCAGCTGCTGCCCGGACTGCTTGCTCGCGAGGGTGCCGGCGAGGGCGACCTTGCGGCCGTAGGAGACGACCTTAGGGCTGACCGCGAGGGTGGTCGCCAGCGGCGTGGCGACGGTGACCGTGCCCTTGAAGTTCTTCCCCTTGCCGACCGGGTCGGAGAAGTTGAACTTGCCGGCGGTCGAGAAGGTGCAGCTCGCGCTCTGTCCCGACTGGACGACGAGCGGGGTCGCGGGACATTTCACGCCGGTTGTCTGCCTGAAGGTGACCGTGTGAGCGACCGTGTCGCTGTTGGCGAAGAGCACGGCATCACCGATGAAGATCGAGACGGCCGTCGGCTTGTAGCCGGTCTTGCTGATCGTCACCGTCTGTGACGCTGTCGCCGCCGGTCTCGCTCGCTCGGCGGCGGTGCCGGCCGCGACCAACGAGGCGACGGCGAGCAGGAACAACAGAAGTTTTCTCATGAGGCTCCCCTGATTCCGTGGATGCACGGCGTATTCCCGGCCGCAGAGAAGATTGTGTTCCCTCGCACGTAAAGGTGCTGTAAATAGGCGCCTCCGCCGAAGCCCGATCCCGCCGCATAGGATCGGGTCGTGGACAGGGCCGAGTTGCAGGCGGTGCAGAAGCCGCTCAAGGAGCGCTACCGCGAGGAGCCGGCGGCCGCCCTCGTCACGTTGCGCCGGGAGGGCAAGCTCGACGAGGAGCAGATCGCGTGCTCGGTCGAGACCGGACGCGCGCTCGTCGAGGCGGGGCTCCACCCGGCGACCGGCGGCAGCGGATCGCTCGCGTGCTCCGGCGACATGCTGCTCGAGGCGCTCGTCGCCTGCGCCGGCGTCACGCTGCGCTCGGTCGCGACCTCGATGGAGCTCGACGTCGCGGGCACCGTCCACGCCGAGGGCGACCTCGACTTCCGCGGCACGCTCGGCGTCGACCGCGAGACACCGGTCGGCTTCACGTCGATCCGCCTCCGCTTCGAGATCGCCTCGGACGCGTCGGAGGAGGAGCTCGCCAAGCTGCTGGAGCGGACGGAGCGCTACTGCGTCGTCTACCAGACGCTCGCGGGCGGCGTCCCGGTCGAGCTCTCTTACGAGATCTCGTAAGCCATCAGGATCGCGTCGACGTACTCGTCTCCTCGGCGGTACTGCCCCTTGCGGTAGCCCTCGCGCTCGAAGCCGAACGATTCGTAGAGCTTGATCGCGGCCTCGTTCCACGGAAAGACGTGCAGCTCGAGCTTCCGGACTCCGGCCGCGCGGGCCCAGTCCACGGCCGCCTGCAGAAGCGCCCTCCCGACTCCCTGGCGCCGCGCGCCCACCGCCACCATCAGGCCGACGTCGGCGACGTGCGTGCTCGCCGGATGCGGGTCGCGCCCGACCGAGAGCCGCCCGACCACCGTCCCGGCGTCGTCCTCGGCGACGAAGACCGCGGCGTGCGGGTAGCGTCGGAGCGCCTTCAGATAGCGCCGTTCGTCGCCCGCGCTCCGCCACTCGCCGGCGACGCTGATCAACCAGCCCTCCGGCTCGGCGCTGACCGCGGCGGCGAGCCGCGTCAGCTGCTCGGCGTCGGCCGGCTCTGCGGGGCGAATCCGGTAGTTCACGCTTCAACAACTACCGCAGCGCCACCGCGCCGCGGGTCGCCGGCCGCCGCGAGCGACCCGTCCTCCCGGATCTCGACCGCCGAAACGCCGCCGAAGAAGAGGTTCCGCTGCCGCCAGCGGACGACGGGGTAGCCGGCCGCCTCGAGCTCGTCTCCGACGGCCGGGTCCTCGCAGTGGGCGATGCCGGCCTCGACGTACACCCGCGGCGCCGCCACGGCCTCCTCGACACCGCGTCCGCGCCCCACGACGTTCGCCAGCACCTGGAGGAGCGCGCCGTGCAGCCGCCTGCTGCCAGCCGAGCCGAGCACGAGCCGCGGCCGCCCGTCGCGCAGGAGCACCGAGGGAGCCATGAGCGACATCAGCCTCGCGCCCGGCCGGTCCTCGCCCGCAAGCTGGGGCTCGCCGAGCATGTTGTTGAGCGGGATGCCCGTGCCGGGGACGACGATGCCGCTCGCCGAGCCGAGCGAGCACGAGAGAGAGGCCACATCTCCGTCGCGGTCGACGACGCTGATGTGCGTCGTCCCGCCGACGGCCTGGGCCGGACGGGCCTCCTCCTGGGCCCCCATGGCCCGGGCAATCGCGAGCGGCGTCGGCTCCTCGTCTCCGAGCGCCTCGAGCCCGACCGCGAGCAGGCGGCCGCCGCCGGAGGGAGGTGGGTTCGTGCGGATCAGCCCGCCGCGGTAGCTCGCCGTCAGCGGCTCCCGCTCGATCACCTCGTAGCGAGCGAGGTCTGCGAGCGTGATCGGGACGTGCGCGGCGATCCTCGCCGCGAAGTCGCCGCGATAGAGGAAGTCCGGCCCCTCGACCGCCAGGCGCGCAAGCGTGTCGGCGAGCTCGGGGACGGAAAACCGCTCCCCCTCACGGAGCGCACGGCCCGGGCCGTAGAGCGCGTCGCCCTCCGGCGAGTGACGGAGCAGCGGGTCGAGGATCCGGTGCAGGTATGCCTGCGGCTCGTCGAGGACCGCGCCTTCGCGTGCGAGGCGCGCGGCCGGGGCCAGCAGCTCGGCCCACGGCACGGTTCCCCAGCGGCCGTGCGCCTCCCAGAGCCCGAGCGGAATGCCCGGGACGGCGACCGACGCCGGGCCGGTGAAGAAGATCTGCTGCGAGTCGCCGAAGTCGACGACCACCTCGATCAGCTCCGACGCAGAGGCGGGCCGCTCCGGCACGGCGACGAAGAAGTCGAGCAGCTGCGTGCGCCCCTCCTTCGCGCCGTGGTGGAGGAGGAAGCCTCCGCCGCCGAGACCGGTGAGCGAGCTCTCGCAGATCCAGGACACCGCGGCCGCGGCGATGCAGGCGTCCACCGCCTTCCCGCCGGCGCGCAGGACGTCGGCGCCCGCCTCCGCGGTGAGCCTGTTGCCCGCTGCCAACGCACCTGTCATGCGGGAACCGTACGCTTGCGGCCATGTGGTCGCAGCGTCCTGTGGCTCGTGAGGCGCTGCTGTGCGCGGCGGCGGGAGCCGTCGTCGCCGCCGTCCTGGCCTGGTTGGGCCCGCCCGGCACCGACCTGGCAGCGCACGCGTACCAGCGGGCGCTGTTCGTCCGCCACGGCTACATGCTCTGGGACGACTTCTGGTACGCCGGGCGGTTCAGCTTCGTCGGCTACAGCGTCCTCTACTACCCGCTCGCGGCGCTGCTCGGGATCCGCGTGCTCGCCGTCGCCACCGTCGCCCTCGCGGCCCTCGCGTTTGCGACGATCGTCGCCCGCGAATGGGGCCCGCTCGGGCGCTGGTCGAGCCGCAGCTTCGCCGTCGTGTGGGCGGGCATCGTCCTCTCCGCGGCCTTTCCGTTCGCGCTCGGCGTGGCGCTGGCCCTGCTCGCGCTCTGGGCGTTGCAGGCCGGGCATCGCTGGCGCTTCGCCGCCCTGACCCTGCTCACGGTCGCCGCCAGCCCCGTCGCGCTCGTGCTGCTGGCCGTCGTGCTCGCGGGCGTCGCGCTCTCGCGCCGAGGCACGCTGCGCGGAGAGTGGGTCCCGGTACTCGCGGTGGTCGGCGCGATCGCCACGGAGCTCGTGGTCCTGCGGCTCTTCCCCGGCGCGGGGCGTTACCCGTTCCCCGCCTCGGAAGCGGCCGCCGCGCTCCTCTTCTGTGGGCTGGGGCTCGTCTGCACCTGGCGGCTCGAGAGCGCGCGCGTCCTGCGCTTCGTCTTCGCCGCCTACGCGCTCGCCGTGTCGGCGGCCTGGCTCGTGCCCTCAGGGCTCGGAGAGAACGTCGTTCGCCTCCGCTACCTCGCCGTGCCGCTCGCGGTGCTCGTCCTGACCCTCCGCCGCTGGCGGCCGCTGCCGCTCGCGCTCGGGGTCGCCGCGCTCGCGCTCGCCTGGAACGTCAGTCCGCTGGCGGCGAGCTGGGCGCACGGGGAGTCGGATGCCACCTCGCACGCGGCCGTGTGGCACGCGCCCCTCGCGTACCTGCAGGCCCATCTGCGCCCGGGCTACCGCGTCGAGGCCGTGGACACGGCCGACCACTGGTCGGCTTTCTATCTGGCCGACGGCGGAATCCCCCTCGCGCGCGGCTGGTTCCGCCAGGACGACTTCCCGCTCGACGGCGTCCTCTACCGGAAGCTGTCGCCGGCCGCCTACCTGCGCTGGCTGCGTGAGCTCGGCGTCCAGTACGTCGTCCTCACGAAGGCGCCGCCGGACTACAGCTCGCGGCGGGAGGCGCGCCTCGTGCGGAGCGGCCGCGCCGGGCTGCGGCAGGTCTTCGCCACGCACACGGTCGCGATCTACGCCGTGCCGCACCCACAACCGATGGTCACCGGACCGGGCCGGCCGGCCGTGCTCGCCCTCACGCGCGAGGAATTGACCGTCCACGTCTCACGGGCCGGGGAGTACCGGGTCGCGGCTCGCTGGTCGCGCTACTGGCACGCCTCGACCGGCTGCCTGGCCCGGGCGGAGAACGGCCTGCTGCTGCTGCGCGCCCACCGCGCCGGGACGGTCCGGATCGCGTTCGACGTGGACGCGCGCAGCCTGCTCGGCGCCTTCGCCGGCACGCGTCGCACCTGCCGGTGAGACAGCCGCTACTTCTCGTCGGGCGGCGTGGCCGGAGGCTCTTCTCCCTGCCGCGGACGCAGCCACCAGCCGATGCCGCGACGCCAGGGCGCGGCTTCGGCCTGCCCCAGCTCGTCGTCGAGCTCGGTCGGGTCGATCCCCAGCCGCTCCTCGGCGGCCAGCTGCTCCTCGCGTAGCGCCCGGTCGGCTTCCCGCCGCTCGCGTTGCCGCCGTTCCCGCCGGGCACGGAGCTTCCGAAGCACGAGTCTGGTCACCCCTCCTGGTCGACTGCGCGGACCAGCTCGGACAGCGGCTTCCGGTTCGCGCGCGCCGACCACTCCGCAGCGCTGCG
Organism: Gaiellaceae bacterium; assembly: GCA_045806005.1. Taxonomy (GTDB): domain Bacteria; phylum Actinomycetota; class Thermoleophilia; order Gaiellales; family Gaiellaceae; genus Palsa-739. Next base: position 5,318 of record JBJMKE010000003.1, read on the forward strand.
GCTCTCGACGTCGCGCGGCCGCGCCGGATAGCCGAAGGAGAGGATCGTGCGCACGTCGCCGCCGCAGACTTGCGCGGCCGCGTCCGGGTCGCGCACGCCGTTCGGGCACGAGGCGACTCCGTCTCCCCACGCGGCCAGCATCATGTTCTGCGCGCAGCGGCCGACGTCGATCCCGCCCGCCTCGCCGACGATCGCCACCACGAGCGCCGCGCCACGGACGTTCTCGGGCGCATGGACCGCCTCCGCCAGCCGCTCCCGCGCGCCGCCGGAGACGAGCACGAACTCCCACCGCTGGCGGTTCTTCGAGCTGCCGGAGAGCCGGCCCGCGTCGAGGATGCGCTCGCGCACCTCTTCGGGGACGGGCGTGTCGGCGTACGCGCGCTCGTCGCGCTTCGAGGCGATGGCGAGGTACGGATCCATCGCCGTTCCCCCGCGTCAGGTGCGGAGGAACTCGGGCACGTCGAGGTCGCCGCCCTCGCCCTGCGGGCGCCGCTGCTCCGGCTGCCGCTGCTCCGGCGTCCAGCCGTCGCCTCGGGGACGGCGGCCGCGTCCGCCGAAGCCGGTCGCGACCACGGTGACCCAGACCTGGCCGTTCAGCCGGTCGTCGACGGTCGCGCCGAAGATGATGTTGGTGTCGTCGGTCGCGGCGGCCCGGATCACCTCGGCGGCGTCGTTGACCTCGACGAGCGTGAGGTCGTCCCCTCCCGCGATCGAAAGGAGGATGCCGCGCGCGCCGGTGATCTCCGCGTCGATGAGCGGAGAGCGCAGCGCCCGCTCGGCCGCTTCCCTCGCGCGGCCGTCGCCCGACGAGGAGGAGAAGCCGATGCCCATCAGGGCCGTGTCCGAGTCGGACATGATCGTGCGCACGTCCGCGAAGTCGAGGTTGATCAGCCCGGGCATCGTGATCAGGTCGCAGATGCCCTGGACGCCCTGGCGGAGCACGTCGTCGGCGACCTTGAAGGCGTCGAGCATGGAGGTCGAGCGCTCGAGCACCTCGAGCAGCCGGTCGTTCGGGATCACGATCGTCGTGTCGCAGGCGACGCGCAGGTCGACGATCCCCTTCTCGGCCTGGCTGCGGCGCTTGCTCCCTTCGAAGCGGAACGGAGTGGTGACGATGCCGACCGTAAGCGCGCCGAGGTCGCGGGCGATGCGGGCGACGATGGGCGCCGCGCCGGAGCCGGTTCCTCCGCCCTCGCCGGCGGCCACGAAGACCATGTCCGCGCCCCGCAGCTCCTGCTTCAGCTCGTCGTATGCCTCGTCGGCGGCGCGGCGCCCGACGTCCGGGTCGGCGCCCGAGCCGAGGCCCTGCGTGAGCTCGCGGCCGATGTGGATCTTCACCGGCGCGTCGCTCGTGCGCAGCGCCTGGATGTCGGTGTTGACCGCGATGAACTCGACCTGGCTGATCCCGGCGTCGATCATCCGGTTGACGGCGTTGAGGCCGGCGCCGCCGACCCCGACGACCTTGATCACCGCGAGATAGGCGCCCGCGTCGGCGCCCTTCCGGTTGAGCCGCGCCGGCGACTCCGGCAGCTCGAGGTAGCGCGAGACCGGCGGCAGGTCGGCCGGGCGCAGCTCGGGCGGCGGAGGCGGAGGCAACGGGTCCGGGGCGGGCGCGGGCGCCGGAGGCTGCGGGTCGGGCGCGGGCGGCGCCGGGGACGGCTCGGGCGTGGGCGTCGGAGGCGGCGGCGTCTCGACGCCGGCCTCCTCCCAGCTCGGCACGTGCTCGACGGTCCGTTCCTCGGGCTCGGCCGGGACGGCAGGAGCTTCGGCCGCAGCGTCCTCGAGCGGGGGCTGCTCGCCCTCGCCACGCTGCTCCGCCTGCTTCTGCGCCGCCTCGGTCGCGCGGAACAGCTCCGCTAGCGGGCCCTCACGCATGCTGGCGCGCCGACGCGCCATCGAGCACCTCCTTCGCCAGGTCACGGTACATGGAGGCGGCCTCGCCGCTCGGGTCGTACTTGAAGATCGACTGGCCCTTCACCGGAGCCTCCGCGTAGCGCACGGTCTTGCGAATCTTCGTGTTGAGCACGAGGTCGCCGAAGTTCTCCTTCAGGATCTCGACCGCCTCGCGCGAATGCAGGAGCCGCCGGTCGAACATGGTCGCCAGGATGCCCTGAATCGCGACGTTCGGGTTGAGATTCTCGCGGATCATCGAGAGCGTGTTCTCGAGCTGGACGAGCCCGCGCAGCGACAGGTACTCGCACTGGACGGGGACGATCACGCCGTCCGCGGCGACGAGCGCGTTGATCGTCAGCAGGCCGAGCGACGGAGGCGTGTCGATGAGGACGTAGTCGTAGTTCTCGCGCACCTCGAGCAGCGCCTTCTCGAGCGCGCGCTCGCGGCCGATCATCGACGAGAGCGCGAGCTCGGCGCCGGCGAGGTCGATCGAGGAGACGGCGACGTCGACCTCGTTGTTGCGCACGATCTCCGAGATCGGGAGCCGGTGGACGAGCACGTCGAACATGGAGCGGTCGATCTCGTCCGGGTTCCAGCCCTGCGACATCGTCAGGTTGCCCTGCGGGTCGAGGTCGACCAGGAGCACCCGCAGGCCCTGCTCGACGAGCGCGACGCCGAGGTTGAGCGTCGTCGTCGTCTTCGCGACGCCGCCCTTCTGGTTGGCGAAGGCGAGGACCGTGGTCACGTCCGGACCCTTATCCGCCGCCCGCGCCAGCGGACGCTGTAGCAACCTCGTCAACGCCATCCCGGCTGACCTTTCGCAGCGTCATCCCCTACTCCTGCTTGGTTAGTTTCCCCGGAATGGAGCGGAAATGGCGCGTTCTGATCGTGGTGTGTGTGGCGGTCTTCATGCTGCTCCTCGACATCACCGTAGTCAACGTCGCGCTGCCGGACATCCAAAAGGAGCTCGACACCACCTTCACCGACCTGCAGTGGGTCGTCGATGCGTACGCGCTCACGCTCGCCGCGACGATGCTCAACGCGGGGTCGCTCGGCGACCTGCTCGGCCGCAAGCGCGTCTTCCTGGTCGCGATCGCGCTCTTCACCGCCGCTTCGGCGCTCTGCGGCGCGGCACAGTCGCCGACCTGGCTGATCCTCGCGCGCGGCGCACAGGGGATCGGCGGCGCGGGGATGTTCGTGGTCTCGCTCGCGATCATCTCCCAGGAGTTCCACGGCCGCGAGCGCGGGACGGCGTTCGGGATCTGGGGCGCGACCGTCGGGCTGGCGGTCGCGATCGGGCCGCTGGTGGGCGGGGCGCTCACGACCTACGTGGGCTGGCGCTGGATCTTCTTCGTCAACGTCCCGATCGGGATCGCCTGCGTCGCAGCCGGGATCCGCGAGCTGCACGAGTCGCGAGACGAGGAGCACGGCGGCTTCGACCTCCCCGGGCTGCTGACGCTGACCGGTGGGTTGTTCGCGCTCGTGCTCGGGCTGCTCCGCGGCAACGACTGGGGCTGGTCGAGCGGCCGGGTTGTGGGCCTCTTCGTAGCCGCCGCGATCCTGCTCGGCACGTTCGCGGCGCTCGAGCTGCGGCGGCGCGAGCCGATGCTCGAGTTCCGGCTCTTCCGCGTGCCGACCTTCACCGGCGCCCAGATCACCGCCTTCGCGATCTCGTCCGGGATGTTCGCGCAGTTCCTGTTCCTGCCCCTCTATCTCGAGAACGTCCTCGGCTACTCCGCCGTCGCCACCGGCGTCCGCTTCCTGCCGCTCTCGCTCGTCTCGTTCGTGTGCGCGCCGATCGCCGGCAGGCTCTCGGCGCGGGTGCCGGTTCGGTTCCTGCTCAGCGGCGGGCTGGCGCTCTGCGGGGTCGCGCTCTTGCTCATGTGGGGCATCGCCCTTGGCTCGAGCTGGACGACGCTCCTCGCCGGGTTCCTCGTCGCCGGCGTCGGCATCGGGTTCGTCAACGCGCCGCTCGCGTCGACCGCGGTCAGCGTCGTCGAGCCGAGGCGCGCCGGGATGGCCTCGGGGATCAACAACACCTTCCGGCAGGTCGGGATCGCGACGGGCATCGCCGCGCTCGGCGCGATCTTCCAGAGCCGGATCGCCTCGCACCTCTCGGACTCCGGCGTCCCAGCCGGCTACGTCAAGCCGCTCTCGCAGGCGATCTCGTCCGGCGGCCACGACGGGATCGGCTGGACCGGGAAGCCACCCTCGTGGTTCACGCCCGACCTCGCCCCTTCCGCCTTCATCAGCGGCCTCAATTCGATCCTGCTCGTGGCCGCGTTCGTGCTCTTCGCCGGCGCGGTGCTCGCGCTGGTGCTCGTCCGGCAGCGCGACTTCGTCGCCAGCGCACCGGCCGCGGCGGCGCCCGAAGCCGGCTAGACCGCGGCCGCGCCGCGTGCGAGGCGCGGACGAACGCGAATCGCGAGCTGCCAGCTCGCGACGAGAAGGATCACCGCGGCGCCCGTGACGATCACGAGAGCCTGGGCGGCGACCGAGAAGGCGATCGCATTCGCCGTGCCGACGCCGCCGAGGGCGAGGATCGCGGCTCCCGCACCGGCCTGGGTCGCCGCGCCCGCGGGAGCGATCGGCAACGCGGCGGACGCCGCGGACGCGACGAGGAACGCGAGTGCGAGCACGAAGGAGCCCGGCATCGAAAGCGCGTTGAGGAGGAGGAAGACGGCGAGCGCGCGGAGGCTCCACGAGACGGAGACGAGCAGCCACGCCGCCCACGCCTCTTTCGTGCAGTGCATGTGCTCGGCGACCCAGCGGCCGAACCGCCATCGCGTCACGAACCGCCGGCGCGCGAGGCGCGGCAGGAACGCGACCACCGCTGCCGCGGCGATTCCCGCGGCGGCGACGACGGCGAAGCCGGCGCGCGTTGTCCAGTGGCTCGAGCCCGCGGCGGCGACAGAGGCCATCGGCGTGAGGGCCGCGTTGTCGAGCATCCCGAGCACGATCAGGCTCAGGCCGAGCGTCCCGAGCCCCGCCTTCGTGCCGGGGAAGCGCTTCACGATCGCAATCCGGAGCGCATCGTCCGCGCGCCCCGGCAGCGCGATGCCGCCGACGCACGCCGCGCCGCCCGCA
>JBJMKE010000004.1:0-10151 GCA_045806005.1 Gaiellaceae bacterium
ATCCCGACCGTGCAGCCGGGTGGGCGGGAGGCGGAAGGCGGCAGCCCTCAGACGTCCGTGTAGGGCCAGACGAAGCCGCCGCCGAGCATCCCCCGCTCGAACTGGTCGACGTAGCCCCAGTCGACGGGCGCGTCGTAGCTGACGACGAGCTAGCCCTCGCCCGGCTTGTACGTCGCCCACGAGACCTTGCCGACGGAGCCGTCGGTCGCCTCCACGGCGTAGTCCTTGACGCTCTGGTCGTGCTCGACGGAGCCCTCGGGAAAGCTCCACACCGTCCGCCCGCCGGCCTCCGTCACGCGGCGATCGTAAGCGAGCTGTCTCGGGCGTAGCCGTCGTGCCTGCACGCGGCGCGGCGTCGGCTCCGCACCCCTGTCGGCTCGGGCGTATCCCGGCAGACTCGCAGCATGTGCCGCTGGCTCGCGTACTACGGCAATCCGGTCCGGATGGACAAGGTCCTCTACCAGGGCCAGTTCTCGCTGATCGACCAGAGTCTCAAGTCGCGAATGGGGGCCGAGCCGACGAACGGGGACGGGTTCGGCATCGGCTGGTACGGGGCCGACGGCACGCCGGGCGTCTTCAAGAGCACGGAGCCCGCCTGGAACGACCGCAACCTGCGCGAGATCTCGGGCCACGTCGAGTCGCATCTCTTCCTTGCGCACATTCGCGCCACGACGGGGACGCCGGTGCAGCAGACGAACTGCCATCCGTTCCACTACGGCAAGTGGCTCTGGATGCACAACGGGCTCATCGGCGACTGGCTCACGGTCAAGCGCGACCTCGTGCTCGCGGTGGATCCGGCGCTCTACCCGCTGATCGAAGGCACGACCGACTCCGAAGCGCTGTTCTACGCCGCGCTGACGCTCGGGCTCGAGGAGGACCCGCCGGGCGCCGTCGAGCGGGCGATAGGCCTCGTCGAGGAGATCGGGCACCGGCACGGCGTCGAGCACCCGTTCCAGGGCACGATCGCGACGACCGACGGCGAGCGGCTGTGGGCCTTCCGCTACTCGAGCGAGGGCAAGTCCCGCACGCTCTACTTCTCGAGCTCGTACGACACGCTCAAGGCGCTGTACCCCGACGACGAGCGCCTCAAGGACTTCGGCGAGGAGTCCCGGGTCGTCGTGTCCGAGCCGCTCGGCGACCTACCCGGCGTCTGGAACCCGGTTCCCGAGTCGAGCTGGGGCGTCGTGCAGCCCGGGCCGGACGAGCTGAACACCTTCACGCCGGCCGCGCCCGCGGCCGTCTGACGAGCTAGTCCTCGTCCGCGGCGGCGTCGCGGTCGACGGCGGCCGCCGAGCCGACCAGCTCTTCCATGCAGTCGCAGCAGTAGTGGACCCGCAGCTCGCCTGAGGGCGAGAGGACGGTGACCCAGCCCCGCTCGTCGGGCTGCTTCCGGCGACCACACTCGCTGCACTTCATCGCGTTTCGACGGTACGGCCGGAACCGGGCCGTCCGGTTGGTGCAGGTGGGTCAATCGGAGCGGAGGATTCCCTCGCGATGCGCGACTGCGAGCGCCTCGATTCGCGAGTGGGCGCCGAGGGCGCGCAGCATCCGCCGGATGTGGTTGCGGACGGTGTCGATGCTGAGGTGGAGCTCTCCGGCGATCTGCTGGGTGGAGCGTCCCTGCGCGAGCAGGTGGAGGACCTGGTTCTGCCTGGGCGTCAGGTGCGGGTGGGGGCCCGGCGGGGCCGAGTCCTCGCGGTGCGCGACGATGCCGAACACGCCGACGATCCGGCCTCCGTCGTGGAGCGGGACCGAGCTGATGTCGACCTGGACGCGCTCGCCGTGCTCATCGAGCACGACGACGCTGGCGTCGGTCGAGCGCTCCGTGCCCAGCAGCTTGCGGGTGAACGACTCCCTGGCCTCGCGTACCTGCTCCGGCGCGATCACCGACGACTGCTGCCGCCCCCGCACGTCCCCGAGGAGGCTCAGCGCGGCCGGGTTGAGCCACCGGATGACCCCGAACCGGTCGATCGCGTAGCTCGGGACGTTGACGTCGTCGAGCGCGCGCTGCACGTCGCCGGGGATCCCCCCTTTCGAGAGACGAGCGGGTTCGCGCATTGCCGACATGGCCCAGGTCCGCGCTCCTCGGCGCCTACGAGGCGCCTACCGGCTCCGTCGGCGTCGGCGCCTCCTGGAGCTTCCGCGAGTCCTCCTCCGAGAGGGAGGTCTTGATCACGGTGCGCAGGATCGCGGCGCCCGGCGCCACACGCATCACCCGGTTCGGATGAGCGTGTCCCCCTCCGTCGGTGGAGGGGCCGGCTCCGGTGCCGCAAGCGAGTCGAGCGGCTGGTCCAGCTCCTTTGCGATCCGGACAGCGGCCGAGACGAGCGGGGCCGCGAGCACGAGCCCGAGCATCCCGAACAGGCAGCCCGCGCCGATCGTGACCACCAGCACGACGAGCGGGTTCAGGTGGAGCGCGGCGCCCATCGCGAACGGCTGGAAGAGGTTCTGTAGGAGGCCGTTCGCGAGGATGACGACGACGAGCATGGCCACTGCGACTCCGGTGCCCTGCGCCCCGAGCGCGAGCAGGACGGCGAAGGCGCCGGCGACGACCGCGCCGAGGTACGGGATGTACGCCGTGACGAAGGTCACGACGGCGATCGTCCCGGCGAGCGGGACGTCGAGGAGGAGCGCCGCCAGCCCGACGACGATGCCGTTGAACCCGGCGACGATGGTGACGCCGCGGAAGTAGCCGCGCAGCGAGGTGATCACGGAGCCGCTGATCGTGCGCGCGACCGGCTCCGGCAGCCCGGCGTGCCGGTCGAGCGCCCGACGCATCCCCGGGCCGTCCTTGAGCAGGAAGAACGTGCCGAGCGCGGCGAGCGACAGCCCGAAGATCACCGAGGCAAGCCCGCGGATGCCGTGGACGATGCCGTGCACGAGCGTCGAGATCATCTGCGAGGTCGCATGCTTCGCCGTCGAGTTCGCGCCGGATGCGCTCGAGGAGTCCACGCCGACGCTCTTCAGCCAGCCCTGGAGCCGGTCGGCGCCGGCGGCGGCCCGCGCGGAAAGCTCCGCGTTCTGGCCGGTGATGCCCGCGATGACGATCACGACGACGAAGACGACCACGGCCACGAGCGCGAGCAGGACGAGCGCCGCCGCGAGCGCGCGCGGCATGTGCCGGGCGAGCAGGCGGACGAGCGGCATCGCGACCACCGCGACGATGAGCGCGCAGACCATCGGGCCGACGATCGTGTACGTCTCCGCGAGCAGCCAGATCAGGCCGAAGACCACCAGCAGCATCCCGACCAGCAGCCACGAGCTCCGTCCGAGGTCGCGCAGCCAGCGCGGCGTGGCGAACGAGTCCCTCAGGCGCGCGCGCCCGGTTCCGTCGGTGCCTTGTGCCTCCACCTCGCTGCGGAGTCTCCTACGGCCGCACGGCGCGTGCGTCATCCCGCCGGGGTGACGCGGGCGGGCCGGCGCCTGCGAGAGTGGTGCCGACGTGACCGAGAGCCACACGACAGCACCCGAGCGGCAGCCGCGGGGGCGCCAGGTGCGCGCGTGGGGCGGCTACGCGTGGTTCATGAGCTTCGGCACGTTCCTGCCGCTCCCTGTCTTCGTCGGCGGCTACCTCGTGCACCTCACCTTCGTCGGCGCCCCGCTCGCACGGCGCATCTATCGCTTCGGGATCTTTCTCTCGACGCTCGGGCAGCGTCCTCCCGGGGCCGACAAGCTGGAGGCGCGCCACGACGAGGACGAGGGGAAGGAGAAGAAGAAGCCGTTCGCCGAGCGAGTCCGGGCCCACGCCCCGCCGGGCTGGGTCGAGCGCCGCGCCGAGCCGTTCTCCTTCGCCGTGCGGGCGGCCTGGTTCGTCTTCGTCGGCTGGTGGTTCGGCGGCGTCTGGACCCTGCTCGCGTGGAGCGTCCTGCTCCTGCCGTACCCGTTCCCGGAGCTGATCCGGAAGCTGCTCCGGGACCTGCCGAGCGTGATGACCCTCGGCACGCCGGACGCTGCGATCTAGCTCCTAGGTGTGCCTGCCCCCTGCCCGCGACGTGCCCGCGCCGTGGTCGCGCGCGGTCGCGGGGAGGAGGCTGTCTCCGGGCGGATCGATCCGTCCCCGAAGGAGATGCGGATGGCCGTCGGGCCTGTTCAGCTGCTCGTGCTCGGATTCGACAACGCGGACTTCCACGGGGAGATCACGCGGGAGCTCGAGCGGCTGCGGGGGAGCGACACGGTGCGCGTGATCGACGCGCTCGCCGTGCACAAGGACGAGCGCGGCGAGATCCAGGTGCAGCACCTGAGCAACCTCTCGAAGGACGAGGCGATCGAGCTCGGCAGCAAGGTGGCCGCGCTCGTCGGCCTCGGCATCGAGGGGGAGGAGGGGCTGCACGCCGCAGCCGAGATCGGCGCCGAGGACGCCGCGGCGCGCGGGATCGAGGTGCTCGCCGACGAAGTCGAGTGGGACGTGCTCGAGGAGATCCCGGACGGCTCGGTCGCGGCGCTGATCCTGCTCGAGCACCACTGGGCGGTGCCGTTGCGCGACGCGGTCGCGCGGGTGGGCGGCTATCGGATCGCCGAGGAGATGATCTCCCCGTACGACCTGCTCGCGCTCGGGCTGGCCAGCGCCGAGGAGGCCAGGCAGTTGCAGCAGCAAGAACGGCGAGCAGCGGCCGGGGCGTAGGAGAGACGCGGCAACGATGTTCGCTCCGACACGCAGAGTCGCACGCCGCAGGGCCAGGCGCGTCGCGCGTCGCCGCTAGGCGTCCGGGCGAAGAGCTGCGCTCTTTGCCCGGGGGACGAAGGAACTCCGCCAACGGGAGAGCGCGGTCTCCCGTTGGCTTCGTGCTGAGGGCACATTGGGTCTTGCGGGGTTCAGGCCGTTTGTTCCGTCGCGGGCGAGCAGGCTGTGCGTGCTCGCCCGCTAGTGCGCGGCGGCGTAACGGGGTTACGCCGCCGCCTTGGCGCGAGCAGGGACTCGAAGCGCTTCAACCGAAGTGCCGCCGGAGAGCGGATACTCCGGGCGGCCGCAGTTGACGACGCGTCAGGCGCCGGGACCCGGTGGGTCTTCCCGTCCCGGGCGTGACGCCGAAAGGCCGATCCGGATCAGATCCTCGACCCGCAGCCAGCTGTTGGAGATCTCGATGCCGTCGGCGCGTCTGATCGCGGCGCGCAGAGGCTTCTGCCAGACGTGCTCGATCAGCGCGATCGCCGCGGAGGAGCCGTTCGGGATCGCCTGGACGAGCGCGAAGTGGTCGTCCTCGTCGAGCGTGTGGCCGGTTTCCGCGCTTTCCGCGGCGCCGGCGATCCAGCCGATCTCCGCGCCGTCTGCGCCGGCGACGCCCCAGCCGACCAGCCCGCCGACCATGGCGCCGAAATCCGCCGCCTCCTCCCAGTCGAGATCGGTCGCGGTCAGGGTCGCGACCGCGCCCATCGAGTCCTTGCGGACGAACAGCAGGTCGATCACGCGGATCAGGCCGAGCATCTTCAGCCGCTCGAGCTCGGGCAGGATCTCGCCCTTGAAGTGATTGCCGTCGAAGGCGACCGTGAGGATCTGGACGGGCCCGATCTCCTCGAGTTGCTTCGTAGGTGGGTGCTCGCTCTGGGTGGCCACGATGCGGGAGACCGACGCTACGCCGGCCCGGGTGCCGTCGCCTCATCCCCTCGGGACGATGCCCCGGGCCCGCCGCGGCCGTAGCGTCGCGGGAGACAACGCCTTCTTCGAAAGGAAAACCGGCATGTGGTGGGGCATCGGCGGCGGAATCCTTCTCTACTTCGTCCTCATGGTCGTGCTCGGCGTGAGCTGTCTGCGCAAGGGACACTGGGTCATGTTCATCCTCGGGATCTTCCTCCCGATCTTCTGGCTCGTCGGCGCGGTGATACCGCCGGCCCGGCCCCAGGCCGCCTGACCGGGGACGTGCGTTGACCGCCGCCGTTCAGGAAGCGCCCGCGAGCCGGCCGCGGCCCCTGTGGCGGCGGCTCCTGAACTTCGCGCTGCTCGTGGTCGTGATCGGCGCCGCGGCGAGCCTGCTCGGCTGGGACATCAGAGGCTGGTTCCACGAGCTGTGGAACACGGTCACGTCGATCTCCGCGGCGGCGCTCGTCGTCGCGTGCCTCTGCATGGTCGTCCAGACGAGCGCAACCGCCTTCGCCTGGTACTCGATCCTCCAGTACGCGTACCCCGAGCGGACGAAGTGGCGGGACATCCTCGCCGGCTATGCGGTCTCGGTTGCGCTGAATGGGATCCTGCCCGCGAACCTCGGCACGCTCGTGTTCCTGATCATGCTCACCGTCCTGATCGGGATGAGCTTCGCCGCCGTACTCGGCGCCTATGCGGTGGAGAAGATCTTCTTCACCTGCTCGGGCACCTTCGTCTACCTCTATCTCTTCCTCACCGTCGGCGGCTCCTTCGACATCTCCTTCGCCTGGGTGCACGAGCATCCGGCCGCCGTGATCGTCCTCTTCGGCGGCGGCGCCCTGCTGCTCGTGATGCTCGCGCGCCGCTTCTGGCCGCACGTCGTCGCCTGGTGGCAGAACGCGAAGGAGGGCGGCGCGATCCTCGGCAAGCCCGGCCGGTTCTTCGGGCGCGTCTTCCTGCCCTCCTTCATCGGCTGGGCCGCGAGCCTGACGACGATCGGCGTCTTCCTGAACGCCTACGGGATCCCGGTCAGCTTCGACACGATCATGCACGTCGCCGGCGGCAACTCCCTCGCCAACGTCACCTCGTTCACGCCGGGCGGCGTGGGGGTCACGCAGGCGTGGAACGTCGCCTCGCTCCAGGGCGTCGCCACGTCGCAACAGGCGACCGCGTACTCCGTCGCCCAGCAGCTCGTGGGGACGGCCTGGAACATCATCTTCGCGCTCGCGCTGATGATCTGGGTCTGGGGCTGGAGCGGCGGCAAGCAGCTGGTGGGCGACTCGTACGCCGACGCGAAGCGCCGCCAGGCCGAGGAGCAGGAGAAGCGCCGCGCGAAGAAGGCAGCACGCTCCGCTGACGCGGAGCAGCCGGCCCCGTGAGCGCGGGGTACGGCGAGGCGCCGGGCTGGACGCCCGAGAAGCCTCGCTTCCGGCCCGGCCAGCTCGTCCTCACGTGGTTGCTCGGCGCGGCCTCCCTGCTCGTCGCCACGAAGCTCGTTCCCGGGGCGTCCGACTCGACCTTCCGGGCCGCGCTCGCCGTCGCTGCCGCCATCGCCGTGCTCAACGCCGTCCTGCCGCCGCTCGTCGCCGCGTTGCGCCTCCCCTTCACGGCGCTGCTCGGCTTCTTCCTCGTGCTCGGCGTCGACGCCCTGATGCTGCTCGCCGCCGACCACGTGAGCAAGGGGTTCTCGATCGACTCGTTCTGGTCGGCGCTCGGCGTCGCGCTCGCTGCGGCGGCGGTCGGCGTCGTCCTCTCGGTGCTGTTCGGCACCAACGACGACGACGTCTATTCGCTCCGCGTCGTGCAGCGGATCGCGCGGCGCTCGGGCGAGCGGGTCGTGACCGACGTCCCGGGGCTCGTCTTCCTCGAGATCGACGGCTTGGCGCTGCCGGTCCTGCAGGGGGCGATGCGCGACGGGCACGCGCCGACGCTGGCGCGCTGGCTCGAGGACGGCAGCCACCGGCTCGCCGAATGGGAGCCGGACCTCTCCTCGCAGACCGGCGCCTCGCAGGCGGGCATCCTGCTCGGCTCGAACGACGGCATCGTCGCCTTCCGCTGGGTCGAGAAGGAGCGGCTGGCGCTCATCGCCTGCTCGGCGCCCGAGGACTGCGCCGAGCTGGAGCGGCGGCACACGCGGGGACCGGGGCTCCTGACCGGCGGCGGCGCGAGCCGCGGCAACCTCTTCTCGGGCGGCGCGGATCACATGATCCTCACGGTCAGCCGGATGGAGGCCGAGCGCTCGGCGAATCCCGGCTATCGCGCCTTCCTAGCGAACGGGTTCAACGTCGCGCGCACCTTCGTGCTCTTCGGCTGGGAGGTGATCCTGGAACTGGTCGCGGCCGCGAAGCAGCGGCGGCGCGACGTCCGCCCGCGCGGCCACCGGGGCGGCGTCTATCCGTTCCTGCGCGCCACGATGTGCGTGATCGTCCGTGACCTGATCGTCTACGGCGTCCTCACCGACATGATGAAGGGAAGGCCCGCGATCTACGCGACCTTCTCGAGCTATGACGAGGTCGCGCACCACTCCGGCCTCGAGCGCGACGACACGCTGGAGGCGCTGCGGAAGCTCGACCAGCAGTTCGCGCGGATCGAGCGCGCCCGCCGCTACGCCGCGCGCCCGTACGAGCTCGTTGTCCTCTCCGACCATGGCCAGACGCAGGGGGCCACCTTCCGGCAGCGCAACGGCTACGGCCTCGACGAGCTCGTGCAGCGGAACCTCGAGCACGGCGGGGTGAGCGCGGTCACCGGCGGCGACGAGCAGGCGGCGATGGTCGGCAATGCCGCCGCCGAGGCGACGGGACGGAAAGCGAAGCGGGCGAAGAACGACGTCTCGGGCCGGGACGTCGTCGTCCTCGGCTCGGGGAACCTCGGTCTCGTCTACCTGATGGAGGAGAGCGGGCGGTTGACGCGCGAGGAGCTCGAGGCGCGCCACCCGAAGCTGTTGCCGGCCGTCGCGGCGCATCCCCACATCGGCTGGGTGCTCGTGTCCTCGGACGAGCACGGCGCCGTCGTGGTCGGAGCCGAGGGCGCCCGCTACCTCGAGGAGGATCGCGTCGAGGGAGACGATCCGCTCGCGCTCTTCCCCGCCACGGCGGGGCAGCATCTCCTCCGCACGCATCGCTTCGAGCACGCGCCGGATCTTCTCGTCGGCAGCTTCTACGACCCCGCCCTCGACGAGGGCTGCGCCTTCGAGGAGCTGATCTCGTTCCACGGCGGGCTCGGCGGCTCCCAGACGCGGGCGTTCGTCCTCTACCCGAGGCAGCTGACCGCGCCCGAGCAGCCGCTCGTCGGCGCCGAGGCGCTCCATCGCGTGCTCGTGGGCTGGCGACGGCTGCTCGAGGAGGGGCACGGGCCGCCGGTGGAGCCGGCTCCGGCCGCAGAGCCCGTGGCGCCGCGATGACTGCGGCAGCGATGATCGATCCGTCATGGCGGGGAACCGGACAGCCGTCGTCGTCCCCGGCCACGGGTGGCTCGACCTCGACGGCGTGCACCGGATCAGCGGCCGCTGCATGCGCCTCGTGCTCGAGGCCGAGGAGCTCGTGAGCTCGACGGAAGCCGACCTGGTCGTCTTCAGCGGCTGGTCGCCGAGGGGCGGCCGTTCCGAGGCCGAGCAGATGCGCGACGCGTGGCACGGCCCCGCGGTCGAGCTCGTCGTCGAGCCGACGGCGGCGTCGACGGCCCAGAACGCGGCGCGAACGCTTCCCCTGCTGCTCGAGCGTGGGGTCGGCAAGGCGGTCGTGATCTGCGCGCCGCCGCACCTCGCGCGGACACGGCTCTTCTTCCGCCGCCTCTACCGCGACTCCGGCGTCGAGGTCTCGTTCCGTGCGGCGCGTCTCGCCCCGACGGCCCGTGCGGTCGTCTGGGAGCTGCTGGCGTTCCCGTTTCTGCCGGTGCAGCTCTACGCCGCGCGCAACGAGCTCGCCCGGAGGCTCCCGTGAGCGACACGCTCGTCTTCATCCCCGCCTGGAACGAGGAGGAGAACCTGCCGGACGTGCTCGACGGCCTGCACGAGCGGCTGCCGGACGTGGATGTGCTCGTCGTCGACGACGGCTCGACCGACCGGACCGCCGACGTCGCCCGCGAGCACGGGGCGGAGGTGCTCTCGCTCGGGACGAACCTGGGCCTGCGCGTCGGGATCGCCTCCGGCTATCGCTGGGCGCTGGAGCGCGACTACGCGTTCTGCGGGCGCGTCGACGCGGACGGCCAGCACCCGCCCGCGGAGCTCGCACGGCTGCTCGGCTACGTACGCAGCGGCGAGTGCGACGTCGCCGTCGGCTCCCGCTTCGTCTCGGGCGACGGTTACGCCGCGTACCGCTACCGGCCGAGCCCGGCGCGAAGCTTCGGCACCGGGCTGCTGCGGCGCTCGGTGGGGGTCGTGCTGCGGCGCCCGTTCGGGGATGCGACGAGCGGCCTCTACGCCGTGAACGCGAAGGCGCTGCCGCTGCTCGCCCGCCCGTACACGAGCGGTGCGCCCGAGGTGGAGGCGCTGATCGGGGTGGTCGAAGCGGGACTCCGCCTCGAGGAGGTGCCCGTGGACATGGCGCCCCGCGCGGGCGGCGAGTCGAAGCTGCGCGGG
>JBJMKE010000005.1:0-3753 GCA_045806005.1 Gaiellaceae bacterium
CCGCCGTCGTCGGCGCGCGCGTGCTCGAGACAGCATGGAGGACGAAGGCGAGAACGAACGTCGCGAGGAAGCCCCCGAGCAGCCACACGACTCCCCCCTTCTCCGCGCCGAAAAGCGCGAGCAGCGCGCCCGCGTAGACCGCGGGGGCGAGCGGCCGCAGCGGTCTCGCGGTGGTCACGAACTCGTGCACGGCAACACAGGACGCGACGGCGAGGAGCGTGAACAGCCACCAGCCGCCGAGCCACAACATGCCGAGCACGAGCGGGAGGCCGACCGCCGCGACCAGGATCCTCGAGGTGAAGTTGGTCATCGTCCGCCGAATCTGCGACGCCGGCGCGCGTACTCCTCGATCGCGGTGCGCAGCTCGTCCGGCCCGAAGTCGGGCCAGAGGGTCTCGGTGAAGACGTACTCGGCGTACGCGGACTGCCAGAGGAGGAAGTTCGAGATGCGGCGCTCGCCGGACGTCCGGATGACGAGGTCCGGGTCCGGCATCTCGGGCTCGTAGAGGCATGCGGCGAACGCGGCCTCGTCGACGTCGTCGGGGTCGGTGCCGCTCTCGAGCAGTCGCCGGGCGGCGTCGACGAGCTCTGCGCGGCCGCCGTAGTCGAAGGCGATCCAGAGCTGGAGCCTCGACTTGTCGGCCGTCGCCCTCTCGAGCTGGTCCATCTTCGAGCGCAGCCAGTCCGGAGCGCGGTCGCGGCGGCCGACGAAGCGGCACCGCACGCCCTGCGCGGCGAGGTCCTCGAGCTCGCGGTCGATCGTCGCGCCGAAGATCTCCATCAGCGCGCCGACTTCGGCCGCGTCGCGGCTCCAGTTCTCGGTCGAGAAGGCGTAGACCACGAGGGATTCGATGCCGAGGTCGATCGCACCCTCGACGACCGGGCGCAGCGCGCGGGATCCGGCTCGGTGGCCGTCGGCGACCGGGACGCCGTGCTCGGTCGCCCAGCGCCCGTTCCCGTCCATGATGATCGCGACCGAGTGCGCGACCTCGGGAAGATGCTCCTCGGGGCTGACGTCGGTGCCGGTGCCGGGAACGGAGGCCACTAGACCTCCATCACCTCGGCTTCCTTGTGCTTGAGCAGCTCGTCGATGTGCTTCGTGTGCTCGTCGGTCAGCTCCTGGACGCGACCCTCCGCGCGGTGCTCGTCGTCGGCGCCGACCTCGCCGTTGTCGACGAGCTCCTTGAGGTGCCGCATCGCGTCGCGCCGAATCTCCCGCACGGCGACCCGGTGTCCCTCGGCCATGTTGCGCACGACCTTCACGAGCTCCTTCCGCCGCTCCTCCGTCAGCTGGGGAATCGGCAGCCGGATCAGCTTGCCGTCGTTGGACGGCGTCAGCCCGAGGTCCGACTCCTGGATCGCCTTTTCGATCGCCTTGATCGAGCTCGGGTCGAACGGCTGCACGGTGAGCATGCGCGGCTCGGGGACGTTGATCGTCGAGAGCTGGCGCAGCGGCGTCTGCGTCCCGTAGTAGTCGACCTCGATCCGGTCGAGGAGCGACGCCGAGGCGCGCCCGGTGCGGACGGTCGCGAACTCCGCCCGCGCGTGCTCGACCGACTTGACCATGCGGTCCTGCGCGCCCTTGATCAGCTCTTCTGCAGTCGCCATTTCAGCCCTCCTTGTCCCGGGCGCCGCCGGAGGCGGCGCGGTCTTCCCGCCGGGCGGCGGCGGCTTTGCCGCCGTCGCTTCCAGCATCGGTCGCGATGATCGTCCCGACCTCTTCGCCGTTGACGACGCGGGCGACGTTGCCTTCGACGAGCTCGAAGACGTGGATCGTCAGGCGGTTGTCCATGCAGAGCGACAGCGCCGTCGTGTCCATCACCTTCAGCCCGCGCTCGATCGCCTCGAGATGCGTGATCCGCGGCAGGAACTCGGCGTCCGAGTTGCTCCGCGGGTCACCGTCGTACACGCCCTTGACGCCGTGCTTCGCCATCAGGATCGCGTCGGCGCCCATCTCGAGCGCGCGCAGCGCCCCTGCCGTGTCCGTCGTGAAGAACGGGTTGCCGGTGCCGGCGGCGAAGATGACGACCCTGCCCTTCTCGAGGTGGCGGATGGCCCGCCGCCGGATGTAGGGCTCCGCGACCTCCGAGACCTCGAGCGCGGACAGCACACGCGTGTCGGCACCTTCCCGCTCCAGCGCGTCCTGCAGTGCGAGCGCGTTGAGCAGTGTCGCGAGCATCCCGGCGTAGTCGGCGGTCGCGCGGTCCATCCCGCTCTCCGCCGCCGCCGCGAGGCCGCGATAGAAGTTCCCGCCGCCCACGACGACCGCGACGTCGACGCCCTCTGCGCGGATGCCGGCGACCTCCTTCGCGAGCGCCTGCGTCACGCCGGGCTCGATCCCGTACTCGCGCTCGCCCATGAGCGCTTCGCCGGAGAGCTTGAGCAGGACCCGCCGGAAGGCGGGCGCGCTCGGCCGGGGGCCGGTCTCGGTCTCGGGCTGCGCCGTCATCCCGCGAGCGAGAAGCGCTCGAACTCGAGCACTTCGGCTCCCGCTTCGGCGAGCACCTTGCCGACCGTCTGCGAGCCGTCGTGGATCCACGGCTGGTCGGCGAGCACCCCGCCTCTCTCGGCGAAGAAGCGCTTGTCGAGCATTCCGGTGACGATCTTCTCACGCGCCTGCTCGGGCTTCGACTGCACCTCCTCGGAGTTGAGGTAGATCTCGCGCTCCGCGGCGACGAGGTCCTCGGGGACGTCCTCGCGGCCGATCCAGCGCGGATCCGACCAGGAGATGTGCATGGCGAGGTTCCGCGCCAGCTCCTCGTCACCCCCGCGCACCTGCAGGAGGACGCCGAGCTTGTTCGCGGGAGGGTGGACGTACGCGCCGAGGCGTCCGCCGTCGACCGCCTCGAAGCGGGCCGCTCCCGCGACGGCGATGTTCTCGCCGAGCTTGCCGGAGAGCTCTGCCCGCTCCTCGTCGAACCGGCTGACGGCCTCGATCCCTTCCGCCTCGACGAGGTCGAGCACCTTCTTGCCGAACGCCTGGAACTCCTCGTTGTTCGACACCGGCTCGGTCTCGCAACCGATCGCGACCATCGTGCCGCGGGAGCCGTCGGGCGCCAGGCGGTAGCCGACGAGACCCTCGGTCGTCGCCCGGTCGGCGCGCTTCGCCGCGTTCGCCATCCCCTTCTCGCGCAGGAGGACGACGGCGGCCTCCATGTCGCCGTTCGTCTCCTGCAGCGCGCGCTTGCAGTCCATCATTCCCGCGCCGGTGCTCTCGCGGAGCTCGCGGACGAGCTGAGCCGAGATCTCCGCGGCCATCAGGCCTCCTCCTTGCCACCACGGCCGCCGGAGGCGGGCGGGTCTTCCGGCCGGGCGTCGTCGGCTTCGCCGACGGCGCTTCCAGCCTTCGTGGGGTCTCCGAGCGCGGCTGCGGAGCGCTTGGTCTCCTCGGCGCCTTCCTTCGCGGGGTCCTCCCCGGTCGGGACGGGCACGCTGTCGCCCTCGGTCACCGGCTCGATCTGCTCGCCGGCCGCGACCTGCTCGACGTCGCCCTCGGGAACGCTCGGCGCGGCTTCCTCGGCGGGCGCCCCGGCGGCCTGCTGCTGGAGCTCCTGGGCCGAGACCTTCTGCTTCCCGTCGGAGACCGCCGCAGCGAGCGAGTGCACGACGAGGTTGCAGGACCGGATCGCGTCGTCGTTACCGGGGATGACGTAGTCGATGCCGTCCGGGTCGGCGTTCGTGTCGACCAGGCCGATGATCGGGATGCGCAGGCGCTGGGCCTCGCGCACGGCGATCACCTCGGTCTTGAGGTCGA
>JBJMKE010000006.1:0-27631 GCA_045806005.1 Gaiellaceae bacterium
CCCGGGGCTCCTTCCGTAGCAGGCCTGTAAGCCGGATTCTGTCGGGGGTGGCCATCCATCTGTGCGGCTACCCGGCTCCTCGGCGGGCCGCGTCGGCGGAGCCTGTTCGCCTTGCACCGGACGGGGTTTGACGAGCCGGCCCTGTCGCCAGGGCCGCTGGTGGGCTCTTACCCCACCGTTTCACCCTTACCGGCCGCGACTCCGGAGATTCGCGACCGGCGGTCTGTTTTCTGTGCCACTTTCCGTCGGCTTTCGCCGCCTCCCTCTTGGGAGCGTCCTGCCCTGCGGTGTCCGGACTTTCCTCGACGCCCCCACTCTCGCGAGAGAAAGAGGCGCCGCGGTCACCCGGCCTGCAGGCCGGATTGTACCCCCGTCTCGGCGCGGTCGATGCGCCCGTGCAGGCGCATCGCGCACTCGGGGCAGCGCACGGCCGGCCCCTCGTGCAGGACGAATTCCCCGCACACGGGGCATTCGAGCGAGGCGCCTCGCAGCACGGCGAGGAGCTCCTGCTCGAGCGTCCGGTGCAGGGGCGTGGTGCTCACAGCGTTCGGAACACCCCCACGACCTTGCCGAGGACCTGGACGTGCGCCGCGTAGATCGGCTCGAGCGACGCATTCTCGGGCTGCAGCCGGATCCGGCCGTTCTCCCGGAAGAATCGCTTCACCGTCGCCTCGTCGGCCGTCTCGTCGTCGCCCGCGAGGGCCACGACGATCTCGCCGTCGTGCGCGTCCTGGGCCCGCCGCACAACGACGACGTCGCCGTCGAGGATGCCGGCCTCGATCATCGAGTCGCCCTTGACGCGGAGCAGGAAGTCGCCGCGGAGACTCTCGGGCACCGCGATCTCGTCCTCGACGTTCTGCTCCGCGAGCAGCGGGCCGCCCGCGGCGATCTGCCCGAGCAGCGGCAGCCTCGGCAGCTCGGCCGTGACGCTCTCCGCACTCTTCTCACGCCCGACCAGCTCGAGCGCCCTCGGCTTCGTCGGGTCGCGGCGCAGCAGCCCGGCCCGCTCGAGGTTCGCGAGGTGGGCGTGCACGGTGGAGGGCGAGGCGAGACCCACCGCCTCGCCGATCTCGCGCACGGTCGGCGGGTAGCCGTGCCGGTCGACGTACTCGACGAGGAAGCTCCAGATCTCGCGCTGCCGGCCGGTCAGCTCGGCTGTGGTCTGCATCTCACGCTCCGGGGGTCGGGGACGCTGCCGAACGTGTGTTCGACAGAAGGGTACGGACTCCTCCGGACGGCGTCAAACAAAAAGGAAGCGGCCGCTCGCGCGGCCGCCGGAACTTCATGCGCTGGAGAGGACTTGAACCTCCACGGCCTATGCGGCCACTAGGCCCTCAACCTAGCGCGTCTACCAATTCCGCCACCAGCGCGCGAGAGCCCGCGCAGTGTAGCGAGACGGCTGCCGGCCTAGAGGTAGTGGAAGAGGGCGATGCTGTTGGCGAAGAACAGCACGCCGAGCACCACCGTCCAGCGCGTGAGGTTGCGCTCGACGATGTGCGTGCCGCCCTGCGACGCGGGAGTGAAACCGAGCCCGCCCATGCCTGCGTCACGGCCGGAGTGCATGAGGACCAGCGACACCAGGCCGACGACGATGAGCACCTGGACGACTGCGAGTACCTGAAGCACGCGCGCAGGGTAGCCGCACTAACGCTTCGTCACTTCGAGGATCGCGTCGACGAGCTCCGAGGCGATGCGGTCCTTCGTGACGTAGCCGGACGCCCCCGCTTCGCGCGAGCGGTCGACGTCGGCGCGCGAGTTCGAGCCCGTGAGCATCAGGACGTTGACCTCCTGCCGTGCGGCGCGGATCTCCCGCGTCGCCTCGAACCCGTCCAACACGGGCATGCTCACGTCCATCAGGACGACGTCCGGCTCGAGCCTCTCCGCCAGCTCGACCGCCTCGCCCCCGTCGTTGGCCTGCCCGACGACCGAGATCCGCTCGTCCGTGGCCAGGATCGCCTCGAGCGCCTCGGAGAAGAGCCGGTGGTCGTCGGCGATGAGAACGCGGACCTGTTTCGGCTTACGGCGGCGTGACGGCATTCGTTCATCCTGACCGGTAGGGTCGAATTGTGGAAGAGGGTGTCCACGAGCGGATCCAGAAGCTGCTCGTGACGGGGGACAACCGGCTCAAGCAGGGCGTCGACCCGGCGAAGGCGCGAGAGAGCTGGGAGCAGGCGCTGGAGCTCGCGCGCGAGGCGGGGCTCGAGGAGCGGATCCGACCGCTCGTCGAGGTCAGGCTCGCGGATCTCGAGCAGGGCTCGCAGCCGCCGCACGGCTGAGGATCGCCTCGATCCGCTCCGCCTGCCGGCGGACGTCGTGCTCACCGGTCGCCTCGCGGGCCGCCTCGTTCGGGCACGGCAGCGCCGCCGCCTGACCGAGGGCACGCGAGAGCTCGTCCACGTCGAGCGGATCGACGAGGACGCCGGCCTCGGGGGGGACGAACTCCGGCGGCCCGCCGATGCGGGTGGCGACGACCGAGCGCGCGCAGGCCATCGCCTCGAGCAGCGCCTGGCCGAGCGGCTCCACGAGGCTCGGCTGGGCGAGGACGTGGGACTCGGCGAGGAGCCGCGGGATCTCGTCGTGCGGGACGCGCCCGAGCAGGCGCACGCGCTCGCGGCTTTCGAGCTGCGAGCGCAGCGGGCCGTCGCCCGCGAAGGTGAGCGTTCCCTCGTCGAGCCGGGCGAAGGCGTCGGCGAGCCGGACGACGTTCTTCCGCTCGTCGAGCGCGCCGACGCAGAGGAAGGCCGGCGGGCCGGCGGGCGCCGGCGTGACGGAGAAGCGCTTCCGGTCGACGCCGCTGGAGACGACCTCCAGCTTCCCGCGGGCCTTGGGCAGCTTCGTCTCGAGCTCGCGCCGCAGGTAGTCGGAGACGCAGATCACGGTCTCCGCTCGGCGCACGACGAGCCGGGTCGCCGCAGCGACGCCGGGGATCGCGCCGATGTTGCGGACGTCCCTCCCGTGCGCCGTGACGACGAGCGGCGCGCGGCCGGCGAGGGCGGCGATCAGCCCCGACGGGACGAGGAAGTGGGCGTAGACGACGTCGGGCCGGGACGCGCCGAGCGTCCGTCGTGCGAGCGTCAGGTAGCGGAGCTTCCCGCCCGCGCGGGTGTCGAGGACGGCGCGCTCGACCTCGTGCCCGCGCCCAGTCAGCTCCCGCTCGACCTGGGCGACGAACGTCCCGAGGTCGGGCGCGTCCGGCCCCGGGTACATCTGCGAGACGAGCAGGATGCGCACGACGGGGGCCAGCGTACGCGGCCCCCGCCGCTGAGAGCGCTCTAGGCCGCTGCCGCTGCGCGAACGGCGTCGACGACGAAGTCGGAGCGGCCCTCGAACAGGAGGTCGAGCAGCCGGCTCCCGCCGAGCAGACCGGCCGGCCGCCGCAGCAGGGCGATGAGCCGCACCTCGTCGAGGCCGACCGCGCGGGCGGTCTTGACCGCCTCGCGGACGCCCGTCGGCACCGAGCCGCCGGGACCGAACTGCCAGACCGGATAGAGCCACTCTCCCTGGTCGTGGACGGCGATCAGCTCGCCGCGCTCGCGGAGACGCTCGATCTCGCGCGGGTCGACGCCCAGCCGGCTCGCGAGCCACGAGCCGGGCAGTGCAGTGGTGAGGGTGCTGTGCATTTCCGTATTCCTCCTTGACGGGTCAGACGGTGCTCGGGCGCGCCACCCTCAGCACGAGGCCGAGGGAGGCGAGCGCGAGCAGGGCGACGACGAGCGCGCCGATGAAGAGCCGGCGGCGCATCAGGCCGAGGCGGCGACCGCAGGCGCCGCCGGCTGGACGGGGACGTAGACGGCCTCGTAGCCGAGCACGCGGCCGAGCGGCGCGCCGAGGGCGAGGCCGATGCGCTGCACGAACGCGGGCGGGAACGGGAGCTGAACGGTGTCGAAGTGCGCGTTCGCGATCACTGCGAGCCGCAGCGGGTTCGGCATCCCCTTCCGGTTCGTCTTGCCGTCGGCGGCGAGCGCGAACATCGTCTCGAGCAGCGACTCGAACTGGAGGGCCGGCCGCACCTCGCAGACGAAGTGGGCCTCCTCGTCGCCCGCGTTCCAGAACTTGTGCGGCGTGCCCGCGGGCACGGTGATCCGCTGGCCGGGACCGGCGACGAGCTTCTTGCGCCCGATCCGGAAGCCGACGCTGCCGCGGAGGACCTCGAAGCGCTCCTCCTGGCTCGGGTGGACGTGCGCGGCCGCGACGAAGCCGTTCGGCTGCACGAAGGTCTCGATCACGACGGCCTGGCCGTTCGTGTCACGGGAGGTCTGCCGGAAGACGATGCGCTCGCCGGTGACCGGGTTGTAAATCGTGTCTCCTGCCTGAATCATGTCGATGCTCCTTCTCTCGCTCGGGGTAGGAGCACCATCGAAAACGGCGCTTAAGATCCGCTTGGCGCCCGCTTGGAAGGGATCGGCAAGCATCGAATTCCGCATCCTCGGCTCGGTTGCCGCCGTCGGCGACGAAGGCCCGCTGCCGCTCGGAGCGCCGAAGCAGCGCGCCCTGCTGGCCTTTCTGCTCCTGCACGCGAACGAGGTGGTGTCGCGCGACCGGCTGATCGACGCCGTCTGGGGCGCCGAGCCGCCCCGCTCCGCGGTCTCGTCGCTCCAGGTCTACGTCCACGGCCTGCGACAGGCGCTCGGCTCCGAGCGGATCGAGCGCCACGGCACGGGCTACCGCCTGCGGCTCGACCCGGCCGAGCTCGACTTCGCGCGGTTCGAACGGCTCGTGGAGCGGGGCGGGGCCGCGCTCTCGTCGGGACGAGCGGCGGACGCGGCCGAGGACCTGCGGCGCGCCCTCGACCTCTGGGCCGGCGCGCCGCTCGCCGACCTCGCGGGAGAGCCCGTCCACGAGGAGGCCGCGCCTCAGCTCGAGGAGCATCGCCTGCGCGCGGTCGAGCTGCACCACGACGCGGAGCTCGCGCTCGGGCGCCACGACAAGCTCGTGCCCGAGCTCGAGCGGCTCGTCGCGGCCGAGCCCTACCGCGAGCGCCTCCGCGCGCAGCACGCGCTCGCTCTCTACCGGTCGGGCCGGCAGGCGGACGCCCTCGCGGCATGCCGTGCGGCGCGCACACTGCTCGTGGAGGAGCTCGGGGTCGATCCCGGGCCGGAGCTGCAGGAGCTCGAGCGGCGAATTCTGCAACACGACCCGTCGCTCGCGGCGCCCGCCGCGCCCGAGCCGCCGCGCGCGCAGCTCCCCACTCCCCCGACGCCGCTCGTCGGGCGGCGGCTGGAGGTCGCCGCCGTCGGCGGGCTCCTGCGGCGGGACGACGTCAGGCTCGTGACGCTGACCGGGCCCGGCGGCGCAGGCAAGACGCGCCTCGCCCTGGCGGTCGCTTCCGAGCTCGGGCCGGAGCTGCGCGACGGCGCCGTCTTCGTCGACCTCTCCGCCGTGCGGGATCCGGCGCTGCTCGGCCCGTCGATCGCCCAGGAGCTGGGGCTCGCGGAAGGCGGGACACCCGTCCGCGAGACGCTCGCCGAGCATCTTCGCGACCGGAGCATGCTGCTGCTGCTCGACAACCTCGAGCAGCTCGTTCCGGATGTCGAGCTCGTGGCCGAGCTCCTGGCGGGGGCCCCGCGGCTCGTCGCGCTGGCGACGAGCCGCGCTCCCCTGCGCCTCGCGGGCGAGCACGAGTACCCGGTACCGCCCCTCGCGCTTCCCGGCGAGGGCGCCGGCTTCGAGGCGCTCGTGGCGAACGACGCGGTGCGCCTCTTCGCCGCGCGGGCACGCGCCGTCGACCCGGGCTTCGAGCTCGCCGACGACAACGCCGCCGCCGTGGCGCGCGTCTGCGAGCGTCTCGACGGCCTGCCGCTCGCGATCGAGCTGGCCGCGGCGCGCTCCAAGCTCCTCCCGCCGGAGGCGATGAACAAGCGCCTCGACCAGGCGCTCGATCTACTCGTCGGCGGCGCGCAGGACCTCCCGGACCGGCAGCGCACGCTGCGCGCGACGCTCGAGTGGAGCTACGGTCTGCTGGACGACACGGAGCGCACGCTGCTCGCGCACCTAGCGGTCTTCTCCGGCGGCTGGACGCTCGAGGCGGCGGAGACCGTCTGCGGCGAGGACGGGCTCGACGTCCTCGACACGCTCGCGTCGCTCGTCGACGAGAGCCTCGTTCGCAGCCTGCGCCGTCCCGCCGGCGAGGCGCGCTTCACGATGCTCGAGACGATCCGCGAGTTCGCCGTCGAGCTGCTGGAGGCGTCGGGCGAGGCGGAGGCGGTGCGCCGGCGCCACTGCGAGCACATCCTCGCGCGGGTCGAGGAGGGCTCGGCGGCGTGGCACGCGGGCGCGGATCCCCACCTCTCCCTGTTCCCGATCCTCGACGAGGAGCACGCCAACTTCCGCGCGGCGCTCACCTGGGCAGGCGCCGCGGGCGAACTCGAGCTGGAGGTGCGGCTCGCCTGCGCGGCCCGCTGGTGGTGGGTCGTGCAGGGCCACCTGAGCGAGGGCCGCTCCTTCTTCGACGCGGCATTCGAGCACACGGCCGACGGCCCGAAGGACCTGCGCGCACGGGCTCTCGTGCACGGCTTCCTCTTCCCGTTCCGGCAAGGCGACACGCGGCTCGCCCAGGCTCTCGTGCAGGAGAGCCTCGACCTCTACCGCGAGCTCGGCAACGAGGAAGAAGTCGCCCGCGCGATCGCGGAGCTCGGCGGCATCGCGATCGCCGAGGGAGACCTCGACGACGCCGCCGCGCGCTACGAGGCGGCGGTTCCGCTCTTCCGCGAGCAGGGCCATCCGGCCCGCGTCGCCGCCGCCGTCGGCAACCTCGGCACGATCGCCCACATGCGGCAGGACTACGCGACCGCGATCGGCTACTACCACGAGGCGATCGAGCTCTCCCAGCAGACGGGCGACATCGACGGCGCGGCGGTCAACCTCCACAACCTCGCGCGGTCCGAGCTCGCCCTCGGCCGGGCAGGAGACGGGCTGGACGCGTTGCGCGAGAGCCTCGCCATCGCGCGGCGGATCGGCTACCGGGAGGTGATCGCGTACTGCCTCGGCGGGCTCGCGGAGCTGGCGATGATCGAGGCCGATCCCGAGCGGGCGGCCACGATGCTCGGCGCCTCGAACCACCTCTTCGCCGAGATCGGCGCGATCCCGAGCCCGGACGAGGCCCAGGCGCAGGAGCGAGTCGCTGCGTACGTCGTCGACGCGCTCGACGTGGAGCGGGCCGCCGAGCTGCAGGCCGTCGGCGCGGCGCTCGACCTGGAGGAACTGCTCGAGGACGTGGCCTCCCGCGCCTGAGCCGGCCGGCGAGGAATCCGGCCGCGCAAAGGCGTATCTTCGGCGCATGCGCATGAGACTCGGGCTAGTGGCCGTAGGGCTCGCCATCGCTACCTGCGGGCCGCAGCTGCCGGCGTCGGCGTCCTCCGCCGGCGCGGCGGCGGCCGCGTCCCGGGTGACGGTCGCCTTCGCCGGCGACATGGCTCTGCTCGGGCCGACTCCCACGTCGCTCTTCGCCCACGTCCGCGGGCAGCTCCGCCGGGCCGACGTGGCGATCGGGAACCTCGAGGGGACGCTGAGCGCGGGCGGGACGTCGAAGTGCAAGCCGGCGAGCTCGGGCTGCTTCGCCTTCCAGGCGCCGCCGCAGTCGGCCGCCCTCCTGCGCGGCGCCGGCTTCGACGACCTCAACGTCGCGAACAACCACGCCTTCGACTACGGCGCCTCCGGGCAGCGGCAGACGCTGCGGGCGCTCGCCCGGTACGGATTGCGCTGGAGCGGGCGGCCGGGCCAGATCGCGGTCCTCCGCGTCAACGGCGTGCGCGTGGCCGTGCTCGGCTTCGCCCCGTACCCGTGGGCCCAGAGCCTGACCGACATTCCGGCCGCTCAGGCACTCGTGCGGCGGGCCGCGGCGCGCGCCGACATCGTCGTCGCGGTCCTGCACGCCGGAGCCGAGGGCACCGACCGCCAGCACGTGCCGCGCGGCACCGAGTATTACCTCGGAGAGAACCGCGGCAACGAGCGTGCGTTCGCGCACGCACTCGTCGCTGCCGGCGCGAATCTCGTCGTCGCCTCGGGCCCGCATGTCATGCGCGGGCTCCAGCTCTTCCACGACACGCTGATCGCGTACTCGCTCGGCAACTTCGCGACCGCGGGCCACGCGCTCTCGACGGGCGGCGTCCTCGGCGCGGGCGGGATCGTCGTCGTCACGCTCGGCGCCGACGGGACGCTCGTCTCCGGACGGCTGGTGCCCGTGCAGATGGTCGGCGGCGCGCCGCGCCGGACCGCAGCAGGCGACAACCTGCGACGCCTGAACGCCCTCTCGCACGAGGACTTCGGCGGGAGCGCAGTGCTCGTCTCGAGTGACGGCGCGCTCGGGCTCGGCTAGGCCCGCGTCCGTACCGCGTCGTACATCCCCCACTCCTCGCGCAGCGCCTCGCAGATCTCGCCGACCGTGCAGCGCGCCCGCAGCGCCTCGCGCATCGGCGGCAGCAGGTTCGCCTCGCCGCGCGCGGCGTCGCGCACCGCGGCGAC
Organism: Gaiellaceae bacterium; assembly: GCA_045806005.1. Lineage (GTDB taxonomy): Bacteria > Actinomycetota > Thermoleophilia > Gaiellales > Gaiellaceae > Palsa-739. Next base: position 8,461 of record JBJMKE010000006.1, read on the forward strand.
GGCCGCAGCCGCCTCGCCGGCGTTCCGCTCCGCCCGCACCCTTGCCGTCCGCTCGAGCTGGCGGCGCTCGGAGGCCGGGTCGATCCGCAGCAGCTCGATGCGCTCGCCCGAGTCCTCGTGGAAGGCGTTGACCCCCACGATCACGCGCTCGCCCGCCTCCACCTGCTGCTGGAACTCGAAGGCGGCGCGCTCGATCTCCTCCTGTACGAAGCCGGACTCGACCGCCGCGACCGCGCCGCCCGCCTCGTCCACGCGCGCGATCAGCTCCCACGCGCGCGCCTCGAGCTCGTCGGTCAGGGCCTCGATGTAGTAGGAGCCGCCGAGCGGGTCGGCGGTGTCGGTCGTTCCGCCCTCCGCCTGGAGGATCTGCTGGGTGCGCAACGCGATGCGCGCCGCGCGCTCCGACGGCAGCGCGAGCGCCTCGTCGAAGGAGTTCGTATGCAGTGACTGCGCGCCGCCGGCGACCGCCGAGAGCGCCTGGATCGCGACCCGCACGACGTTGTTCTCGGGCTGCTGCGCCGTCAGCGTCGAGCCGCCCGTCTGCGCGTGGAAGCGCAGCGCCAGTGCATGCGGATGGGTCGCGCCGAAGCGCTCGCGCATGATCCGGGCCCACAGCCGCCGCGCAGCGCGGAACTTCGCCACCTCCTGGAAGAAGTTGTTGTGCGCGTTGAAGAAGAACGACAGGCGCCGGCCGAACTCGTCGGGCGACAGGCCGGCCTCGACCGCCGCGTCGCAATAGGCGATCCCGTTGGCGAGCGTGAACGCAACCTCCTGGACCGCGGTCGAGCCCGCCTCGCGGATGTGGTAGCCGCTGATCGAGATCGTGTTCCAGCTCGGGATCCGCTCGGCGCAGTACGCGAACAGGTCGGTCGTCAGCCGCATCGAAGGCCGCGGCGGGAAGATGTAGTTCCCGCGGGCGATGTACTCCTTGAGGATGTCGTTCTGGACGGTGCCGCGGAGCGCGCCGGGCGCGACGCCCTGCTCGGAGGCCACCAACTCGTAGAGGAGGAGCAGGAGCGAGGCCGGCGCGTTGATCGTCATCGAGGTCGAGACGTCGCCGAGCGGGATGCCGGCGAGGAGGATCTCCATGTCGGCGATCGAGTCGATCGCGACGCCGGTGCGCCCTACCTCGCCGAGCGCCCGGGCGTCGTCGGAGTCGTAGCCGAGCTGCGTCGGCAGGTCGAAGGCGATCGACAAGCCGGTCTGGCCACGGTCGAGCAGGTAGCGGTAGCGGGAGTTCGACTCCTCCGCCGAGGCGAAGCCGGCGTACTGGCGGATCGTCCACGGGCGGCCGCGGTACATGTCCGGGTACGGCCCGCGCGTGAAGGGATACTCGCCCGGCGGCTCGAGCTCAGCGGGCGCGTCGGCGGGGCCGTAGACCGGCTTCACCTCGATGCCGGACTCGGTGCGCCGGTCGCCGGGGTCCGCCATGGCGGAGATCGTAGACACGGCCCGGAGCGGTGTATGCCCGACCGGCTGCCGGCCTCGTGCATTCCAGGGGCAGGCAAGATCAGGGTGTGCGCGTAACCGTCCGCCTCTTCGCCGGCCTGCGGGAACGCGCAGGCTGGTCGCAGCTCGAGCTCGAGGACGTGTCGCGGCTCGAGGACGTCTGGCCCGCGCTCGGCCTCGGCGACGAGCCGCCGGGGCTCCTCTACGCCGTCAATCGCGAGTACGCCGGGCGCGACCGGGAGCTGCGTGACGGTGACGAGGTCGCGCTGATCCCGCCGGTCAGCGGCGGCTCCTTCCTGCTGGTCGAAGGCCCGCTCGACGTCGCGGCCGTCCTGCGCGAGGTCGAGGACCCGGAGGCGGGTGCGGTCGCGAGCTTCGTCGGCACCGTCCGGCGCCGCTCGCGCGGGCGGGAGGTGCTCCACCTCGAGTACGAGGCCTACGAGGAGATGGCCGAGCCGATGCTCGCCCGGCTGGGCGCGGACCTCGGCGAGCGGCACGGGCTGTGCGCGGTCGCGATCCACCACCGGCTCGGACGCGTCGAGATCGGGGAGGCGAGCGTCGTGATCGCCGTGTCCGCCCCGCACCGCTCGGCGGCGCTCGACGCCTGCCGCGAGGCGATCGAGACGCTCAAGACGACGATCCCGCTCTGGAAGAAGGAGGTCTACGCCGGCGGCGAAGAGTGGATCGGTCGAGGTTCGTGAGCGCACAGGTCGAACAGCAGCGCGGCATCGTCCGCCGCTCCCTCGAGCGGATCGGCGGGCTCGCGATCGTGATCGGAGGCGCCGCTCTCAAGTGGGGCTTCCTGTTCGCCAAGTTCGGCGCCTTCTTCGTCTCCTTCGCGGCCTACTCGTTCTGGTTCGGCAGCTGGCAGTTCGGCCTCGGCTTCGTCCTTCTGATCCTCGTGCACGAGCTCGGCCACGTCGTCGAGGCGCGGCGGCAGCGGCTGCCGGTGTCGCTGCCGACCTTCATCCCGTTCATCGGCGCCTTCGTCACCGTGCAGCACGCGGGCGTGTCGCCGTACCGTAGGGCGCTCGTCTCCCTCGCCGGGCCGCTCGCCGGCGGGCTCGCCTCCGCCGCCGTCTGGGCGTACGGGGCCGCCAACGACATCACGTGGCTCGTCGTGCTCGCGAACCTCGGCTTCCTGCTGAACGCCTTCAACCTGCTGCCGGTCGGCTTCCTCGACGGCGGCACCGTGTGGCGCGCGGCGACCGACACGTGGCGCCAGCCGCGGATCCGCTACGAGAACGGCGTTCCCATGGAGGCGCTCGCCCCCGACCGCGGGCGCGCGGCGCTCATGCTGACCCTCTACGCGCTGCTCGCCGCGGCGCTCGTGGGCGGGATGCTCGCGACCCGCCACAGCGGGATGCTCTAGGCGCCGTGGACGACCGGCACCTTCTCCAGGCGCACCACGGGCTCGCGGAGCTGCGCGAGCACACCGAGACGATCGGCCAGGAGTTCCTCGCGGGCTTCGAGGCGGTCGAGCAGATCGATCGCCCGGCGGTCTCCTGCTTCGGCTCGGCCCGGGTGTCCGAGGGCTCGCGCCCGTACGAGCTCGCGCGCGCGACGGCGCGCCTCTTCGCCGAGGCCGGCTGGGCCGTCGTCACCGGCGGTGGCCCGGGCGTGATGGAGGCCGCGAACCGCGGCTGCCGCGAGGGCGGCGGCCTCTCGATCGGCTTCAACATCGAGCTGCCGCACGAGCAGGGGTCGAACCCGTATCTCGACATCTCGCTCACCTTCGACCACTTCTACGCGCGCAAGACCATGTTCGTGAAGGCGGCGGAGGGCTTCTGCGTCTTCCCCGGCGGCTTCGGGACCGCCGACGAGCTGTTCGAGTCGCTGACGCTGATCCAGACCGGCAAGGTGCTCCACTTTCCCGTCGTGCTGATGGGGCAGGCGTACTGGACGCCGCTGCTCGAGTGGGTGCGCGGCGCCGCGCTCGCGGACGGGATGGTCTCGCCCGAGGATCTCGCGCTGCTGACCCTAACCGACGAGCCGCGAGTCGCGGTCGAGACGGTGCTCGAGGCCTACGCCCGCGGCGACGGACGCGACCACCCCCACGCGCCCGAGAAGGCCGACGCGCAATAGCTCGCGGGTGCTGCGCACCCGCTCGCTGGGACAACGGAACTGCGCGGGCCGGAAAGCGCGGTTTCCGGCCCGCTTCGTGCTGTTTGTCTTTGGATGCTCTGGGGGGCGGTGGTGCTCTGTCGTGCGCTCGCGCGCGGCGGAGGCCGGCGCGAGCGCGGTCCGGCCTACGGCTAAGTCACCGCTCCGCGGGTGTCTTAGCCTCCGGCCTTGAACCGCACGTTGGTCGAAGCGTTCGAACCCCAGCTGGCACAAGGCGGCGGCGTAACCCCGTTACGCCGCCGCGCAGTAGCGGGCGTGCACGCCGCAGGCATGCTCGGCCGCGACGGAACCGGGCGTCTGAACCGCGCTTCCCAAAAGCAAAGCCCTACTGCACGGAGCCGTCCGGAGACCGCGCTCTCCGGACGGCGCAGTTCGTTCAACCCGGGCGAAGAGCGCAGCTCTTCGCCCGGATACGCTCCGCCGGTGAAGCTCCGCGACCTTCCGTCGGTGGACGAGCTCGCGCGCGAGGCGGGCGATCCGCTCGCGGTGGCTGCCGCCCGCAGGGTGATCGACCGGGCGCGCGAGGAGATCCAGGCGGGGGCAGACCCGGGCGACCTGGCCGCGCGGTTGAGGGACGAGCTGGCCGACGCGCGCCGGCCACGCCTGCGGCGCGTGCTCAACGCGACGGGAGTCGTCGTCCACACGAACCTCGGCCGGGCGCCGCTCGCCGAGGAGGCGCTCGCGCGAGTCGTCGACGCCGCGCGCGGCTACTCCAACCTCGAGTACGACCTCGCCGAGGGCGCACGCGGGTCGCGCCAGGATCACGTCGCCGCGATCCTGCGCCGAGTGACCGGCGCCGAGTCGGCGTTGGTCGTGAACAACAACGCGGGCGCGGTCTTGCTGGCGCTGGCGGCGCTCGCCGAGGGACGCGACGTCGTCGTCTCGCGCGGCGAGCTGATCGAGATCGGCGACGGCTTCCGGATCCCGGACGTGCTCGCGCGCTCCGGGGCACGCCTCGTCGAGGTCGGGACGACGAATCGCACGCGGGCGGCGGACTACGAGCGGGCGATCGGCCCGGAAACCGCGGTCCTCCTGCGCGTCCATCAGTCGAACTTCCGCGTCGTCGGCTTCGAGGAGCGACCGCGGCTGGAGGAGGTCGCCGCCGTCGCCCGCCGCCACGGCCTCCCGCTGGTCGACGACCTCGGCTCGGGACGTGTCTCTCCTAGTAACACTGTGTTACTAGGTCAGGAGGAGCCGACTGCACGGGAGTCGCTCGCGGGCGGCGCGGACCTCGTCTGCTTCTCGGGCGACAAGCTTCTCGGCGGGCCGCAGGCCGGGATCGTGCTCGGCGCTGCGGAGCTCGTCGAGCGCCTCCGCCGCCACCCGCTCCAGCGCGCGCTGCGGATCGACAAGCTCTCGCTCGCGGCGCTCGAGGGGACGCTGCTCCTCCACCTCGAGGCGCCCGACCGGATTCCCGTCCTGCGCACGCTCGCCCAGGACGTGGCGACCGTGCGCGCGAGGGCCGAGCGGCTCGCGGCGGCGACCGGCGGCGACGTCGAGGAGACCGTCGGCCGGGTCGGCGGGGGAGCGCTGCCGCTCGCCGAGCTGCCGAGCTTCGCCTGCTCGCTCGAGGACTCGCTCGCCGAGCCGCTCCGCACGGGCGAGCCGCCGGTGGTCGGCGTCGTCCGCGACGGCAGGCTCCTGCTCGACTGCCTGACGCTGACGAACGAGGAGGCCGACGAGGTCGCAGCCGCCGTGCTCGCGCTGCGGTGACCGTTCTCGTCCAGGAGGTGTGGGAGGAGCGCGTCTGGGCGGCGCGGCCGATGCGCCTGGTCGCCGAGACTTCGGCGGGGGCGGTCCTGTGGTTCCCGCACGGCACCCGCTGGCAGGCGCCGACCGCGCCCGCCGGGCGACCGCGCGAGGCGACCCGGGCCGAGCGACTCGCGACGTCGCTGAAAGAGGGCGACTGGGCACTTGTCGAGCAGGAGTGGGACACGAGCACGCTCCAGATCTGGCCCCGCGACGCGTGGCACGCGATCTGGCTCTCTTGGCGGCCGGACGGCTCGCGCTGGGGCTTCTACGGCAACATCCAGCTTCCCTACGCCCGCACCCGCTGCGGTTTCCGGACGATGGACCTCGTCCTCGACGTCGTCGTCGAGCTCGACGGACGCTGGCGCCTCAAGGACGAGGACGAGCTGGCGATCTTCGCGGCGCGCGGGATCGTGGACCGGGAGCTCGAGCGCAGGATCCGCGCCGAGGCGGACGCGATCGTGGCGAAGCTCGAGCGCGCTGAGCCGCCGTTCGACGGCAGCTTCGAGGAGTGGGCTCCCGAAGCGGACTGGCCGGACCTCGTGCTGCCGGAGGGATGGGAGCACGCGTGTCGCTGACGATCTGGGACGCGCTCCGCGGCGGGCTGGCGACCCGCGCCCTGGCGCTCACCGCCGAGCACGGGGTCGCCGAGGCGCTGCTCGACGGGCCGCGCAGCGTCGACGAGCTCGCGGCGGGCTCGGGCGCCGATCCCGACGTGCTCTACCGGGTGCTGCGCGCGCTCGCGAGCGAGGGCATCTTCGTCGAGGTGGAGCCGCGCGTCTTCGCCAACACCGAGGCGTCGGCGGCCCTGACGGAGGACGGCTGGGACGCGTTCGCCCGCCTCTTCGGCGGCCCGTGGCTGCAGGCCGTCGCGGCCCTCGATACGAACGGCGAGGCCTCCTTCCCGGGCGTGTTCGGCGACGAGTTCTGGTCCTGGCTCCGCGAGCATCCCGAGGAGCGGGCGCTCTTCGACCGCGCGATGGAGCAGGGCTGGCAGGGACGGATCGAGCGGCTGGACGCGGTCGGCTTCCGCGGCGACGAGACGGTCGTGGACGTCGGCGGCGGCAACGGCTCCCTCCTGCGAGCGCTACTCGAGCGGCATCCGGAGCTGCGCGGCCTCGTGCTCGACCTGCCCGAGACGGTGCGCGACGAGGCGGCCTTCGGCGACCGGCTCACGTTCGTCGAGGGGAGCTTCTTCGACGAGGTGCCGCCGGGAGACGTCTTCGTGCTCTCGACGATCCTCCACGACTGGCCCGACGAGGAAGCGCGGCGGATCCTCGAGACGGTGCGCGCGGCCGCGACGCCCGGGAGCAGGCTCGTCCTGGTCGAGGCGGTCGTCCAGCCCGGGAACGAGCCCTCGGGGGCCAAGTGGCTCGACCTGCTGATGCTCGTGATCGCGGGTGGACGCGAGCGGACGGAGGCGCAGTGGCGCGTGCTGCTCGAGTCGGCGGGCTGGGAGCCTGTGCGCTTCTTCGAGAGCGGCGCGATCGAGGCGCGCCCGGGCTAGTGCCCGCCGACCACGAAGAAGGCGGTGATCGCGAGCGCGAGTAGGACGGGAATCGTCGCCCACGCCCCCACTCGAGGGAACAGCCACGTGAGCACGCCCGCCACGATTCCGGCCAGCGCGACCGCAACGATCCAGCTCGGCGGCAACATGCCGCCGTCGGAGTAGCGCCGCTCGGTCGGCGCGTAGTACGGATCGAACGTGAAATAGAGCGGCACGACGAAGAAGGCGGCCGCGGGAGCGAGCAACGCCGCCGGCGGAGGCGTCAGCTTCGCGCCCACGAGGCCGGCACCGGCGAGAATCGCGAGCGCGGCCACCAAGCGCACAGCAGTCGCGCCCGGGACGTCGTCGCCCGGCTCAGGGCCTATGGAGCCGGCGCCGAGAGCGAGCGCAAGCTCGTACGCTGCGGCGACAAGCAGGATCCCGACCACCGACCATCCCGCCCGGTTCAGCATCGTCGCCTCCTTCGGAGCGCCGTCTGTGTATAGCACGTTTGCTATATAGCACGTCTGCTATAGGAATGCAATGCCCCTGACCGTCGGAACCGCAGGCCACATCGACCACGGCAAGACGGCGCTCGTCGAGGCGCTGACCGGCAAGAACACGGACCGCCTGCCCGAGGAACACGAGCGCGGCATCTCGATCGACCTCGGCTACGCGCCGCTCGTGCTGCCCGACGGCGGGAGCCTGTCCGTCGTCGACGTCCCCGGCCACGAGCGCTTCGTCCGCACCATGGTCGCCGGAGCGAGCGGCATCGACCTCTTCCTGCTCGTGATCGACGCGGGCGAGGGGGCCCGGCCACAGACGCACGAGCACCTCGCGATCCTGCGCCTGCTCGGGATCGAGCACGGCGTCGTCGCGCTGACGAAGGCCGACCTGGTGGACGACGAGACCCTCGAGCTCGCGCGCGTCGAGGCGGCGGAGCTCGTCCCGGGCGCGGCGGTCGTCGCGACGAGCGCGCGCACCGGGGCCGGGCTCGACGAGCTGCGGGCGGCCCTGGCCGAGGCGGCCGCGCGCGTCACGCGACACGACGCCGACGGCCCGGCGCGCCTGCACGTCGACCGCTCCTTCACGCTGCGCGGGATCGGGACGGTCGCGACCGGGACGCTCTGGTCGGGGACGATCGGCGAGGGCGACGAGCTGCGCGTCGAGCCGCGCGGCCGTGAGGTGCGGGTGCGCAGCGTGCAGGTGCACGACCGCGACGTCGAGCGCGCCGAGGCGGGACAGCGCGTTGCCGTGTCCCTGCCTGGAGTCGAACGGCGTGAGCTCCGCCGCGGCAACGCCATCGTCACGCCCGGCGCCTTCCGGCCGAGCTTCCGGCTCGACGTGACGCTCGAGCCGCTGGGAGAGATCCCTCCCCGCGTGATGCTCCACCACGGCACCGCGGAGACCGCGGCCCGCGTCGCGCGCGCCGGGGAACGTTTCGCCCAGATGCGCCTGTCGCGTCCTGTGGTGGCTGCGCGGGGGGACCGCGTCGTCCTGCGCGCCGGGACCACGGTCGCCGGCGGGACGGTCCTCGACCCCTCCCCGCCGCGGCACGCCGACGTCGCACGCTTCGAGGCGCTCGAGCGCGGCGAGACCCTCGTGCACGCTCCCGTGCTGGTGGACGGGGAGTGGCGCTGGTCGCAGGAGTGGCTCGAGGAGCTCCGCGCTGAGCTGGAGCACGGCATCGACGCCGCCGACCCGCTCGACCCGGGCGTCCCCGTCCCGGCCGCGGACTGGTCGAGGGCGGTCGTGCCGCACCTCGGCCTCGAGCTGCGCGGGGCGAAGCTGTACCGGCCGGGCGCCGGGCCTGAGCTCGGGGAGCGCGGGGAGGCCGCGGCCGCCCTCGAGGCAAGGCTCGGGATCGAGCCGGTGCGGGTTGAGGACGCGCAGCTCGCCCGCTACCTGGAGGAGCAGGGCCGGCTCGTGCGGGTCGGAGACGGCTATGCGATCTCGCCGGCGGCATACGAGCAGGCGCGGGCCGTCCTCGTGGACGGCATCACCCTCGCCCAGCTCCGCGACGCGCTCGGCGTCGGCCGGAAGACGGCGCAGCTCTATCTGGAGCGTTTCGACGCCGACGGCGTGACACGGCGGGTCGGAGATGCGAGAGTCCTACGCCGGAGACGATGAACGTCCGCGAGCTGATCGAGCGCTACAACGACGCGTGGAACGCGCAGGACCTCGACGCGATCCATGGGCTGCACGATCCCGCGATCGTCTTCCACAACCACACCGCGGGCGAGCGGGCGGAGGGCGCCGAGGCGGTGCGCGACCACATCGCCGAGATCTTCCGCAACAACCCGACGCTGCGCTTCACGACGCGCGCACTCCACGTCGGAGACGACTTCGCCGTCTGCGAGTGGACCGCGTCAGTGGGCTCGAAGAAGTGGGACGGCGTCGACGTGTTCCCGCTCAGGGACGGGTTGATTCTGCGGAAGGACGTGTACTCGTCGTCCCACCGTCCACGCGAACTGTGAGCTGGAGGACGTCCGGCCGGCTGTAGTGGCCGACAGGGTCGAAGCGCTGACGCTCGGCGAGCAGGCGTGACGGGTCGAGCTCCGCGTAGAGAATCGCCTCCTCGTCGTACAGCGGCCCCGCGAGATACGAGCCGTCGGGCGCGAGGATCGCGCTGCCGCCACGGCCGATCGTTCCCGCTCCCTCGATCTCCGCGGCGAGGGGGAAGTCCTTGGGATATGCCGACTCGCGCTGGAAGTGCGCCGGCGCGACGACGTACGCGCGGCTCTCGCGCGCGATGTGGACGAGCGTCGCCTGCCAGGCGTCGCCGTCATCCGCGGTCGAGGCGACGTAGATCTCGACGCCGGACTCGTACAACGCGACCCGCGCGAGCGGCATGTAGTTCTCCCAGCAGATCAGGCCGCCGAGCCGACCGAAGCCGGTCTCGACCGCCGTGAGGCCGCGGCCGTCGCCCTGGCCCCAGACGAGCCGCTCGTGATTCGTCGGCACGAGCTTGCGGTGATGGAGGGCGAGGTCTCCTGCGGGCGAGTGGTAGAGGAGCGCGTTGTAGATCGTGCCGGGCCGCTCGGCGTCCACCTCGTTGACGCCCGTCACGATCCAGATGCCCAGCTCCTGCGCCGCGGCCGCGATTCGCCGCTCGGCCGCCGAGCCGACGGCGACCGACTGCTGCGCGAGGCGCGCGAACGTCTCCTTTGCGCCCGGGGCCTCCCAGCCGGCGAACGCCTTCGCCCAGAGGGACGAGGGGTAGACGGGCACGAACGTCTCGGGAAAGACGACGAGCTCGGCCCCCTCCCGCGCGGCCTCCCCGGCGACGGTCTCGAGCTTGTCGAGCGTCGCCTCGCGGTCGAGCACGACGGGCTCGACCTGCACGCACGCGACCTTGACCGGACGATCCGTTCGTCGGAGCCTACTGCGGGCTGCCGTGGCGGCCGCCGCCGGCGTCCGGACATGTCCGCCGGGGACACGGCCGGTACCAGGTACCGGCCGTGCCTGCGGGAGCCCCGTCTCGTCTGGACAGGTGTCGCAGAGCCGTGCGGCAACCGAGCAGGCTGCCTCGTCCCGAACGGACACGTCTGGTACCAGGTACCGGACGTGTCCTGGGCGGTCAGGGGCTGCGGCTCTCGCCGTAGCCGCCGCCGCCCGGCGTCTCGACGCGGACGACGTCGCCCGTCCGCAGCTGGCGCGTCAGCTTGGGCGGCTGCTCCTCGCCGTTCACGAGCGTCCGGCCGTGGGCGCCGTCCTCCCCGCCGGCGCGACTGGGCGGCGCGTGGCGGCGCCGTTCGGCGAGCACCGAGAGGCGGCAGTCCTCGAGCACGCGCAGCTCGCGCACGACGCCGTCGCCGCCGCGGTGCGCTCCTGTGCCGCCGGAGTCGAGGCGGAGCTCCCAGCGCTCGACGCGCAGCGGGTACTCGAGCTCGATCGCCTCTGCGGGCGTGGCCAGCGTGTTCGACATGGCGACGTGGACGGCGCTCGGGCCGTCAGCGTCCGGGCACGCGCCCTGCCCGCCGCCGACCGTCTCGTAATACGTGAACCGGTCGTTGCCGAGCGCGAGGTTGTTCATCGTCCCCTGGCCGGCGGCCGGGACGGGGACAAGCTCGCCGAGCGCGGCGAAGACGACGTCGACGATGCGGGAGGACGTCTCGGTGTTGCCGGCGACCACCGCGGCCGGCGGGCGCGCGTTGACGAGACAGCCCTCCGGCGCCGTGACGGTGACCGGCGCGAACGCGCCGCCCGACGCCGGCAGGTCCGGCTCGGTGAGGCAGCGGACGACGAAGAAGCAGGCCGACTTGGTCACTGCGAGCGGGCAGTTGAGGTTGCCGTCGTACTGGGGCGCCGTTCCCTCGAAGTCGATCCGGATCCCGTCCCCGGCGAGCTCGACCGAGCAGCGGATCGGCAGGTCCCCCTCCACCGCCTCCACCACGTCCTCGGCCGTGCCGCGGCCGTCCGGGAGCCCCTTGAGCGCAGCGCGCACCATGCGCTCGGAGTAGGCGTAGAGCTCGTCCATCGCGGCGGCGACCGGGCCGCGCCCGCGGCGCGCGCAGAGCTCCCCGAGCCGCCGCTCGGCGAGACGGTGCGCCGCCAGCTGGGCGCGCAGGTCGCCGCGCCGCTCCGCCGGCGTTCGGGTCGCCTCGACGAAGCGTTCGACCACGTCGCCGGTGAGGAGCTGCGGCGGCAGGATCACGCCCTCCTCCTCGAGGGTGCGCGAGAACGCGGGCAGGCTCGCCGGCTCGATCCCGCCGACGTCGGCGTGGTGTGCGCGCGAGACCGCGAAGCCGAGGACGGTGCGCGAGACGAGCGTCACGTCAGGCAGGTGGGTCCCGCCCGTGTACGGGTCGTTGAGGATCGCGGTCTGCCCGGGCTCGAGACCGAGCCGCATGACGGCCTCGACCGCGTCGGGCATGGCGCCGAGGTGGACGGGGATGTGCTCGGCCTGCGCGACCATCCTGCCGCGCTCGTCGAACAGCGCGGTCGAGCAGTCGCGCCGCTCCTTGATGTTCGCGGAGAAGGAGGAGCGGATCAGGACGGCCCCCATCTCCTCGGCGACCGAGCGCAGCGACGCTCCGATCACTTGGAGCTGAATCGGTGCAATCGTGTCATTCACGCGTCACGACCCAGCTGAAACCATCCCTAGCCCCCTCCCACCCGGGGGGAATCCACAGGGTGGATCCGTCCAGCGGGACGAGGCTCGGCCCCGACACGTGCTCAGCCTCGCCGCTCGGCAGCTCCAGCTCCGGGCCGCGCACGACGTCGGCGGTGCGCACGGCGACGAGCTCGACCTCCCGCGCGCGGTCGGCGTACCCGTACCGCTCCTCGTGCGCACGGTGGAAGCGCTCCGCGAGATCCGGCCCGAGAGCGACGGTCAGCTCGAAGGACTGGCCGCGGTAGCGGAGATCGGCTTCGCCGGCAGGCGGCAGATCGTCCACGTCCGCGAGCGGGCGAACGTGCGAGACGACGCGGTCGCGCCGCTCGTCGCTCGCGGCGAGCCCGAGCGCCGAGAGGACGCCGGCCGCCGCCGGGACGACCACGGCCTCGATTCCGAGCTCCTCAGCCAGCGCGCACGCGTGGAGCGGGCCGGCGCCGCCGTAGGCGACGAGCGCGAACTCCCGCGGGTCGTGTCCGCGCTCGACCGAGACGACGCGCAACGCCCGGAGCATCTCGGCGTTGACGACCTCGACCACCGCCGCCGGATCGAGCCCGTCGAGCGCGGCCGCGGCAGCTTCCCGATCGAGGACGAGCCCGCCCGGCAGCTCTCCCGGCAGCCGGTCGAGCAGCAGGTTTGCGTCGGTCACGGTCGGCCCGCCGCCGCGGCCGTAGCAGGCGGGCCCGGGATCCGCGCCTGCCGACTCGGGCCCGACCCGCACCGCGCCGCCCGCGTCGCGCCGAACGAGCGAGCCGCCCCCGGCGCCGACCGTGTGCACGTCCACGGTGGGGAGCCTGATCGGCAGGCCTCCGACCTCGCGCTCGGACACGCGGGCGGCGCGGCCACCCGGCAGCAGGCAGACGTCCGTCGAGGTGCCGCCCATGTCGAAGGCGATCGCATCCGCGAAGCCGGCTCGCCGTGCGACGAGCCCCGCGCCCACGACGCCGCCGGCAGGACCCGAGACGAGCAGCCGCGCCGGGTGCGCCGCGGCCTCCTCCGCCCGAGCGACGCCGCCCGAGGAGAGCATCACGACGGGCTCGGGCAGCCCCGCCTCGGCGGCCGCGTCGGCGAGGGCGCGAAGGTAGCGCGCGGCGACGGGCCCGAGGTACGCGTCGGCGGCCGTCGTCGAGGCTCGCTCGTACTCCCGGAACTCGGGCGCGACCTCGTGGGAGGCGGCGACGTGGAGGCCGGGATGCCGCCGCCGCAGCTCGGCCGCCATCGCCCGCTCGTGCGCCGGATCGCGAAACGCGAACAGGAGGCAGACGGCCACCGCCTCCGCATCGCCCGGATCGGGAAGCGACTCCAGGTCGAGCGGCTCGAGCTCTCCAGCCGGCCCGAGCCGGCCGGTCACGCCGTGGCAGCGCTCGAGCGGCACGAGCGGCTCCGGGTGGTCGGCGCAGAGGCGATAGAGGTGCGCCCGCGTCTGCCGGCGCAGGTGGAGGAGGTGCTCGAAGCCCGCGTTGCCGACGTAGGCGGTGCGGGCGCCGCGGCGCTCGAGGAGCGCGTTCGTGGCGACGGTCGTCCCGTGCGCGAACCGGTCGAGACCGTCCCCCGCCCCCACCGCTCGCGCCGCCGCGAGCACCGACTCCTCCTGCCGCGCCGCGGTCGGCACTTTCGCCGTCCGGATCCGCCCCTCCTCGACGAGCACCGCGTCGGTGAACGTACCGCCGACATCGACGCCGAGGATGCCCACGTCCGTAGTCTGAATCGCCGTGCCGGTCCGCGCCTTCCTGTTCGACTTCGACGGGCTGATCCTCGACACCGAGCTCGCCGCCCGCACGGGCTGGGAGTGGCTCTACCGCGAGCACGGGCACGAGCTGCCCGCCGACCTGTGGGCGACGCTCGTCGGCACGACGCACGCACCGTGGGATCCGCGGACGCACCTCGAGGAGCTCGTCGGCGAGCCGCTCGAGTGGGAAGAGCTGAACGAGCGGCGCTACGCGCACGAGATTGCGCTGATTGAGGCGGAGGAGCTGCGCCCCGGCATCGCGGACTACCTCGCCGCGGCCCGGCACCACGGACTCAAGCGCGCGATCGTCTCGAGCTCGACGCGCCCCTGGGTGGACATGCATCTCGAGCGCCTCGAGGAGGCGGTCGGCTGGGACGCGATCTGCACGGCCGACGGCGACCCCGCACGCGCGAAGCCGGCGCCGGCGCTGTATCTCCAGGCGCTCGAGCTCCTCGGCGTCACAGCGCGCGAGGCGGTCGCCTTCGAGGACTCGCCGCACGGCGTCCGGGCCGCCAAGGCAGCCGGCGTCTTCTGCGTCGCGATCCCGAACGAGGTGACCCGCGAGCTCGGCCTCGAGGAGGCCGGCGCCGACCTCGTCCTCGACTCCCTCGCCGACCTGCCGCCGGAGGACTTGTTCGCGCGACTCGTAGAGGAATAGGCTCGCGTCATGGCTACCTACGAGAAAGCCCACATCGACCAGATCGCCTCGAACCAGTGGCCCCACTGGATCCCGATCCGGCACCACTTCGGGATCGAGACCTTCGGCATCAACCTGTGGCGGGGGCAGGAAGACGGCACCGTGATCCCCGAGCACGATCACGCCGAGCACGGCGAGCCCGAGCTCTACTACACGGTCGACGGCCACGCGACCTTCACGATCGGCGGCGAGGAGGTCGATGCGCCTACCGGGACTTGCTTGTGGATAAGCGACGCGTCGACGACGCGATCCGCGACGGCCCGGGACCCGGGCACGCTCGTCCTCTCGGTCGGCGCAGGCCCGCCCGGCACCGGGTACGAGCCGCCCGGCTGGGACTCGCACTACCTCGAAGGCGACAAGTAGCGGGATACGCTCCGGGCGGAGCGGCCGGGCCCGGTGGCCCAGCGGGTCTTCAAAATCCGTACGGTCGTGCAACCCACGGCTAGGTCGGTTCGACTCCGGCGCCGCTCCGTTAAGCCAGAAATACGACTCGTGCCGGTCGCTCAGAAACCGACCTAAGTAGGGCGCGCGCCAGTATGCGCGCCAGTCGGCTATAGTCTCGAGCAACGTCAAAGGCCCGCGACGCGTGAACGTCCGGGCCACGGCAACAGGAGGCGAGTCCTGATGCAAGCTCAGCGTAGCGAGGCCAAGAAGAAGCTCCCGACGGGCATCCGAGAGCGGCACTCGAGGACGTGCCCCTCACGCGACGGCGGCAAGTGCAACTGCGATCCGGCGTACGAGGCAGCGGTCTACGACGCGCGTGAATCACGCCGTCTCGGCCGCGTCGTGAAGATCCGCAGGACGTTCACCGGGAAGGGCGCGCTTGCCGCAGCGAAGGGCTGGCGGAGGGACGCTGGCTCGCAGGTGGCGCGCGGCGAGGTGAAGTTCGAGCCGAAGCAGCGGCTCGAGGATGCCGTCGCGGAGTGGCTCGAGAAGTGCGAGCGTGGCGAAGTTCGCTCACGCCGTCGCACCGAGTACAGCGCTTCGACGGTGCGGGACTATCGGAGCGACCTCTCGAGGTTCGTTCTCAGCGATCTCGGCCACCTAGCCGTCAATGACGTCACCCGCGCAGACGTGCAGGCGATCATCGAGCGGATGAACGGTCAGGGCTTCGCAGGCCAAACCGTCCGCAACGCGATCGTCGCCCTGCAGGCGTTCTACCGCTGGAAGAAGCCCCCGATCGATCCAACCGTCAACCTCGACCTTCCCGAGCCCGGAGGGAGGCGCGAGCGAGCTGCGACGCCGACCGAGGCCGAGCTTCTGCTCGGGGCGCTGGAGGGTGACGAGCGCGACGTCTATGCGTGCGCCTTCTACGCCGGCCTCCGGCGTGGCGAACTGCAGGCGCTGCGCGTCGAAGACGTGCTGGAGGATCGGATCCGCGTCTCTCGCAGCTGGGATCAGGTCACTGGCGAGAAAGCACCGAAGTCCAAGGCCGGGAAGCGCGACGTTCCGCTCATCGAGCCGCTGAGGGAAATCCTCGACCGGTGCTGCAAGGGCAGGCCGCGGGGGGCGTTCGTCTTCGGCTCCGACGAGGCACCATTCGCCCCGGCCACGATTCGCGAACGGGCGCTCAAGGAGTGGGCCGCGGCTGCGGTCGGAGCCTTCGTACAGGGACGCGACGACGGACTTGAGCCCATCGGTCTACACGAAGCGCGACACAGCTTCTCGACCTGGCTCGATCACGCCGGCGTCTCGGAGACGCGTGCCGACCGGTACATGGGGCACGCGAACCCGAGCGTTCAGGCGCGGTACCGGCACCAGCTCGAGGACCAACTTGCAGAGGACGCTGCGAGGCTCGAGAGCTACCTCGCAGGCATGGCTACCGGCAAGGTCGTCACGCTCGCGGATGCCGCAGGAGCAGCGTCGTGACTCGAACGCCAGAGCGCCTACAACAACTCCGAGGCGCCAGTACGGGCAGCTAAGTCCAGAGAGCTGATTAGCCCTTCAGGACCTCGTAAAAATGCTCTTCGCTCTTTCCGCTTTGGTTGAGCATGTCGTGGAAGAGGCGTTTCGTCCTGATTTCCGCTTTACCGTGGGACACCGGGACGCGCCTGATCACGCGTCCCTTCGCGTCGGCGCAAATCCAGATCTCGTGCCCACCCTTCCGAGCGAGTGCGAAGCCGTTGCGCTTGAGCACCTTTCGGAACTCGTCCAGACGTGGCGGCACTACTCGGAGATATCCGCGCGGCGGAACCAACTGAAGACGGGAGCCTCCAGCAACGCTACATAGCGGGCCTGTGGGACAAGATCGTCGGCGAGGTCGGGCTCGTTCTCTTTGAGGTAGCTGAGCCACGCACGAGCGGCACTGAGAAGGTTACGAAATGCCTCCAAGGCGTCGGCGCCTTCGGCGGTTATGTCAAGTTCGTCAATCCTCATCCACCAGCCCTGGCCCTCGGGACCACCCGCCAGAGTGACCCTAAGCTCCGGCGGAGCGGGATTCGGCAAGCGAAGCTTGTAACTGATCAACTCGCTCGTATCTCTTTCATAGCGGTACTCGCCGCTACGCGTACCGACAGGCGGCGCGAGTTCGTCGCGAGAACCAACCCACTCAATCGTCGTCATCTTCAGCACCTCCTTCCATCTTTCGTCTCATCTCCTGAATGTGCTGGTCTCTGCTAATCGCGTTCGACGAAAGCGCCTGCAGCAGGGAATCGACGAAGCTTCCCGCGATCCGTACACGCGACACGACCCGTGCCGTAGGCGGTTCGCCTTCTTCCGTGGGAGGGGTGATCTGGCAGAAGTCGAGCGTAAAATCATGCTCTGACGCCTGCACCAACGCGAAGTTCGCGTAGACGCCGGACACAAGCTCGGGCGGAAGCTGAACATTAATCTCATGCCCGTCAGGCACTTGGGTCGGGCTCGGGAGAGATTCCGGGCCATCCTCTCATTGGGGTGCGGACCGCCGAACCGTCGCCCATGCGCGACCCTCTCAGGCTGCCCGTTCGCACACCATAGCTAAGGGTCTTGGCAGGCAGTTGTCAACATCGGGCTAGGGAAAGGCCACCCGGACCCATTCCAGCACAGGCTCGTAGATCCTCTCCGGGCTGCAGGGTCTCCCCCGCGTAACGATTGCCGTTGACAGCTACGGACCCCCGTATGAAACTCGGGCGGATTCGATGCGAGTCGTCTAGGAGGAGCCTCGGCCGCTCAGGTTTCTTAGGTAGTCGTCGAGGGAGACGCTGCCGAGATCGCGGAGTGACAAGCTCGCATCACCCGTTAGAGGGATGCGGGTTACGGGCCGTAGTGCGATTTAACGAGTATGCGGTTTGGGGTCGGTGTTCTTGTGCTGCTCGCGAGCTTGCTGCTGTGTGGTCCGGCATGGGCAAGTCGCGTCATTGAAACCACGCATAGACCGACAAGGGGACCCCTGCCGCGGATGGGTAGGGCGCATTTGCCGGCGATCTCGCCGACGCCCCTGGGCGCGGTGAGCCTTTCGGCTGTTCGCAACGTGTCGAATACGCAGAGTGCACGGCTCGCGTTGGCAGCGAGGACCCGTCGGCCAAAGGTGCGCCTCTCGATTTCCCCCGGCAGCCTGACGTATCTGGGCGGAGTCGCACATTTCACATGGTCTTCATCACACGCAACCCGCTGCACGTTGGCCGCCAGCCCCCGCTTCTTCACAGGACCAAACCCGCAGCGCGTGAGATGTAACGCCAGGTTCACAGTGACGCTCCCGGCAGCGGCCGTGGACTCGCACTGGACGTTCGTCTTGAGAGCCAGGAACGCTAGAGGGAAGGCGGCCGTCGTGAGACGTGCGCTCGTGCTTCAAGCGCCGCCCTTCGCGGTGAGTAGCAATTGGGCGGGCTACGTGGTCCCCTCGTCCAGCTTCGTAACCGAGGCGTCCGGAGAATTCACGGTCCCCACCCTGAACTGCGGACACACCATGGATGCCAGCGAGTCAACCTGGGTGGGCATTGGCGGCGGGGGCGGAGGATCATCCGGCGATCTCCTCCAGACAGGTGTGGATAGCGACTGTGTCGCGGGCGTGCAAGTCGAGAATCCAGGCTGGTGGGAAGAATTCCCCGAGTACTACGCGGTCAACTTCGAGAGCATGTCGGTCTCTCCCGGCGATCAGATCGAAGCCTCGGTATACCAGGCCACTGACGGCAGTTGGGTGACTAGGCTGGATGATCTGACAACGGGCGTGTCCGGGATGATGGACACCGGCCATGCTTGGGGGACCGTCCTCGATTCGGCCCCGACGACTTGGGTCGCACAGGAAGGCAACGCTTCAACCATTTCGTATACCGGCGGCCACACCGCTGAATGGATCGTCGAGGACTTCGGCCGTGCAGACGGATCACTCGTGCCGTTCGCGGATTTCGGCTCGCTTGGCTTCAGCAATCTGACAACGAGCCTTTCGTCGTGGAGTCTGACCTCTGACGAAGAGGTTGGCCTCGGCGATAGCAGCGGCAATCTCCTTGCAGCACCGTCCACGCCAGACTCATCAAACGGCTTCTCCGTCACCTACACCGGCTGAGGGATCTAGCAACGCTCGAAGGGCCGGGACGGTTAGGCATCCGGCGGATCGCGGCGCGGACGGCGAGCCGATCCTAACGGACTGCAATAGGCCCGCGACCTTCAGCGGTAGACGATCTACCGCGAGTGGTCTAGGGTCAGTCGAGGACGGCGAGGGTCAAGGCGGCAGGAGGATGGAGTGAGGGGTTTCTGCGAGCAGTGCGGTGCCGCTCTCAGCGAGGGCGCGAACTTCTGTGCGGCCTGCGGCACCAAGGTGACGTCAACCGCGACGCCTGACGAGCCGTCCGCGGCGGATTCGCCAGCGTCAGAGCCAGCTACTGCGCGGCGCCTGCCTTGGCCTCC
>JBJMKE010000007.1:0-4823 GCA_045806005.1 Gaiellaceae bacterium
CGGTCGGCGAGGCCGACGATGGCGAACCCTGGGATGCCGTCGCGAACGTGCGCCTCGACGTCGACGCGCCGCGGCTCGAGTCCGACCAGCGCATGGGTGACCGCGCGTGCGAGCACGCAGCGAGGCTAGGAGCGAAGTCGTGACGCCGGGTTGGCTCCTTCCTGGCGGAACACCGGCGACTAGGGTGCCGCCGTGGAGCGAGTCCAGAATCTGCTGGCCACCGCCCTCGAGGACGGGCCGGCCGACGCGCCTGCGGGGCACGACTTCGTGGAGACGTCGCTGACCGAGGGCGTCGGAGCCGTCGCGACCGGCCTGAGCCTCTACGAGATCGCGCCGGGGAACGCCTCGTGGCCCTACCACTTCGAGGCGACCGAGGAGGAGTGGCTGATCGTGATCGCGGGCGAGCTGACTCTCCGCACCCCGGAAGGCGAGACGGTGCTGCGCGCCGGCGACGTCGCCTGCTTCCCGGCCGGCGCAGCCGGGGCGCACGCGGTTCGCAACCACACGGACGCGCGGGTGCGGTACGCGATGCCCTCGACGAACGCGCCCCACGGCGGCGCGACCATCTACCCGGACAGCGGCAAGTTCGGGATCCGCGCGCCTGGATTCGGCCACCGCGGCCGGCTCGGCGAGCCCGCCGAGTACTGGGAGGGCGAGCCGTGAGCGTCGTCAACCTCTTCGAGGTCGCGCTCGACGTGGACGAGGACGAGCCGCCCGGCTACGGCGCGACCTACGCGCGCGTCGGCCCCCTCGTGGGCGGCGAGCAGCTCGGCCTGTCCGTCTACGCGCTCGAGCCCGGCCTGAGCATCTGCCCGTACCACTACGAGAACGCCGAGGAGGAGTGGCTGATCGTCCTCGTCGGCCGGCCGCCGCTGCGCACGCCCGAGGGCGAGCGCGAGCTCGAGCCGTGGGACTGTGCTTTCTTCCCCACCGGCGAGGCCGGCGCCCACAAGGTGACGAACCGGACCGACGAGACCGTGCGCGTGTGCATCTGGTCGAACCGGGTCGCGGTGGCGACGTCGGTCTACCCGGACTCGGAGAAGGTCGGCGCCTGGCCTCCGGCCAAGCTGTTCCGCCTCGCGGACGCGGTCGACTACTTCACCGGCGAAGCCTGAGCTAGGGCTCCTCCGCATGTGACTGGCGCCACGGCCGGGGAGGCCGGGTTGCGCGTGACGTTTGTGAGCCCCTCCACGAGGTAGAGCGCGGGCATGAACAAGCAGCAGCTCAACCCGTGGACGTGGCAGGACGCAGCCGGCTTCTCGCAGGCCTGGCAGGTCGAAGGCGTGCGGTCGATCCTGTTCGTCTCCGGCCAGGCGCCGGTCTCTGCGGACGGCCAGCTCGTCGGCGAGGGCGACTTCGAGGCCCAGACCCGGCAGGTATTCGAGAATCTGCGCGCCGTTCTCGAGGCGGCCGGAATGGGTCTGGACACCGTCGTGAAGCTGACCGTCTTCCTCACGGAGATGAGTCGGCTGCGCAACTACACGCGGATCAAGGGCGAGTTCTTCGAGGGCGCGCAGCCGGCTTCGACGGCGGTCGGGATCAGCGCCCTGGCACGGCCGGAGATGATGGTCGAGGTCGAGGCGATCGCGGTGCAGTAGGCGGCCTGGCCGACGTAAGGTTCCTGAGGATGAACTGGCCCGCACCGCTCACCGTCCGGGAGGTCTCTGCAGAGTTGCGCTGCTCCGAGGACGAGGTTCGCGCTCTGATTCGCGAGGGGGAGCTGCGGACGGTCGCGTGCGGGGTCCGGCCCGGCCTCGTTCCGCGCCACGAGTTCGACGACTACCTTCGCCGGCTGCGGCACCGGCGCAGCAAGTCACAGAGCGACTAGCTCGCGCGCGCGACGAGGACGTCCTCGAAGTACTCGCCGGCCCGCCGGCCCGTGCGGCGGTTGACGTGGCGGCGCAGCCGCACCTCGAGACGAAGGCCGGCGCGCGCGAGGATCTCCGGATAGAGGTCGCGCCGGTCGTTGACGACGACGAGCACGGGAGCGTCGGGCCGCAGGGCCGCTGACGCGCGCGCGAGCACTCCGGCCACGCCGGCGCGGTACGCCTCGAGCGCCGCGAGGGACGTCCCCGACGCGGCAGCACCGATCTCCCGCTCGCGCCGGTCGTCGAGGCCGAGCAGCTCGTACGCGTAGCGGTGCTGCTCGTGGTAGTCGATCAGGCCCGGATACGGCGGCGACGTGAGGATCCCGTCGTACGGCCCCGCCAGCTCCACCTCCCGCGCGTCGCCGTGCAGCACCGCCGCCTCGCGCTCGGTGTCGCGCACCTGCGCGAACGCCTCGATCCGCGCGAGCGTGTCGAGCGTGTAGCGGCTGAGGAAGCCGAGGGCCGACTCGACCGGGCGGCACTGCCGCCGGTGCTTGTGGCACCAGTACTCGCCCCGCTGCGGTGCCTTCGGCGCCTCGAGGTCGAAGTGGGCGGCCCGCCGCGCCGACCTCGCGGCCCGGGAGAGGATCACGCGCAGCACGTCGGCGTGCCGGTACTCCGGGATCAGCTCGCCGAAGTCCAGGAGCTCGGCCGCCGCCCCCGGCGCGTACCACTTGCGGAGATAGCCCTTCACCGGCCGCCGCCGCAGCCCCAGCGACTCGATGCGGCCGTACGCGTCCCGCAGCTCCTCCCCGAGCTCCGGCAGGTCGTACGACGCCGTCTTGACGCGCATCAGGAGGCAGTTGAAGGCGGCGATGTCCACGCCCGTCGCGTCGAGCCCCGACTCGAGCGCCTGGACGAGCGTCGTGCCCGAGCCGGCGAACGGATCGAGGACGTGGTCGCCCGGCGCGAGGTACCGGCCGAGCAGCACCTCCACGAGCTGCGGGATGAACTTGCCGTGGTACGGGTGGAGCCGATGGACGTGCTTCGTCCGCTCGCGCTCGCGCAGCTCGGCCTCGGACCACGAGAGGTCGAGGTCCAGCGTCGCGTACAGCTCGTCCTGGGTGACGGCCACTCGACTCGATTCGACGCGACGGCTAGAACGCCTGCGGCAAGCGTTGCACGCGGCCCTCGCGCACGGCGACCACGTCGAAGCCGACGGCGACTCGCCCGTGCTCGGGATGGGCGCCGAGCCACGCCGCCGCCGCGCGCCGCAGCCGCCGCTGCTTCTCGGCCGTCACCATCTCGAGCGGGTCGCCGTAGCGCGGGCCGCGCTTCTCCTTCACCTCGACGAAGCGGAGCGTCCGGCCGCGCCGGACGATCAGGTCGAGCTCGTTGCCTCCCGCCCAGACGTTTGTGCCGAGGATCCGCCAGCCGCGCAGCCGGTACCAGCGCCGCGCCCGGCGCTCCGCTGCGACGCCGGGACGCAGCACGGCCATTCCCCGAGCGTAGGCGCGAAGCAGTTACGGAAGTGTCGAGGATGCTCCGACGGCGTCGGCGCTCTCGTAGCAGAGCGCCTGGAAGCTCAGCCGGTGTACGGCCGACGGGCCGAGCGCGCGGACGACCGCGGAGTGGCCGGGCGTGATGTAGCCGACGTGACGGGCGAAGCCGTACGCGGGATAGAGCGCATCGAGCCGCCGCATCAGGCGGTCACGCGTCACCTTCGCGACGATCGACGCAGCGGCGATCGCGGCGCTCTTCTCGTCGCCGTCCACGACCGCGGTGTGGCTCGGGGCGGCCGCCCCGAGCCGGAAGCCGTCGACGAGGCACGCCTCCGCCGGAGGCGTCAGCGCCTCGAGCATGGCCCGAAGGCCCGCGAGGTTCGAGCGGTGGAGGCCGTTGCGGTCGATCTCGCCCGGAGGGATCACCCGGACGGCCACCCGCTCGGCGCAGCCGACGACCGCATGGAACAGCTCCTCGCGCCGCTCGGGCGAGCACTGCTTCGAGTCGTTGAGGAAGCCGAGCGGCCGGACGCGATGGTCGCGAAGCGAGCCGTAGTCGAGCAGGACACCCGCGACCACGAGCGGGCCGGCGAGGGAACCGCGTCCCGCCTCGTCGGCGCCGGCGACGAAGCGGGCGCCGAGGCGCCGATCGAAGCGCAGGAGCTTCTGGCCCGTTCGCCGTTCCACTAGTGCGCCGTCCGGTGATGGTCACGCGTTCCCGGCGAGCGATAAGCGAGCGAGGCAAGGACGCAGGGAGTCTCGATAGCCGACGCTATTGGGGCGACCGAGGACGCTGCAGCCCGGCGAAGCCGGGCCGACGAGCGAAGCGAGGAGTCGCGAAGCTTTGCAGCCGCCGGGGACGCCCTGACTATCGCCGGATGGCGCACAACGCGACCATAGCGCGCGATCCGGAAGCTGTCGGAACGTCGCTAGTCGGCCTGGGCCGGCTCGGGCTCGTCGGCCGTCGCCTCGGGCTCGGAGCCCTCGTCCGCCGGCGCGTCCTCGGCCGGCTCGTCGGCGGGCGCCTCGTCCGCAGGCGGCTCTTCCTCCGCCGTGGGCTCGTCCACCTCGGCCTCGACGGGCTCGGCCTCGACGGGCTCCGCCTCGGACAGCGGCCCTGCGGCGTCCTCGGGCTCGGTCGCCGTGGGCGCCTCTTCGGTCTCGGCGAGCGTCGCGTCGACCGCCACCGGCAGCTGCGAGCCTGTGCCGTAGCGGCGCTCGCGGACGCGGGCCTTCTTGCCGACGCGGCCGCGCAGGTAGTAGAGCTTCGCGCGGTTGACGTCGCCGATCGCGGCGACCTCGATCTTCTCGATCTTCGGCGAGTGGAGCGGAAAGGTCCGCTCGACGCCGACGCCGAACGACTGCTTGCGCACGGTGAACGTCTCCCGCGCGCCGGCCCCCTGCCGCTTGAGCACGATGCCCTCGAAGACCTGCACGCGGCGCCGCGCCCCCTCGATGACCTGGAAGTGGACACGCACGGTGTCGCCGGCCTTGAAGCGCGGCACGTTGCGCA
>JBJMKE010000008.1:0-28550 GCA_045806005.1 Gaiellaceae bacterium
GCGGAACTGGCCGGCGCGCTCGAGCGCGCGGGCACGGAGGCCGCGGCGGCCTTCGGCGACGCGTCCGTCTACATCGAGAAGGCGATCGAACGGCCGCGCCACGTCGAGATCCAGATCCTCGCCGACGCCCACGGCCACGTCGTGCACCTCGGCGAGCGGGAGTGCTCGATCCAGCGGCGCCACCAGAAGGTCGTCGAGGAACGGGGCGGGCGCCTCCTCGACCAGCTTCTGGTGGCGGCGCTGCAGCGAGCAGTCGCGGGTCGAGACGACGACGACGTTGCCCTGCTGGTCGGCGAGGCACTGCGTCTCGACGTGCCTGGGCTTGTCGAGATACCGCTCGACGAAGCACTCGCCGCGGCCGAATGCCGTGACCGCCTCGCGGACGGCCGAGTCGTACAGCTCGACGATCTCGTCTTCGCGGCGCGCGACCTTCAGACCGCGCCCGCCGCCGCCGAAGGCTGCCTTGATGGCGATCGGCAGACCGTGCTCGCGCGCGAACGCGACGACCTCGTCGGCGCCGTCGACGGGGTCGGCGGTGCCGGCGACGAGCGGCGCCCCCACCTTCTGCGCGATGTGTCGAGCCTGGACCTTGTCGCCGAGGGCCTCGATCGCCGCCGGGGGCGGTCCGATCCAGACGAGCCCCGCGTCTTCCACCGCTCGTGCGAACCCCGCATTTTCGGCGAGGAAGCCGTAACCCGGGTGCACCGCCTGTGCTCCCGAGCGACGCGCCGCGTCGAGGATGCGGTCTACCGCGAGGTAGCTCCCGGCTGCCGGCGTCGGCCCAAGGAGGTACGCCTCGTCGGAGTAGGCGACGTGCAGTGCCGCGCGGTCGCCCTCGGAGTAGACGCCGACCGCGCCGATCCCGAGCTCGCGCAGCGTGCGGAAGATGCGGATCGCGATCTCCCCCCGGTTGGCAACCAGAACCTTCTCGAACATGAGCGGGCCGTATTCTCTCCACGTCGTGGATCTGACGCCTGCGGATCAGCTCACCATCGCCCGCGCGGCGAGCGTCCCGCTCGTCGTGGTCCTCTACGCCTGGGACTTCCCGAACCACAACTACTGGGCCACGGCGGTCTTCTGTGTGGCCATGACGACCGACTGGTTCGACGGGCGGCTCGCACGCAGGCACGGCCGCACCTCGTCGGTGGGCTCGCTCCTCGACCCCATCGCCGACAAGGTGCTCGTGCTCGCGGCGCTCGTGATGCTCGTGGGGCAGGGCGTCAGCCCGGCCTGGATGGTCGCGGCGATCGTCGTGCGCGAGGTGCTGGTGACCGGGCTGCGGCAGGCCGCGATCGAGCGCGGAGTCGTGCTCGCTGCCCGCGACCTCGGGAAACTGAAGACGTGGGCTCAGGCGGTCGCCGCCGCCGTGGCGGGGTTCGCCGCCGCCGGCGCCTGGACGGACAGGGCGGCCTGGTGGGCGCTGCTCGTCGCCGTGATCCTCACGTGGGTCTCGGGGCTCGACTACGCCCGCGCGGCGCCACGGCTCTTCGGCCGGGCTCAGCCCGAATAGCCGCAGCTCTGCCGGTCAGACCGCGATTCCGCGGCCTTCACACCACTCGTCGAAGCGGGCCCAGGCGCGGAGGTACTCGCGCAAGGCGTAGAAACCCTCCTCCACCTCGGCCCGGACGGCCCAGTGGCAGTGACCGCAGTAGCCCTGCTCGTCGACCGCCGGAGCCTCGTTGCAGCGGATGCATTCCTCCCACATGGGGAGGCAACGCAGGGCGGCGCGCTCTGGTTACGGCTCGTCCTCCTCCCCGCCGCGCGCCGGCAGAGGCGCGTCGCTCCACGGGGAGGCCAGCCGTCGCTCGGCTTCCTCCGCGGTCAGCGCCTCGAGGATCGCCGCCCGCTCCTCGTCGCTCGGCTCCGGCGAGATCTCGTAGGAGGGCTCCACCGAATGGAGGCTAAACCCCGGCGCGGCCCCGGTCGATGGGAAGACCGTGGGTCATCGCCTCGCCACGATCTCGGCTGCCGCCGTACTGGCCGCCGTCGCCGCTGCCGCTGCGTCGGGAGCCGCCGGCCGCATCCCGAATTGGGCTGCGCCGCAGATCGCGACCGTCGTCTCGCACAAGCTGATGGCGAAGAACGTGCGCACCTTCAAGCCCAACCAGGCACTCAGGCAGCAGACGCTCGCCGATCTCGCCTACGGGCTGCAGCAGGAGGTCGGCTCTCCGGCGCCTGTTTCGGGCTCCGGCTCGTACGGGACGACGACCGGCGCCACGACCACGACCGCGAGCACCACCACGACGACGTCCACGACGACCGCACCGCCCGTCACGAATCCGACCGGCACCGTCTCGCTGGCACAGCTCGATCGCCAGCTCGTCTACTCGCTCGGCCTCCGGCAGGCGTCGAAGGAGTTCGCGGCGGGAGCGCGCGCCGCGGGCACTGCCGTGCCCGGGCGCTTCGGCACGGAGGTCGCCGCCCGCCTGCTCGGCCTGCGCATCAACCATCCGGCGGCGCAGGACTTCCTCGAGCTGAGGCCCCAGGATCCGGCGACGCGCGCGGAAGCCGCCTACTCCGCGGCGCAGATCCTCGGCTTCGGCTATCTCGAGAACAGCTGGCAGATCGGCCAGGTGCAGAGCCTCGCCGACTCTTTCGAGCTGCCGCAGCTGAACGACTGGCAGCGCCGGATCCTGAACGTCGCGTTCTCGAAGATCGGGATGCCCTATGTCTGGGGCGGGACGAGCGACAACACGGAGACCGAGTTCGGCGTGACGTCCCGCGGCGGCTACGACTGCTCGGGCTTCGTCTGGCGCGTCTACAAGCTGCAGAGCTATCCCGCCGAGGGCAAACTCGTCTCGACGCTGAAGGGACGGACGACGTACACGATGAGCGTCGAGGTCCCGCGCTCGAAGCGGATCGCGTTCTCGAAGCTCGAGCCCGCCGACGTGGTCTTCTTCGGCACGAACGGCAGCCACTCGAGCGGGTCGCAGATCTTCCACACAGGCATCTACGTCGGCAACGGCTGGTTCATCCAGTCCTCGGACTACGGGGTCGCATTGGCCCAGCTCAGCGGCTGGTACAAGAAGCGGTTCGCCTGGGGTCGCCGGCCGCTGAGGGAAGCCGGGCTCGAGCCCTAGACCCTAGTCCTGGGGCGAATCCGCGATCCAGTTACCCCCTTCGGGTGATTTCGCCTCGGCGGTGCCGCCTCCACAATTCGCTGCGTCTGGCGTCCCCGAAGACCATCCCTGGAGGCTCAAATGCTCGAGTGGAAGTTTCGCCTGGTGATTCTCCTGGCACTCGCCGCCTCGGCTGCGGCAGCGCTCGGGAGTTTCGGCTGGTTCACGCAGTACAGCTGGTAATCACCGGCGCTATACCTCGTAGGGGAGGAATTGGTGTCGGGTGATCAGCCACCGGCTTTCAACGTACGGATTTGGTAGGACAGCGGCGGTGAAGGCTCCCGCTGCTGTCCAACCACGCGTACTGGCGATTGCAGTGCCCGTCATCGCGGCGGGCGCTTTCGTGTTCGGGCTCGCCCTCTACGAGTACGCGAGCGCTCCGCGCTCGAGCGGCGACCTCGCGGCGCTCTTCGCCCTGTTCGCCGTCATGGCCCTCGCCGAACGCTTCCCGGTGCAGGTCGAGGGCATGGGCGCCAGCGGCGTCACGCTCGGATTCGTCTTTTCCGTCTCCACGATCATCCTCCTCGGCTGGCCCGCCGGCGTGATCGTCGCCGCGGGCGCGCCCGCGGTCGTGCACATCCTCCAGCACCGCCCGCCGCTGCGCATCGCCTACAACGGCGCGATGTTCTCGCTCTCGGCCTTCGCGTCCGGGCTGGCGGTCGAGCACGTGCAGGGGAGCTCGACGGAGGTCCTCGTCGCGCGGGTCGTCCTGTGCGGATTCATCTACTACTGGGTCGTCAACCTCGTCTTGATCAGCGCCATCATCGCGGCGGACTCCGGGCGGTCGTTCTTCACCATCGCAGGCGAGAACATCGCGAAGACGACGGCGCTGTTCGCGTTCATGGTCTCCGCGGCCCTGACCCTGATCGTGCTCTGGCAGCGCGCGCCGCTGCTGGTGATCGCCCTCGTCGGCCCGCTGCTCGCCATCGCCCTCTACCAGCGCTCGACGTTCAAGGCGATGCAGGCGATGCGCCTCGCCCTCACCGATCCGCTGACCGGCCTCGGCAACCACCGCAGCTTCCATGAGCGGCTCCAGCGCGAGCTCGTCGCGGCGGAGGAGAAAGGCAGCTCGCTCGCCCTCTGCCTCGTCGACTTCGACGACCTGAAGGCGATCAACGACCGCTTCGGGCATCCGGTCGGCGACCTGGTGTTGGGGCAGGTGGCGTCCCGCCTGCGGCAGGGCGGCGAGTCTTTCCGGCTGGGCGGGGACGAGTTCGCAGTGCTTCTGCCGGGACAGGAGGAGCGGCGCGCCACGGCCGTGGCCCGCTCGATCGTCGAACGGGTCGCCAGGCTCGACGTGGAGGGAGTCGGCACCGTGACCGTGAGCGCCGGCGTTGCGACCTATCCGACCCAGGGCTCGTCGCGTGACGAGCTCATCCGGCTTGCCGACACCGCCCTCTACCGGGCGAAGAAGGAGGGCAAGAACCGCGTGCGCGCGTACGTCGCCGAGTCGGCCCTGCACGCCGACCTCGACCGGTTCGCGGAGACCCCCGACAGCGCGGCGCGCTACCGGGCGGCCGCGAGCCTCGCGCGGGCGGTCGACGAGAGGGACGCGTTCGGCGGCAGCCACTCCCAGCGCGTGGGCGACTACTCGGCGCGGATCGCCCGGCGTCTCGGCGCAGACGAGCCGACGGTCGAGCTGACCCGGCTCGCAGGCAATCTCCACGACCTCGGCAAGCTGGCGATCCCCGAGGAAATCCTCCAGAAGGCGAGCACGCTCAGCGACGCGGAGCGGCTCGTGCTGGAGCGGCACCCGCAGATCGGCGCCCGGATGCTCGAGAGCCTCGGCGTCGAGCAGGTGGCCGAGTGGGTCCTCCACCACCACGAGCGCTGGGACGGGGACGGCTACCCGGGCCGCCTCGCCGGCGACCGGATCCCGCTCACGGCGCGAATCATCTTCGTCGCGGACGCCTACGACGCGATGACCTCGGAGCACTCGTACGGCGCACGCCTCAGCGAGCAGCAGGCGCTGGCAGAGCTCGACCGCTGCGCCGGGACGCAGTTCGACCCGGCGGTCGTCAGGGCGCTGGCGGAAGAACTGCTTCCGGCACCTGCGGACGCCGCCCTCGCCTCCTAGCCCGTTTGGAATTCGCCCCGTCCGCATACGACGTGGGTATGACCAAGAAGAAGGCCGAGCGCGTACCCGGAATGCGCGAGCCGCGGCCGAACCGCGCCCAGCGCCGACATCCCGAGCGTCCGGAGACGGAGCCGCCGGCCCGCGACGACGACACGCCTGTTAGCGCCGACGTTCCCGATCCGCGCACGAAGACGAGCGGGCACAAGAAGAAGACCGCCGAGAACTGGAACCAGTAGCTCAGGCGATGTCTTCGATCAGCCGGATGAGCTCGTCGCGCCGGTAGCCCTGCTGGCGGGCGAAGCGGACGAACTCGCGGGCCCGCGCGATGACCGCACCCCGCTCCGGCGTGCCGGCGACGGTGACGCCGCGGCCTCGGCGGAACTCGAGCATCCCCTCGTCACGGAGCAAACGGAGCGAGCGGAGGACGGTGTTCGTGTTCACGCCCAGCACGGCCGCGAGGTCGCGAGCGGGAGGGAGCCGCTCCCCCGGCTTCGCCTCGCCGTCGGCGATCGCCCTACGGATCTCCGCCGCGACTTGCTCGAACAGCTCGGTCGGCTCTTGCTTGTCGATCTTGACTTTGAGCATCGTGCTGCTCACACTATCACCAGATGATTGCGCCACCAAGGCCACCCTCCGACGACCTCGAGCTCCTGATCAAGGAGGCGCGGGCGCGACAGCTGCGGCGGCGGCTGCTCGGTGCGGCGGCAGTGGCGATCGCCGCGGCCCTCGGCCTGGTTGCCTATGCGCTCTCGAGCAGCGGAAAGCTCGAGAGCGATCCATCTCTGGCGCGAGTTGGACCTGCGAGCGTCACACTCTGCCGCGCTTCGCAGCTCAGGATGAGCATCGGTGGCCAGGGGGCGACGGAGATGGTCCTCGGCGGAGCGCTGATCACAAATTCGGGCGGACAGTCGTGCCGGCTGCCGACCCAGCGCCCGGTCGTCCGGATCACGTGGCAACGGAAGTCGATGCGAGTCCCACAGCCGGTTCCGAGGCCCGGCGAGGTCCAGTCGGGTACGCCGGCACATGTCCTCGCGCCACGCGCGAAAGCCCTTGTCTCCATGCGGTGGGGGAACTGGTGCGGCCGCCGGGCGTCGGGCCTCCCCACCTTCCGCTTGCTCTTCGGACGCCAGCTGGCGCTCTCGGCTCCCGGCCTCGCCGTGCCGCGCTGCATCGGCCCAGGCGAACCCGGATTCCTCGACGTCAGCCGTCCGCTCGTCGCGAGCTAGAGCGGGATGTTGCCGTGCTTGCGGCGGGGGCGGGGCTCCGCCTTCGTCTGCGCCGTCTCGAGCGCATCGATCAGGACCGGACGGGTCCGCCGCGGCTCGATCACGTCGTCGACGTAACCGCGCTCGGCCGCGCTGTAAGGGCTCGCGAACTTCTCCTTGTAATCCGCGATCAGCTCGGGGCGCTCCTCCTCCGGCCGGTCGCGGTAGATGATGTTGACGGCCCCCTCGGGGCCCATCACCGCCACCTCGGCCGTCGGCCACGCGAAGTTGAAGTCGGCGCGGATGTGCTTCGAGCTCATGACGTCGTAGGCGCCGCCGTACGCCTTGCGCGTGATCACCGTCAGCTTCGGCACGGTCGCCTCGCAGTAAGCGTAGAGGAGCTTCGCGCCGTGGCGAATGATCCCGCCCCATTCCTGCGCCGTCCCCGGCAAGAAGCCGGGCACGTCGACGAACGTCACGAGCGGCACGTTGAACGCGTCGCACGTGCGGACGAACCGCGCGGCCTTGTTCGAGGCGTCGATGTCGAGGACGCCCGCGAGCGACCGCGGCTGATTCCCGACGACGCCGACCGGATGGCCGCCGAGCCGCGCGAACCCGGTGACGATGTTCTCCGCCCAGCGCTCGCTCACCTCGAGGAACTCGCCGTCGTCGACGACACGGCGGATCACGTCGTGCATGTCGTACGGCTTGTTGGGATGGTCCGGGACGAGCGTGTCCAGCTCGGCGTCCTCGCGGTCGGCCGGGTCCGTCGCCGGAGCCCATGTGGGCCGCTCCGCGTTGTTCTGCGGCAGGAACGAGAGGAGGTAGCGCGCGTCCTCGAGGCACGACTTCTCGTCCGGCGCCGTGAACTGGGCAATGCCCGACTTGGCGGCGTGCGTCGCAGCGCCGCCGAGCTCCTCGAAGGTGACCTCCTCCCCGGTCACGGTCTTCACGACGTCGGGGCCCGTGATGAACATGTACGAGGAGCCCTCGACCATGAAGATGAAGTCGGTCATCGCCGGCGAGTAGACAGCGCCGCCGGCGCAGGGCCCCATCACGAGCGAGATCTGCGGGATCACGCCCGACGCCTGCACGTTGCGCCAGAAGATCTCCGCGTAGCCTGCGAGCGAGACGACCCCCTCCTGGATCCGCGCTCCTCCGGAGTCGTTGATGCCGATCACGGGGCAGCCGTACTTGACGGCCAGGTCCATCACCTTGCAGATCTTCTCGGCGAAGACCTCGCTCAACGAGCCGCCGAAGACCGTGAAGTCCTGGGAGAAGACGAAGACCCGGCGGCCGAAGACCGTGCCGTAGCCGGTCACGACGGCGTCGCCGTACGGGCGGCGGTCCATCATCCCGAAGTTCGACTCGCGGTGGCGGACGTAGCGGTCGAGCTCGACGAACGAGCCCGGATCGCAGAGCTTCTCGACGCGCTCCCGGGCGAGCAGCTTGCCCGCGTCGCGGTGGCGCTTGACGGACTTCTCGCTGCCGGCGTGGAGCGCCTGCTCGCGCAGCTCCTGCATCCACTCGAGCTTCCCCGCGGTCGTTTCGTGCGTCTCGCTCACCGCTGCGGAGCCTAACGTTCGCGCTCGTGAGGCAACGCCTGCCGCCACCCCTGCGCATGCGGGGATTCGCGCTGCTCTGGACGTCGCTGCTGACCAACGGCTTCGCGACGCAGATGATGGTCGTCGCGATCGGCTGGCAGGTCTATTCGATCCGGCACCGGCCGCTCGACCTCGGGCTCGTCGGGCTCGCTGAGTTCCTTCCTCTGCCGATCCTCGCGCTGCCGGCGGGGCAGCTCGCCGACCGAGTCCCCCGCCGCGCTGTGGCCGCGGCGGCCGGCGGCATCCAGCTCGGCATCGCCGTTCTCCTGGTCGGGATCACCGAGGCGGGTCCTCACTCGATCTGGCCGTTCCTCGGCGTCGGCCTGCTCAACGGCGTGGCCTCGGCCGTCGGCACGCCGGCCCAGCGCGCGCTCACGCCCGAGCTGGTTCCGACCCACCTGCTGCAAAGCGCGGTCGCACTCCGCAGCGTCGCCGGGCAGATCGGCGTCGTCGTCGGGCCGGCGATCGGCGGCGTGATCTTCGCGATCGAGCCCGTCGCCGTCTACGTGGTCGCGGGCGTCCTGCTCCTCGTCGCCCTCGCGGCGATCCTCGGCCTTCCGCGCACCGTGCTGCGTCTGCAGCAGGAGGAGGTGAACTGGGACAGCGTCGTCGCCGGCGTTCGCTTCATCTCGAAGACTCGCGTCGTGCTCGGCGCGATCGCGCTCGACCTCGTCGCCGTGCTCTTCGGCGATCCGATCGTGCTCGCCCCGGTCTTCGCGAAGACGATCCTCGACGGCGGCCCGGTCGTTCTCGGCGCGTTGCGCACCGCACCGTCCGCGGGAGCGCTCGTCGGCGCAGTCATCATCGCCCGGCGGCCGCTCCCGTTCCCGGCCGGGCGAACGCTGCTGGCCGTCGTCGGGATCTTCGGCGCCGCGACGATCGTCTTCGGCCTGTCGGAGTCGCTGCCGCTCTCGCTCGCGGCGCTCGTCGTGACCGGCTTCGTGGACATGATCAGCATGAACATCCGGGGGACGATCGTGGCCGTCCTGACGCCGCTCCGGCTCCAGGGGCGCGTCAGCGCGGTCGAGTGGGTCTTCATCAGCGCCTCGAACGAGCTCGGCGCCTTCGAGGCCGGCGGGATGGCGGCTCTGCTGGGGACCGTGCGCGCCGTCGTTCTCGGAGGCGCGCTGATGATCGGCCTCGCGGCCTCGTGGGCGCGCTTCTTCCCCGAGCTCGCGCACCTCGGCCGCCTGGACGAGCTCGAGCGGGAGTCCGTGTAGGTTCAGCTCGTGTCCGAGCCTCTCGACAGGTCGAGCCTATGGCCGTATGACGAGCGGGGCGAGCCGGGCGAGTTCTACTACCAGCGCTACGGGCATCCGACGGGGGTCGCGGCAGAGGCGGCGCTCGGCGAGCTCGACGGCGGGACCGCCCTGCTCTTCCCCTCCGGAGCAGGCGCGACCACCGCGCTCGTCCTCTCGCTGCTCGAGCCGGGCGACACGATCGCCCTCGCCGAGGGCGGCTACTACGGCACCGGCGTCACGTTCGCGGCGCTCACGTCGTGGGGACTGCGCGTGGTCGAGTTCGACCAGACCGGGCCGCCGCCCGACGGCGTCCAGCTCGTCTGGCTCGAGGCGCCGTCCAACCCGTTCCTGACCATGCCCGACCTCGAGGCGGCAGTCGCCCATCCGGCGCCCGTCGTCGTCGACGCGACCGTTGCGACGCCCGTCCACCTCCGTCCGCTCGAGCACGGTGCGGACTTCGCGCTGCACAGCGCCTCGAAGTGCCTCGCCGGCCACGACGACGTCGTGCTCGGAGCCGTCGTCTGCCGTGATTCGGCCGTCGCGGAGAAGCTGCGGACGTTCCGCGGCCGCACCGGCATCGTGGCGGCGCCCGATCCCGCCTGGCTGCTGCTCCGCGGGCTGAAGACACTCGATCTGCGCGTGCGGCGACAGACCGACACCGCGGCGCTCCTCGCCGAGCGGCTGCGGGCGCATCCGGCGGTCGAGACTGTCCGCTACCCGGGGCTCGGCGGGCTGCTCTCCTTCGACGTCTCCGACCGCGAGACGGCGCGCAAGGTGGAGACGTCGACCAGCGTGATCGTCAACGCGACCTCACTCGGCGGCGTGACCAGCCTGATCGAGAGCCGGGCGCGTTGGGAGGGCGATCGCGTCCCGCCCGGCCTTCTCCGTCTCAGTGCCGGCCTCGAGGATCCTGAGGCGCTCTGGTCCGACCTCGAGCAGGCGCTCGGCTGACCGGGCGGTTCGCGCTGCCGGCCACGGGGAAGGATCTTCTCGCTGGTGCCTGCTCGCTTCCGGATTCTCGTTGCCGAGGACGCAGAGTCGTTCCTCGACACCATCGCGTTCGTGCTCGAGAACGACGCGCGCTTTGAGGTGGCCGGGCGGGCGCGCAACGGACGGGATGCGGTCGAGCTCGCGGAGCGGCTTACGCCCGACGCAGTCGTGATGGACATCGAGATGCCTGTCCTGGACGGTGTCGAGGCGACGAGGCTCCTGAAGGCGGCGGCGCCCGAACTGCCGGTCGTCGCCATCAGCGGCCACGACTACGAGGAGCGCGTGCTCGAGATCCGGCAGGCCGGCGCCGACGACTACGTTCGCAAGGCGCGTCTCGCCGAGGAGCTGCCGCGCGTGCTCGCGGGCCTGCTGACCGCGAGCAGAATGCGGACGTGACAAAGGAGAAGATCCTCGCCGCCGTCCGCGAGCTCTGCCTCGGGCTGCCCGAGACGAGCGAGCGTCCGTCGCACGGCGAGCCGGCGTTCTTCGTCCAGGGCAAGCGCTCCTTCGCAACTGTCTGGGACAGCCACCACGGCGACGGACGGTACGCCGTGATCTGCGCCGCTGGGGCGGGCGTG
Organism: Gaiellaceae bacterium; assembly: GCA_045806005.1. Taxonomy (GTDB): domain Bacteria; phylum Actinomycetota; class Thermoleophilia; order Gaiellales; family Gaiellaceae; genus Palsa-739. The sequence continues at coordinate 10,815 of JBJMKE010000008.1, forward strand.
CAGGCGGCCCTGGTCGAAGCGGATCCGGACCGGTTCTTCGTCCCGGCCTACGTCGGGCACCGCGGCTGGATCGGCGTCCGGCTCGATCGCGGTTTCGACCGGGACGAGATCGCCGGGATCCTCGAGGACGCGTACGCGGAGGTGGCGCCGCCGAAGCTCGTGGCAGAGGCGGGGCGGCGAGCCTGAGAGAGCCGGAGGTCGGACTCGAACCGACGACCTAACGCTTACAAGGCGTTTGCTCTACCAGCTGAGCTACTCCGGCGCGCATGCCAGCGTAGCGCTCCTCAGAGCACGACCTCGCGGCCCTTTTGGTGCGCGAGGATCTTCCGCTTGACGCGCTGGAGCGCGTTGTCGATCGTCTTCGTGTCGCAGCCGAGCTGCTCCGCCATGTCCTCGTACGACGAGCCCTCGAGGTAGAGGCGAAGCGCGTCGGACTCGAGCGGCGAGAGGCCGGCGCCGAGGCTGAAGACGAGGCTCTGCAGCTCCTCGGTCGAGATCACGACCAGCGGCGGCTCGTGCACCGCCGGGCCTGGCAGGGCGTCGCCGAGCGTGCACTCGCCCTCGCCGTCCTGCCCCGCGGGGCTGTGGCTGAAGGAGATGTACGTATTCAGCGGCGCGTGCTTGAAGCGGGTCGCGGTCTTGATCGCCGTGATGATCTGCCGGGTGACGCAGAGCTCCGCAAAGCTGCGGAACGACGTCTCCTTGTCCGTCCGGAAGTCGCGCACGGCCTTGTAGAGGCCGATCAACCCTTCCTGCAGAAGGTCGTCGTTGTCGCCGCCGGCGAGGAAGTACGAGCTCGCCTTGAGGCGAACGAACCCCGTGTAGCGGCGGATGAGAGCGTCCATCGCGACGCTGTCCCCGTTCCGCGCCTTGAGGACGAGCTGCAGATCCTCCAGCTCTCGTTGAGCCTTTTGCGGTGAGTGTGCTGTCGCAGCGCGAGCAGCCATGGGGCCTCCCGGCGTCGAGTTGGGCGAAAGTCTCACCCTGTGGTCGAGGCGAAGATAGCAAGTGGTCCAAGGTTTTACAAGTCCAATTGCTTTGGACCCAGCTTGGTCCGGACCCAGGACGCTAGTGACTACTAGCTTTCGCCGCGGCGTAACCGCTCGAGCCGGGCCAGTGTCTCCGGGTCGAGCCGGTCGCGGAGGTCACCGCGCGACGCCGACGGCTGGCTCGGCCGCGACAGCTCCCCGAGGAACGTCTGGGACGCGAGCTTGCGCACCTCGACCCCGGCCGCGCTGCGGATCTCGGTGTCGGAGGACACCACTGCCACCTGCTCCCTGCTGCGGTGCTCGGCCGCGAGCCGCTCGAGCAGCGTGTCCGCGTCCTCGGCCCAGCGCACCTCGAGCGGCCCCAGCCGCTCGTCGGCGCCCTGGCCGTCGAAGACGAGCACCCCGCGCGCTCCCTGCGCCGCGACCCAGCTCGCAAGCAGGTCGCGCAGCTCTTCCGGCGAGCCGAAGCCGCCCGCGTGCAGCAGGTTGAAGCCGTCGAAGAGGTAGAGGGTCGGCTCAGCCATCGCGCTGACGGCGCGCCTCGTAGAGGAGCAGGGCGGCGGCCACGCTGACGTTGAGCGACTCCACCTGACCGAGCTGCGGGATGGAGATCTCCAGGTCGCAGGTGCGCCGTACGAGCGGGCGCAGACCCTTGCCCTCGGCGCCGAGGACGAACGCGATGCCCCCGGAGAGGTCGGCCTTCCACATCGGCGTTCCGGAGCCGCCGACCGCGCCGGCGATCCAGAGGCTGCCGCTCTTGATCTCCCCGAGGTAGCGGGCGAGGTTCGGCACGACTGCGACCGGCAGGTGCTCCACCGCCCCCGCCGACGCGCGGCAGACCGCGGCGGTGACGGTGGCCGAGCCGCGCGCGGGCACCACCACGCCGGCGGCGCCCGCTCCCTCGGCGCTTCGGATCACCGCGCCGAGGTTGCGCGGGTCGCTGACCTGGTCGAGGCAGGCGAGAAGGGGCGCCTCGCCCGCTGCGAGCTCGAAGGCGTCCGCGTAGCGGAACGGCTCGCACCAGGCGACGACGCCCTGATGGTCTCGCGTGCCGGCCGCCTCGAACAGGTCGCGCTCGAGCTTCGTCTGCACGCGTGGGCGCTCGACGTCCCTCAGCCACTCCTCGCTGCGCACCGCCCTCTCGCTCGCCCATAGCTCGAGCACCTCGCGCGGCCCGCGCAGCGCCTCTCGCACCGGCCGGCGGCCGTAGACCAGGTCGCGGGTCACGAACGGCGGATGAGCCGGTAGCCGGGCGGCTCGCCGACGTCGCGGACCTCCCAGCCGGCGGTCGCGATCTCGTCCCGCAGGCGGTCGGCCTCGGCGAAGTCCTTCGCGTCGCGGGCCTCGTGGCGCTTCGCGGCGAGCTCCACGACCTCGGCCGGCGCCTCCTGGACATCCCCGATCGACTCGAGCCCGAAGATCCCGAAGGCCTGCCGCAGAAGATCGTGGTCGCGCCAACCGTGCAACACGGCCAGCGCCTCGGGCGTGTTGAAGTCGTCGTCGAGCGCCGCCTCGAGGTCGGCCCAGTCCCCGACCGGCTCGCTCGGCGAGCGGAAGACGTTGCGGAATGTCTCGAGCTGCGCCCGCGCCTGCTCGAGCGTCTCGTCGGAGTAGTCGAGCGGCTTGCGCCAGTGGCCGGTGAGGAAGAAGAAGAGGAGCGTCTCGCGGCCCCAGCGGTCGAGCGCGTCCTTCAGCGAGACGTCGTTGCCGATGGACTTGTGCATCTCGGCGCCCCGCATGCTGAGCATCCCGTTGTGCATCCAGATCCGCGCGAAGCCGTGGCCGAGTGCTCGCGACTGCGCGATCTCGTTCTCGTGGTGCGGGAACTTCAGGTCGAGGCCGCCGCCGTGGATCTCGAAGCTCGTGCCCAGGTACTTCTCCGCCATGGCCGAGCACTCGATGTGCCAGCCCGGGCGGCCGCGGCCCCAGGGCGAGTCCCACCAGGTGTCCTCGCCGGGCTTGTTCGCCTTCCAGAGCGCGAAGTCCCGCGGATCCTCCTTGAGCGGGTTCGGCTCCTGCTCCTCCATCGCGTCGAGCCGCTGCCGCGAGAGCCGGCCGTAGTCGGGGAAGCGCGCCACGCGGTAGTAGACGTCGCCCTGGACCTCGTACGCGAAGCCGCCTTCGATCAGCTGCTCGATCAGCGCGATCTGCTCGGGGATCGTCTCGACGGCCGTCGGCTCGACGTCGGGGCGGCCGAGACCGAGGCGGCTCGTGTCCTCGAGGTACCACTGCGTCGCGTTCTCCGCGAGCTCGGCGCTGTGCCCGGGCGCCGCGTCGTAGATCTTGTCGTTGATGTCGGTGATGTTCACGACGACCTTCGTCTCGTAGCCGCGCTGGTCGAGCCAGCGCTTCAGCCAGAGCGGGAGCACCGAGACGGCGAGCGCGTTGCCCACGTGGATGCGCTGGTAGACGGTCGGGCCGCACCAGTAGATCCCGACCGGGCCGGGCGGCGGCGGCAGCTCGACGAGCGACCCCGTGTAGGTGTCGTGGACACGCACGGCTCCTAGCGTACGGTGCGGCGCAGCAGCTCGTCCCGCGGCAGCGCGGCGATCACCGCTGCGAGCTCCGGGCCGCGCTCCCGCCCGGTGAGCGCGAGCCGGAGCGCCTTCAGGTCGCCGCCCACAGCCTTCAGCTCCCGCAAGATCGCCCGCGGCTCGAGGCCCGTCTCGACGAGCTCCCGGAAGCGCTCCAGCGTCTCGGGCGAGTCGACGTCGGCGTCCTCCGGCTCGAGCACCAGCTCCGCGTACTCGCGTGCCTCCGCCAGATCGCGCGCACCGCGCAACACGGGCGCCACCGAGACGGGCACGCCCACGCGCGCGGCGAGCTCGTCGTCGCCCAGCGCGGCGAGGGCCTCGGTCGAGAGCCGCCGCAGGCGAGCGAGGTCGAGGTGGACGTCGTGCCGCGGCAGCCCGAGCTCCTCGAGATAGGCGCGCACGGCCTCGGCCGGGAAGCCCCGCTCGCGCAGGTCGGCGAGGGACGCGGCGCCGTGCCGCTTGGAGAGCTTGCGGCCGTCGGGACCGAGAATGAGGCCGTGGTGGACGAACTCCGGCGGCGTCGCGCCGAGCGCCTCGAACAGCCTCCTGTGCACCGGCTCGTTCGGCCGGTGGTCGTTGGCGCGGACGACGTGCGTGATCCCGAAGTCGATGTCGTCGACGACCGAAGCGAGCTGGTACGTAGGCGAGCCGTCCGCGCGCAGCAGTGTGATCCCTTCGAAGCGGGCGCCCAGCGGGGCAGCCGCTTCGCGGTGCCGCTCCGCCCGCTCGCTCTGCCGCACCGGCCCCTCGTCCCAGACGATCCCGAGCCATTCGAGATCCCGCAGGATCGCCTCCTCCCCACCCTGGACGTTGCGCGCGGCGTCGGTGTCGTCGATCCGCAGGAGCATCCAGTCGCCCAGCCGCCGGTTCGCGACCGCGCTCAGCGCGTTGCCGAGATGAAGCGAGCCCGTCGGGCTCGGCGCGAAACGGACCTTGACCGGCACGCGAGCGAGTGTAAGGTTCTGCCCGCGATGGAGTCCTGGCGCGCAACGGTTCTCCGCCAAAACGGCTAGCTCGCCGCTTCCCACTCAAGCGTCCTAGGGAAGCGGCGGGACGCGACGCGATCCCGCCCCGAAAACGGAGGTGTACGTCGCGATGCCGATGCCACATCGCACCCAGCAGCAAGTGATCAAGCGCCGCCTCGTCGGCAAGGAAGGCTCGGAGCGGATCCGCGAGCTCCGTGCGATCCTCGCCGATCTGCCCGGCTACCGGAACGGCCCGTACGCAGACCTGCGCAAGTGGGTCGAGGGCGAGCTGACGGCGGCGCGCACGCGGAAGAAGGTCGTCAACCGCGACTCGATCGCCGTGCGCCGCGAGGGCGCGGCGCAGATCGCTCTCGTCGGGCCGCCGAACGCCGGCAAGTCGTCGCTCCTGCAGGCGCTGTCGGCGATCCAGATCCGCACGGGCGACTACGCCTTCACGACCACGCGGCCGGTTGCCGCGACCACGCGGCTCGGCGGCGTGCTCGTCCAGCTCGTGGAGATTCCCGGCCTGATCGAAGGAGCCGCCGAGGACCGCGGCGGCGGCCGTGCGCTGCTCGGAGTCCTCCGCAACGCGGACGCGATCCTCTGGTGCCATGGGTGCGACCGCCCGATCGAGGAGCTCGAGACGATCCGCGCCGAGGTCGCAGCGGCCGGGATCGAGCTGCCCGCGCTCGTCGCCGCTACGAAATGCGACGAGGCGCCGCCCCCCGAGCATCCCGACCTGCGCGTCCTGCCCGTCTCCGTGCTCGACGAGGCGAGCCTCGACCGGCTTCGCGACGAGCTGTGGGCGCTGACGGGGCTCGTCCGGGTCTATCTCCGCGACGGCGGCGACCCGGTCGCGCTGACCCCGCCCGCGACGGTGCTCGACGTCGCCGACTCGATCCACCACGAGCTGCGCGCCCACTGCATCGGCGCACGGATCTGGGGGCCGTCGGCGCGGTTCGAGGCGCAGCGCGTCGGCCCCGAGCACGAGCTCCGGGACGGCGACACCGTGGAGGTTCTCTCCCGTTAGCGGGTTTGGCTTCTCTCGGACGCCGGAAGATCGTGACCATGAGCGACGTCGTGGTGATCACGGGCGCCTCGGGTGGGATCGGCCGGGCGACCGCACGCAGATTTGCGCAGGACGGCGCCAAGATCGCGCTGCTCGCGCGCGGCCTGGCGGGGCTGGAAGCGACGGCCAAGGAGGTCGAGCAGCTCGGCGGTCGCGCGCTCGTCCTCCCGACGGACGTCGCCGACGCCGGCCAGGTCGAGGCGGCGGCCCAGGCGGCGGAGGACGAGCTCGGGCCGATCGACGTCTGGATCAACGACGCGATGGCGACGATCTACGCCGAGTTCCTCGATCTCGAGCCGGACGAGTACCGGCGCGCCACCGACGTCACCTACCACGGCATGGTCTGGGGGACGCGGTCGGCTCTGAAGCGGATGTCGAAGCGGAACCGCGGCACGATCGTCCAGGTCGGCTCGGCGCTCGCCTTCCGCGGCATCCCGCTACAGGCGCCGTACTGCGGCGCCAAGCATGCGTGCAAGGGCTTCACCGAGTCGGTCATGACCGAGATCAAGCACCACGGCTGGGACATCCACGTCTCGATGGTTCATCTCGCCGGCTTCAACACCACTCAGTTCACCTGGGGCCGGACGAAGCTGCCGAAGCAGACGCAGCCGGTGCCCCCGATCTATCAGCCGGAGATCGCCGCCGACGCGATCCACTGGGCCGCCTACCACCGGCGGCGCCAGGTCTACGTCGGGCTCCCGACCGTGCTCAACGTCCTCGGCGAACGGGTCGCGCCGTGGGTCCTCGACCGGTACCTCGCCAGGACGGGCTACGGCTCGCAGATGACGAAGCAGCCGCTCGACGGCGGCGCGGGGCACGACAACCTGTTCGAGCCGGTGGACGGCGGCGATGACCGCGGCTCGCACGGGCCGTTCGACGACCAGGCGCACTCGCACAGCTTCCAGACGACGCTGACGAAGCACCGCCGGCTCGCCGGCTCGCTCGCCGCCGGGGTCGGCGCCGCGACCGGCGCGGTACTGCTGCGGAAGCGCTAGAGCTCTTTACGCCACCGCGCGCAGAAGCTCGGCCGCGGCCGAGCCGAGGCCGTCGTGATCCTCATCCTCGAGCACGGCGCAGAGGGCGCGGATCTCGCCGGGGCCCATCGTCGCCTGCCCCGTCTCGAGCGCACGGCCCAGGAGCAGCGAGAGGTCGCGGTGCCGAGCCGAGACGCCGGCGCGGGAGGCGGCCGCCGCGGCGACCGCACCCACGAGCTCGCGCGGGACGGAAACCGCCTTGCCGTCGAGGCCGAGCTCGATCGACTCCTCGCTCATCCGTTGCTCTATGGCCCAGAAATCCGCACGTTCAACCTTTTCGGGGGCTGAACGCGTACACCTTGGCCCACCCGACGACGTAGAGCTTCCGGCCGTCGGTGACGACCGGGGTGAAGGCTCCGTCGGGATACGTCCAGAGCTGCTTCCCCGTGCGGGCGTCGAGGCCGTACGTGCGCCGGGCGAGGGTCGCGAAGTAGACGACTCCGGCGACGACGGTCGCCGACCCCGAGATGGGACCGTTGGCGTGGAACTTCCAGCGGACCGCCCCCGTCGCGGCGTCGAAGGCATAGAAGGTGTGGTCGTACGAGCCGACGAAGACGCGGCCGCCCCATACCGCCGGCGAGCCGTAGACGTAGCCGCCGGTGCCGTACGACCAGCGCAGCCTGCCGCTCCGCTCGCCGAACGAGTACACGTGGCCGTCGGTCGAGCCGAGATAGAGGCGCGAGTAGGCGACGGCGGGCGTCGAGTAGAACGTGCCGTGGTGGCCGAACCAGTCGCGAGCCGACCGTGCGCGCCAGACGAGCTTGCCGTCGGCGGCGCGCAGCGCATAGAGCCGGCCGTCGTAGGCGCCGAAGAAGACGAGGCCGTGGTTGTAGGCAAGGGCCCCCTTGACGGCTCCTCCGGCGTGGAACGACCACACCGTCTTGCCGTCGACGGTGCGCAGGCAGTAGACGTTGCCCTCCGCATCGCCGACGTAGAGGCGGTGGCCGACGAGGAGCGGAGAAGTCTCGGTCGCGCCGAGGGTCTTCTTCCAGCGGAGTAGGTGCGAGGGCCCCGCTGCCAGCGCGAGGAGCTCGCCGTCACCGCGCCGCGCCGCGTTCCGGCCGCACGGCTGCTTGTTGAGGAACGTCTCGTAGACCGAGCCGCGGCCGAGACGGTCGACCGCCGGAGAGGCCGCCTCGCAGCGGCCCACGTGAACCGTCCAGAGCCGTCGTCCGTTACGGGCGGAGACCGCGATCATGTTCCCGTTCAGGGCCGCGTAGTAGAGGTAGTGGAAGGCGATCGCAGGCGGGAACTCGACGAGCGACGTCCCACCCGAGACCCAGTCGAGGCGGAACGGCGGCCTGACCCGTCCGACGCCGACGTGGAGGTGCTGCGGCACGCCGCCGAACATCGGAGACACGAGCGGCCCGCGCGCCGGCGCCGCCACCGTCTGCGTGGGCACGTACTCCACCGACGAGCCTTTGACGTTGCCGCCGTAGCGATGATGCTTGAACAGGTAGTACGCGGCCCCGGCGCCGGCGAGGACGATCAGGACGCCGGCGACGGCGACGAGGAGGCGGCGCATCCGCCCGATATTGCCTGCGTCCGGGCAGCCGCCGGACGCGCTACGGTCGCGCGGTGGAGGATCTGCTGCTGGCGTGGTTCGGCGAGCACGGCCGCGACCTCCCGTGGAGGAAGACGCGCGATCCGTACGCGATCCTCGTCAGCGAGGTCATGTCGCAGCAGACGCAGGTGGAGCGCGTCGTGTCGCGCTGGCGGCGCTGGCTCGAGCGCTGGCCGACCGTCGAGGAGCTCGCTGCCGCGCCGGCCGGCGAGGTGATCCGCGAGTGGCAGGGGCTCGGCTACAACCGGCGCGCCCTGGCGCTCCACCGCGCCGCCCGGCAGGTGGCGGCGCACGGCTGGCCGGAGGAACTGACCGAGCTGCCCGGCGTGGGGCGGTACACGGCCGATGCGGTTGCCTGCTTCGCCTTCGGCCGTCCCGTCCTGCCGATCGACGTCAACGTGCGGCGCGTCTCGGAACGAACCGGCCACGTCTTCTCGCCCGCCGCAGCGCAGGCCCTCATGGATCTCGGCAAGGCCGTGTGCCTCGCCCGCGTCCCGCGCTGCGGCGCCTGCCCACTCGCGGGCGCCTGCCCGGCCCGCGGACGCCGCTTCGAGCCGCTACGCCGCCAGGGGCCGTTCGAGGGCTCGTTCCGCCAGCGGCGGGCGAACACGCTGCGGCTCGTCGCAGCCGAGGAGCGGCGACTCGCCGAGCTCGACGCCGACGCGGTCGAGTCGCTCGCCCGCGACGGGCTCGTGCGAGTCGACGAGGGTCTCGTGTCTCTTCCCGCATAAGAACTCGCATCGAAATGAAGCGCGGGCTGCCCGGCCGCGCTGGTCGGCGCGATCCGGCGTCCTCAGTCGGGCGAATAGCGCTGCTATTCGCGCTCCCTGCGTCCTTGTCTCGCACTCGACCATCGCACCCAGTCAGCGCGCGTTCATTCCGAGACGAGTTCTGGCAGGGCAAGTACCATCCCGCCGATGCTCGCGGCCGACTTCGCCCTCCTGCTGATTCCGCTCTGGATCCTCCTCGGGCTGCTCGTGCTCCTCGGTGTGCTCGGCCTGCTCGGACGGATCCAGAACGGCCGCTACCTGAGGCCGGTCTTCGCCTGGATGGCGAAGGTGCCCATCCTGAAGCGGATGCTCGAGAAGGCGTCGAAGGCGGCGATCGAGCGCCAGAACCCGGAGCTCGCCAGCGCGATGCGGAAGCTCGAGCCGCACCAGAAGCACCTGCACGACCCGCAGCGCGCGCAGAAGGCGATGTCGCAGCTCACGCGTGAGGAGCGCGCCGCGCTGATCGAGATGCAGGAGCAGCAGGGCGTGGCAGAGCCGGAGGCGATCAACCGCCAGATGCGGCGGCGGCTCGAGAAGCAGAAGAAGCAGAAGCGCTAGCGCCGCAGCGCAAAGACGAGCCGCTCGCCGCGGACGTCGTCGTGGCGGGTGCCCGCTCGAACCGCGCCGAGCTTCTCGACCGCGCGCTGCGAGCGAAGGTTCCCGGGCGCGACGACGAAGATGACGGTGTCCACCGAGCGGAACGCGTGCTCGAGCATCAGGCGCTTCAGCTCGCCGTTGTACGTGCCGCCCCAGTAGGCCCGCGCGATGAACGTCCAGCCGATCTCGACCTCGCTGCGCTCCGGGTCGTAGTCGTGGTAGCGCGACGTCCCGATCACCGTCCCGCTGCGCGCGTCGAGCACCGCCAGCGCGCCGCCGGTCGCGAGGTGCTCGGCGAAGAACGGGCGGAAGACGTCCTCGCGCCAGCGGTCGTCGGGATGGTGCTCCCAGATCAACGGGTCGCTCGCGGCGGCGTAGAGGGCGTCGTAGTCGTCCTGCCGCAGGGGCCGCACCTCCACCAGCTCGCCGCGCAGCGTCGGCTGGGCGTCGAAGCCCGCCTCAGAGCTGATGGCGCACCCAGATGTTCGGCTCGACATAGACGCCGCGGCCGTTCTTGAAATGCACCGGGACGAGGGCTCCCGGGACGACGTAGTTGCCGTCCTCGGGGAAGACCATGCCCGTCCACTCCTCCCACTCCGGGCGCGTGCCCGAGATCGTCAGCGACCGCGGCGCGGTCGCCAGCAGCTCGCCGCCGAGCCGCTCGTGCGTGCGCAGCCAGGGGTCGTACGGGAGCCCGTCGGCGCGGCGCCAGCCCGCGTACCGCTCGAGGGCGACGAGCGGGTAACGCTCCTTCCAGGTGGGGCGCACGGGCGCCACGAGGGCGTCGAGCCCGTGGCCCGCGGCGATCGCGCCGAGGCGCCGCAGGATCGTCTCGGCGATCCCAAGGCCGCGGTACTCCGGCACCACGCCCGCGACGATGGCGCAGAGCGTCGTCGGCTCTGCCTCGACGCCGTCCGTGAGCGCCCAGTCGACTCCGCGCGGCGACGGGCTGCCGTTCCAGCCGACCGGCACGCTGCAGGCGTAGCCGACCGTCGCGCGCCGCCCGGCCTCGCGATCGACGGCCCAGAGCTGGAAGTCGGGATAGAGGTCGTAGAGCTGCGGCCAGAAGGCCTGGACGACGGGGTCGTGTCCCATGAACTCCGGCCAGATGCTGGGAAACGTGCCCCGCAGCTTGGGCCGCTCGGCGTGGGTGACGAGAGCGAGCTTCATCGGAACAGGAGCGCGACCGCCTGCGCGGCAAGCCCTTCGCCGCGGCCGGTGAAGCCGAGCCCGTCGGTCGTCGTGGCGCGGACGGCGACCAGAGCCGGCTCGACGTCGAGCGCCGCCGCCAGCCTCTGCCGCATCTCGTCCCGATGCGGCGCGAGCCGCGGCTCTTCGCCGACGAGGACGACGTCGGCGTTCGCGAGCCGCCAGCCTTCCATTCGCACCTGCTCCCAGGCCCGCGCGAGGAGCCGCAGCGAGTCGGCGCCCGCGAGCGCGGGGTCGCCGGAGGGGAAGAGCGCGCCGATGTCCTCGAGTCCGGCGGCCCCGAGCAGCGCGTCGGTGAGCGCGTGCGCGAGGACGTCGCCGTCGGAGTGGCCGGCCAGCCCGCGCGGATGCTCGATCTGCACCCCGCCGAGCACGAGGGGCACGCCGTCCTCGAGCGCGTGCGCGTCGAAGCCCGTGCCGACGCGGTACTCAGACACGAGAGAGGGCCTCCGGCAGCTCGTCCAGCGAGCCGATCGTGACGACATCGGGCGGCGACTCGAGCTCGGCGTGCATGCCGCGGCGGATGCGGACGGCGCGCAGCCCGGCCGCCAGCGCGGGCACGACGTCCTTGTCGACCCGGTCGCCGACGTAGAGGGTCTCCTCGGCCGGAGCGCCCGCCTCCTCTACCACGCGGGTGAAGAAGCCGAGATCGGGTTTCTCCACGCCCCAGCGCTCGGAGGAGCCGACGAAGTCGACGTGTGGGCGGAGAAACTCCTCGTGCACCGCGTACATGTTCCCTGCCGCGCCGAGGCGGAGGCCGCGCGCACGCAACGCCGCGAGGCACGGCAACGCGTCCGGGTGGAGGTCGCGCTCGGCGAACACGAGCTCGGCGACGCCCTCCGCCTCCCAGCGCTCGTACGTTGGGATCTCGTCGACGAGCGTCTCGCCGACATCGAAGACGACGACGCTCAGAGCCATCCCGCCACCGTCTCGAGATCGGCCTCGGAGGTCACCTTGAGCAGCCGCGGGTCCCCTTCGACGACCTTGACCCGCCCGCCGGCCGCCTCCACGAGCCCGGCGCAATCCGTCGCTTGTGACAAGTTGTTACTTGGAGAAAGGGAGCGGCGCAGGGTCTCGGCGGCGAACGCCTGCGGGGTTTGAACCGCCCAGAGACCGTCGCGCGGCACCGTCTCCTCCACCCCGCCGTCGGAGCCGACGCGCTTCAGCGTGTCGCCGACGGGAAGGCCCGGGACGGCGCCGTCCCAGCCCTCCGAGAGCGGCGCGAGGACACGCTCGACCACGTCCTTCGTGACGAGTGGCCGGGCCGCGTCGTGCACGAGGACGACGAGCGCGTCGGCGGGCACCTCGCCGAGGCCGGCGCGCACCGAGTCGCTTCTCGTCTCGCCGCCCGTCACGCAGGCGCGCACCTTCCCGCAGCCCTCCTCCTCGGCGAGGAGGATCGCCGGCTCCTCCCAGCCCGGCGGCGCCACGAGGACGATGTCGTCGACCCACGGGCAGGCCTCGAGACGGCGCAGCGGCTCCGCCAGGAGCGGCTCGTCGCCGAGCTTCGCGAACGCCTTGGGCCGGTCCAGCCCGAGCCGCTCCCCCCGTCCCGCAGCGACGAGGATGGCCCAGACGGACATGTCGGGAAAGCCGGGCCCGCTAGGCCGTGGCGGCCGCTGCGGCCTTCTTCTTCGCCGCCGGCTTCTTCTTCGCCGGCGGGCTGTCGGAGGCGAGAACCTCCTCGAGCCAGTCCGCGCAGGTCTCCTCGTCCATGTCCTTGGCGTACATCAGCTCCGAGGCGAGGATCTTCTTCGCCTTCACGAACATCTGCTTCTCGCCGGTCGAGAGGCCCTTCTCGCGGTCGCGGAGGGCGAGGTTGCGCACGACCTCGGCGAGCTCGAGGATGTCGCCCGTCTTCATCTTGTCGCGGTTGTGCTTGAAGCGGCGGTTCCAGTTCTTCGGCATCTCCGTGGAGACGCCCGTCAGCGCCTTGAGGACGACGCCGACCTCCTTCTCGCCGATCACGCGCCGCAGGCCGACCTTGTCGGCATTCTCGGACGGCACCTGCACGGTCATGTCGTTGTGCAGGATCTTGATCGTCAGATACTCGCGCTGTTCGCCGAGAACCTCGCGCTTCTCTTTCTTGACGACCGTTCCCGCACCGTGGTGGGGATAGACCACCTTGTCGCCGACGTCGTACAAGCCCGACCTCCCTGGCTGAAATATGCTCTTCCGCTAAGAAAGCCGGCACGCGTTTCAGCGCCGGCCAGAGGACACGAGTGTAGCAGAAACGGCCTTACCAAGCCAAATCTGGGCCGAATCCGCCGTTTCCGGGCCGGAAACGGCTAGAGCTGCAGGTAGCGATCCACCAGATTGTGTTCCTGCAGACGCCGCAGTCCCTCGCGGATCTCGCGGGCGCGCACCGCCCCGACTCCCTCCACCGACTCGAGCTCGCGCTGCGACGCGCGGACGACCGCGTCCAGGCTGCCGAGGCCGGCCACGACGCGGCGGACGAGCGGCTCGGGCAGCCGTGGGATGTGCGAGAGGATCCGATAGCCGCGCGGCACGACGGACTGGTCGAGCGGGTTCACCGCACGGTCGTAGCCCAGCAGCTCCGCGAGCCGTCCGAACTCGAGCAGCTCCTGGTAACTGAGGCCGGCGAGTACCGCGAGCGCCCCGGTCGCCTCCTCGCCGGGGCCGGCGACGTGGTAGTCGCGCACGATCGCATCGCGCTGGCCGGCGACGTCGCCCACCAGCTCCGCGAGCTGGAGCCGGATCAGGCGTCCCTCGCTGCCGAGCTCCACGCAGTCGCGCGTAATGCGCTGCGCCATCCGCGAGATCATCTCCGCCCGCTGGAGGACGACGAGCACGTCGTCGAGCACGACCGCGTTCTGGAACTCCAGCGCCGTCAGCCGCGTCAGCACCTGCTCGAGCCTCTGCCGGTACGTGTCGAGCGTGCCGAGCGCCTGGTTCGTCTTCGCGAGCACGTCGGCTACCGGGTCGAGCTGGTACCGCACCTGCCCGACGAAGATGGTGACCGTCTCGCGCTGCTGTGAGACCGAGACGACGAGCGCCCCGGTCTGCTTCGCGACGCGCTCGGCCGTGCGGTGGCGGGTGCCGGTCTCGTCCGAGGGGATCGTCGGGTCGGGCATGAGCTGCACGTTCGCCCACGCGAGCCGCTTGATCGCCTCGTCGACGATGATCGCGCCGTCCATCTTGGCGAGCTCGTAGAGCAGCTGGGAACGGAACGGCGCATCGAGCTGCATGCCGCCGGAATACAGGAAGGCGAGCCTGTGCGGATCGCCCACGACGATGAGCGCGCCCTCGTGCGAGCGGATGACGTCGTCGACCGCCTGGCGGAGCTCCGTTCCCGGTGCGACCTTGGCTATGGCCGCGAGCAGGTCCGGATTGCGACGCGGGTCCTCCTCGACGGGGATCCGCGTGAAGCCGAGATCACCGAGCGGCGGCCGGTCGGACCGGTCCCTCGTCTCCTTCGTCGGCTCGTTCTGCATCGGCGTCCAACCCGGCTCGGATCGCGGCCCGGAGTGTCTCCGCGGCCTCGATCCGAATCTTGCCATGAGGCGGAGTTCCGGCCGGGGCGACGACGGCCGAGAGCCCGAGCTTCGCGCACTCCTCCAGCCGCCGCTCGGCCTGCGCCGCCGTGCGGAGGCGGCCCGTGAGACCGATCTCGCCGAAGGCCGCGAGGCCCTCCTGCACGGGCACGCGCCGCGCCGCGGAGGCGATCGCGAGCGCGACGGCGAGGTCCGCGCCCGGCTCGTCGATGCGGACACCGCCGGCGACGTTGACGAAGACGTCGGCCTGCCCGAGCGCGACGCGTGCGTGCCGCGACAGCACGGCGACGATCATCGCGAGGCGCTTCGGATCGATGCCCGTGGCCACGCGCCGGGGCATCGCCAGCTCGCTCTGCGCCACCAGGGCCTGGATCTCGAGCAGCAGCGGTCGCGTTCCCTCGAGCGCGCACGCGACGGCGGCACCAGGCTCCCCGGGCACGGTGCGGCCGAACACCTCGGACGGATCGGCGACGCCCGCGAGGCCGGCGCCGGTCATCTCGAACACGCCCAGCTCGTTCGTCGAGCCGAACCGGTTCTTCGCGGCCCGCAGCACGCGATGGGCGTGGTAGCGGTCGCCCTCGAACTGGAGCACGCAGTCGACGAGGTGCTCGAGCACACGCGGCCCCGCGACCGATCCGTCCTTCGTCACGTGCCCGACGAGGATGGTCGCGACCCCGCACTCCTTCGCCACGCGCAGCAGTCGCGACGCGGCCTCACGCACCTGCCCGACCGAGCCGGGCGACGACCCGAGCTCCGTAGCGTGAAGCGTCTGCACGGAGTCGACTACGCACACGGCCGGCCGCTCGGCGCGCAGGGTCTCGCACACGGTCTCGAGCTCGGTCTCGGCGAGGATCTGGACGTTCCCCGCCCCACCGAGGCGTTCGGCGCGAAGCTTGACCTGGGCCACCGACTCCTCGCCCGTCACGAGCAGGGCCGAGCGAGTCTCCCCGATCGCGCGCAGCGCCATCAGGAGCAGCGTCGACTTGCCGACACCGGGCTCGCCGCCGAGCAGCACGAGGGAGGCAGGCACGAGGCCGCCGCCGAGCACGCGGTCGAGCTCCGCGACGCCTGTCAAGATGCGCGCGGCCTCCTCGACCTCCACGTCGACGAGCCGGAGCGGAGTTCGCGCGGTGGCCACCGCTCCGCCCGGGTTCGACTGGACGGCCTCCTCGACGAGCGTGCCGAAGGCCGAGCAGCCGGGGCACTTCCCGAACCAGCGCCCGGCGCTGTAACCGCACTCGGTACAGCTGAACTGAACCGCCGCCGTCTTCGCCTTCGCCACGAATCCACACTACGCAGCCGAGCGGACGCGAACCGTACGGAATCCGAGAAACTCAGTGCCAACTTCGGGTGCGCAGCACCGCTCGCTGGAAAAACGAAAACGGCCCCGCCGCAGGGACCGTTTTCGCGCTTCGAGGGGGAGTCGGGAGCCCCCGCCGCATCGGGGCTCGCCGGGGTTGTGCTCTGCAAGCATCTTGTCGCACGGCCCCCGCTTCACTCATCCCCTTTCAGGTGGTTCAGCGCGTTGCTTCACTCGTACGCCGGTTGCGGAGAAGCCGCAACGAGGTTCCGGGTTCGCGCGGCTGCCGGTTTTCGGCGTTGGCAGGACGATGCACGGCATGACATCCACGCCAAAGTCGAAGGAGGGAACCACCATGAAGAGGTTCCTAGAGATCGGCGGAGTCGCTGCAGGCGTTGTCCTCATCGCTTTCGGCGTCGCCGCGATCGTGCTCGGAATGAACGGCAAGAGCACCGTTGCGAACGAGCTCAAGAATCAGCAGATCGTCGGCACGCCCGACATGACCCCCTCGGGCATCAAGGCCGAGGTGGCCGGCCAGCCGTGGGCCAAGAGCGTCACGCTGCCGACGTGCAGCGTCGCCGGCCAGTCGGTGGACACCGGCAGCGAGGCCCGCTGCTTCGCGCAGTACATGCGGATCCACACGCTCGAGGCGACGCAGGGCGTCCCCTACGCGCTGATGGGCCGGTACGTCGCGGCGCCCGCGGCTCCGAAGTCCCAGCTGACGCCTGACGGAGCGACGAACAACGAGAAGTACGCGGTCACCGATCCGAAGACCAAGCAGCCGGTCGAGAACGGCGCCCGCAACATCTGGGTGACCGAGACCGCGCTGACCACCGCCCTCAACTCGTCCTACATGGCGACGCAGATGGCGACCTTCGGGATCGTGGTCGGGATCGCGCTCCTGCTCTCCGGCTTCGGCTTCCTCATCCTCGCGATCGGCGGGGCCCTCGAGAACGACTGGGCCTTCCGGCGCGCGAGGAAGGCGGAGACGAAGACCGCCGCGCCGCTCGGCGCCTAGTACGAACAGCAGCGACAGCGAAGAGGGCGGCGCCAGCCGCCCTCTTCGTCATTTCTCTTCGGTCGTCGGCTCCTCTTCGCCCGTGGGGGCGGCGAGCTCCTCGGCCGGGACCGTCACCTTCTCGGGCGTGACCTCGCCCGGAATGAAGGTGATGTCCACCTCGTCGCCCGGCTCGCCGTCGTCGGTGCGCGTGCGCCCGACGAGGATCGTCGAGCCCGGCTCGAGCTGCCGGCCGAGCACGAAGTCGGCGAGCGGGTCCTCGATGTAGCGCTGGATCGCGCGGCGCAGCGGCCGGGCGCCCATCGCCGGGTCGTAGCCCTTGTCGACGAGCAGCTCCTTCGCGTCGTCGGTGAGCTCGATCGAGACCTCGTGGTTCGCCATCTGCTCGCGCAGGCGCCGCAGCTGCAGGTCGACGATCGTGGTGATCTCTTCCTTCGAGAGCTTGTGGAAGACGATGATCTCGTCGATCCGGTTGAGCAGCTCGGGGCGGAAGACCTTCTTCAGCTCGCCCATCACGCGGCTCTTCATCTCCTCGTACGAAAGACCGGACTCGTCGCCGACCGTGAAGCCGAAGCCCGTGTTCTTCGAGATCTGGGCGGCGCCGAGGTTCGAGGTCATGATCACGATCGTGTTGCGGAAGTCGACCCGGCGCCCCTGGGCGTCGGTGAGCTTTCCTTCCTCGAGGATCTGCAGGAGGATGTTGAACACATCCGGATGCGCCTTCTCGATCTCGTCGAGCAGGAGCACCGAGTACGGCCGCCGCCGTACGGCCTCAGTGAGCTGGCCGCCCTCGTCGTAGCCGATGTAGCCCGGGGGTGAGCCGACGAGCCGGGACACGGAGTGCTTCTCCATGTACTCCGACATGTCGACCTGGATCATCGCGTCCTCGTCGCTGAACAGGAACTCCGCGAGCGTGCGCGCGAGCTCGGTCTTGCCGACCCCCGACGGCCCGAGGAAGATGAACGAGCCGGTCGGCCGCTTGGGATCCTTGATCCCGGCGCGGGCGCGGCGAATCGACTTCGCGACGGCGACGATCGCCTCTTCCTGGCCGACGACCCGCTTGTGCAGCTCCTCTTCCATCTTGACGAGGCGGGCGGACTCGGCCTCGGTGAGCTTGAAGACGGGGATGCCCGTCCACATCGAGACGATGTCGGCGATCTCGTCCTCGCCGA
>JBJMKE010000009.1:0-6068 GCA_045806005.1 Gaiellaceae bacterium
ACGGTTGCGCGAGGACGTCACCACCGACGCGGCGGCGCTGCTGTCCATCCCGGACACGCCCGGCGAGATCACCGACGCGGGCGTGCACACCAACGTCTCCGTCGGCGTCCGCTACCTCGACTCCTGGCTGCACGGCGTCGGGGCGGCCGCCATCGACAACCTGATGGAGGACGCCGCGACCGCCGAGATCTCCCGCTCCCAGATCTGGCAATGGGTGCGCAACGGCCGGATCGACGAGCAGCAGGTGCGCGAGGAGATCGCCGCCGTGGACGCCGGAGACGAGGCGAAGGAGCTCTTCGCCGCGGTCGCCCTCTCCGACCAGCTGGAGGACTTCCTGACCCTGCCCGCCTACGAACGACTCGACCGAGGAGGGACGACATGAGCGAGACGCTGATCCAGACGGAGGAAGAGCGGGACGAGCGACTCGAACAGCTCGACGCGGACGCGCCCTGCACCGCCGAGCTCGCCGAGTGCACGTGCCCGGACTTCTGCGAGCGCGACCACGACAACGAATAGCCGCGAGCCGCGGCATACACTCGCCGCATGAGCCTCGACAGCACCAAGGCCGACGACATCGCGCTCGTGATCGAGGAGGCGATCGTCTCCGGCGAGCTCGAGCCGGGCACCGTGCTCCGCCAGGAGCAGCTCTCCGAGCAGTTCGACGTCTCGCGCACGCCGATCCGCGAGGCGCTCCGCAGGCTCGCCGCCCTCGGGCTCGTCTCGTTCGTCCCGAACCGCGGCGTCCGCGTGCGCACGATCTCGCGGGAGGACCTGCACGAGGCGTTCATGGTGCGCGCGGAGCTCGAGGCGCTCGCCACGGAAGTCGCCGCGACGAAGATGACGCCCGAGGATCTCGCGGAGCTCGAAGAGGCGGAGCAGCACTTCGCGAGGATCTCGAAGGAGCTCCGCTCCCGCGAGCCGGGCGAGGCGCGGCGCTCGATCACCGGCGACTGGGTGCGCGCGAACCACGCTTTCCACGACGTCATCTACCGGGTGGCCGACCTCCCGCTGGTCGAGCAGCTCGCGAAGAGCTCCCGCCGCTCGTTCTCGGGCCCTGCCGTCTGGGCGCCGGGCGACCACTCGATCGACGGCCTCTACGCGAAGAACGCCGAGCAGCACCGCGCGATCCGGCAGGCGCTCGCGGCCGGCAGCCGCGAGGGCTCGCGGGCGCTCGCGCGCGACCACGTCCTCTCCTCGTTCGAGCTGCTGGAGGCGATCCTCGAGCAGGTCGGCGGCAGCTGGCCGCAGCCGAGGCGCGAGCAGGCTAAGCTCCGGTCATAGTCGCTGCCTGACCACATCCGCCCGATGGAAACGCTCTACACACCGCAGGGCGTCGAAGAGCGCTGGCAGAAGATCTGGGAGGAGGAGGGCCTCTACGGGCCCGACCCGGACGCGGCGGGGGAGACGTTCGTCGTCATGCACCCGCCGCCGAACATCTCCGGCTCGCTGACGATCGGCCACTGCCTCCAGCTCTCGCTCGAGGACGCGCTCGTGCGCTGGCACCGGATGCGGGGCTTCAACACGCTCTTCCAGCCCGGCTACGACCACGCCGGCATCTCCACGTGGGCGGCGATCGGCCGCACGCTCGCGCAGGAGGGGCGCAGCCAGCGCGACCTCGGGCGCGAAGGCTTCGACGCCTACGTCCAGGAGTGGCTCGAGCGCTACGGCGGCACGATCATGAGCCAGTTCCGCCTGCTCGGCGCCTCGCTCGACTACCAGCGCACGCGCTTCACGATGGACGAGGGCTACTACCGCGCCGTCATGCGCTGGTTCGTCCACCTCTACGAGCGCGGCTGGATCTACCGCGCGAACCGGATCGTCAACTGGTGCCCCCGCGACGAGACGGCACTCTCGGACCTCGAGGTCGAGCACGAGGACGCCGACGACACGCTCTCTTACATCCGCTACCCGCTCGCAGACGGCTCCGGCCACGTCACGATCGCGACGGTGCGGCCCGCGACGATCCTCGCCGACGTCGCCGTCGCCGTGCACCCCGACGACGAGCGCTACCGCGACCTGGTCGGCAAGGAGGCCGTCGTCCCCTTCGTCGAGCGCCGCGTCCCGGTGATCGCCGACGAGCGGGTCGAGCAGGAGTTCGGCACCGGGGCGCTCAAGATCACCCCGGGACACGATCCCACCGACTTCGAGATCGGCCGTGACCACGGGCTGCCCGAGATCGCCGTGATCGGCCCGGACGGTCTGATGAACGACGCCGCCGGCGAGCTCGCCGGGCTGACGCAGGAGGAGGCGGGCCTGCGCGTGCTCGACTGGACGTCCGAGCGGGGCCAGCTCGAGAAGCGTGAGCACTACCGCCACTCGGTCGGCCACTGCGTGCGCTGCCACAGCCGCATCGAGCCGCTCATCGTCCCGCAGTGGTGGCTCGCGATGGAGGAGCTCGCCGTGCCGGCGATCGCCGCGGTGAAGGAGGGACGCGTCCGATTCACGCCCGAGCGCTTTGCGCGGGTCTACCTCGACTGGATGGAGAACGTCCGCGACTGGTGCGTCTCCCGGCAGATCTGGTGGGGCCACCGGATACCCGTCTGGTACTGCCCCGACGGCCACGTGACGGTCGCCGAGACGGAGCCCGAGGCATGCGTCGAGTGCGGCTCCATCGAGCTGCGCCAGGACGACGACGTGCTCGACACGTGGTTCTCGTCGGCGCTCTACCCGTTCGCGACCCTCGGCTGGCCCGACGAGACGCCCGAGCTCGCGCGCTACTACCCGGGTACGGTGCTCACGACGGCGCGGGACATCATCTTCCTCTGGGTCGCGCGGATGATCTTCTCCGGCCTCGAGCTGATCGGAGAGGAGCCCTTCCAGGACGCGGTCATCCACTCGTACCTGCAGAACCCGGAGGGCAAGCGCATGTCGCGCACGCTCGGCACCGGCATCGACCCCGAGGAGGCGCTCGAGCCGTACGGCGCCGACGCGACCCGGTACGGGCTGCTCAAGATGACCACAGGGCAGGACCCGCGCTTCTCGTGGGGCACGATCGAGGAGGGGCGCAAGCTCGCGAACAAGCTCTGGAACGCGAGCCGGCTCCTGCTCCTGGCGGGCGCTGTCGAGCCCGACGCGCGGCCGAGCTCGGTCGAGGAGCGCTGGATCCTCGCGCGCATCGACGCGACGCGCGCCCAGCTGGATGCGGACCTCGCGGCGTTCGACTTCGCCCACGCCGTCCAGAGGCTGTACCACCTCACCTTCGACGACTTCTGCGACTGGTACCTGGAGTCGATCAAGCCGCGGCTCGGCGAAGAGGACGTCCGTGCGACCGCGTTCGCGGCGCTCGAGCGGCTGCTCAAGCTCCTGCACCCCGTGATGCCGCACGTGACGGAGGAGATCTGGACGAACCTGCCCGGTCGTGAGACGCGGCTGATCGTCGCGCCGTGGCCGGAGCCCGAGACGTGGGAGGGCGAACTCGAGACGATGGACAGCGCCCAGACCGCCGCGCGCATCTACCGGCGCAGCGGCGTCCGCATCAAGCTGGCGGGCGACTCGGCCCGGATCTTCGAGGCGGTCGTGCGGCCGGCCGAGGACGGCCAGGGCGACGTGGAGGCCGAGCGCGCGCGCGTGCAGAAGGAGATCGACCGGGCCGAGAAGATGCTCGCGAACGAGAAGTTCGTGGCGAACGCGGCGCCGGAGGCGGTCGCCGCCGAGCGCGAGAAGCTCGAGCAATACCTTGCCGAGCGCGACGCGCTGGGTTGAGTCGCTCAGTCCCTGGCCGGACGACGGCTTCGGGACGGAGCGGATGCGGACGCTGCTGCTCGAGCTCGGCGAGCCGCAGGAGCGCGTCCCGGCGATCCACATCGTCGGCACGAACGGCAAGTCGACGACCACGCGGCTGGCCGAGGCGCTGCTCGCCGACGCAGGCCTCTCGGTCGGCGCCTACCTCTCGCCCCACGTGCGGGGCTGGAGCGAGCGGATCCGCGTCGGCGGGGAGGAGGCCGACTTCGAGTCGGCGGTCGCGGCTGTCCGCAGCGCGGCCGAGGCGCTCGGGGCGACGCAGTTCGAGGCGCTGACCGCTGCCGCGCTCGTCGCCTTCGCGGAGGCCGGCGTGGACGTCGCGGTCGTCGAGGCCGGGCTCGGCGGACGCCACGACGCGACGAACGTCCTGCGCACGCGCGTAGTCGTCCTCACGAGCGTCGCGCTCGACCACATGGACGTCCTCGGCGAGACGCGGGAGGCGATCGCGGCCGAGAAGCTCGCGGTCGTGCAGCCCGGCTGCACGGTCGTCCTCGGCGAGCCCGAGTGGCGTGAGCTCGCCGAGCAGAACGGCGCCGCCCAGGTCGTCGTCACCGGCCGCAGCAACCTCGCGCTCGCGGTCGCGGCGGCGGAATCGTTCCTCGGCCGCCCCGTCGACCCTCACGCCGCCGACGCGGTCGCGCTGCCCGGCCGCCTGGAGCGCCGCGGCGAGCAGCCGCTCGAGGTCTGGGACGGAGCCCACAACCTCGCAGGCATCGGGTGGCTGCTGCCGCGGCTGCCGCCGGCGCC
Organism: Gaiellaceae bacterium; assembly: GCA_045806005.1. Lineage (GTDB taxonomy): Bacteria > Actinomycetota > Thermoleophilia > Gaiellales > Gaiellaceae > Palsa-739. The sequence goes on from JBJMKE010000009.1 coordinate 4,489, forward strand.
GCCCGGTGGCTGGATGGTCGTCGCCTCGATCCTTCGCGACAAACGGCCCGGGATGATGCTCGAGGCCCTGTCGGTGCTGGGCCCGACGCTCGTCGCGACCGAGAGCAGCAACGACCGGACGCTTCCCGCCGCCGAGCTCGCGGCGCTGGGCACCGCGCACTTCGAGCGCGTCGAGGCCGTGTCCGCGCCTGCGTCCGCCCGCGCCCGCGCGCTCGAGCTCGCGGGCCCCGGAGGCGCGGTGGTCGTCACGGGCTCCCTGTACCTTCTGGCCGATCTCAGTGGAGGAGTCAGCGGCCTATAGCCCGGGCGAGAAGCTCTCGATGTTCGCTCTGGGCACCACCGCCCTGGTCGTTGTGGTGGGTACTGCCTTCGCGGTGGGCTGGCTTATAGGCAGGATTCTCATCTGATGCTCTCCAGCTTCATCAGCACCGGCACCGCGCACGCCATCATCAACGGGCTCGGCTTCTTCGGCTTCGTGCTCTGGCTGTCGCTCGGCTACTGGACGTACAAGGACGCGAAGCGCCGGATCGAGGATCCGATGCTGATCGGGCTCTCGACGCTCGTCGCGCTCGTGATCCCGTTCGTCGGCCCCTTCATCTACATGCTGTTCCGCCCGCCGGAGTACCTCGAGGACGTGCGCGAGCGCGAGCTCGAGATCAAGGCGATGGAGGAGCGGATCACGGCGCACGACCGCCGGTGCCCGGTCTGCCATGCGGAGGCCGACGCGAGCTACCTCGTCTGCCCCGTCTGCACGACGAAGCTCAAGCACGCGTGCGTGAGCTGCGGCTCGCCGCTCGAGCCGATCTGGCAGGTCTGCCCGTACTGCGAGACGCCGATCGAGCCGGCAGCGCCCGGGACGCCGCCCGCACTCGGCACACGACGCCGCCGTCTTCGCTGATGGCCCTCGAGCGGAGCCTCATCCTGATCAAGCCCGACGCCGTGCAGCGCCGGCTCGCCGGCGAGATCGTCGGGCGCATCGAGGCGCGCGGCTTCGCGATCCGGGAGGGGAGGCTCGTCACCGCCGACCGCGAGCTCGGGGAGGAGCACTACGCCGAGCACCGCGAGAAGCCGTTCTTCGGCGAGCTCGTCGAGTTCATCACCTCGGGGCCGACATGGGCCCTCGTCGTCGAAGGCGAGGGGGCGATCGCGACCCTGCGCGCGACGATCGGCGCGACCGACCCGGCCAACGCCGCGCCGGGCACGATCCGCGGCGACCTCGCCTCCTCGATGCCCGACAACCTCGTGCACGGCTCCGACTCGCCCGAGTCGGCCGAGCGCGAGATCGCCCTCTGGTTCGGATGACCCACCCGAACATCGAGGCGTGGACCCGCGCGAACGCGGCTCACACCGACGCCCGTGCCGAGGAGGCGTGGGCGCGAGACGAGGTCGACTGGGGAGTCTTCCGTGTCCTCGAGTCCGAGCTGCATGCCTTGCCCGACGTGGCCGGCATGGACGTCGTGGAGCTCGGCTGCGGCACCGCGTACTTCGGCGCGTGGCTGAAGAAGGCCGGCGCGGCCCGCGTGGTCGGCGTCGATCCGACGCCGGCGCAGCTCGAGACGGCCCGGCGCTGCAACGAGAAG
>JBJMKE010000010.1:0-46092 GCA_045806005.1 Gaiellaceae bacterium
AACACTGACCTGCAAAAAGCCAGGGTGCTCGGCGCTTTGGTCCTCGATTGCCGCCGTCGCCCAGCCGGCAAACTTGCCGTCGTGTTCGGCCGCCCAGTAGCGGCGGTGCGCCTCCGGCGGCTCCGCGTCAGACGCATGTCGGAGACTCCGCTCAGATCCGACGCGGTACGGCCAGACACGGTTCAACAGCTCAGCGGCGGCCGCGAAGTCCTCGCTTCTGCCCTCCCTCACCACGATTCCCAGCATAGGCGGGCTCCCGGATCAGTCCTGAACATTGGTCCAGGCGAGCGTCGATCAGCCGTGAACGCCGATCGAGATCCGTTTCACTCGCTGGTCGGGGCTCATGCAGAAGTCGATTGCGTCGAGCGCCGACGAGGTCCCGTCTTCAAGCGACATCGACGACGCCGATCCGCCTCGACTCGCGTGGTACGCCCAGCAGGTCTGAGGGCCGGCAGCCACCTTCGCGAAAGGTTCCCCTAGCCGGGCTCGCACCTCCCGTACTTTCGTGCCGACTTTGATCCCGAGTACGGATTCCCGCAGATAGGTGTCCGTCACGGCTTGACCGATCAGGATCGTGCCGTCGACAAGCTTGACGCGGCTGGACCCCTTGGCGCGATGGCTGGAACCGCAGCCCGCCAGGCTGGCTCCGAGGCCAACGGCCATGACAACGGCGAGCCAGTGTTTCACCGCCTCCTTATACGACACGGCTCGTGCAGGTGTCACAAGGGCACCCTTTGGTCATCCGCGCCGCCTCGCACGCATCGGCAGCGGCGAGCACACTTCGCCACCGGCAGGTCGTGCTCGCGGTACTGCCGGAGATCGGAAAGGTCTATTGGCGCGACAACTGCTCCGGCCACGGCTCTCCCGGCCAGTCGCTCGGGATCCAGGTCTACGCGGGCGGGCAAAGCGGCGGCGCTAGGTTCCGAGCAGGAAGGCTCGTCGCGCATCGACCGCTGCAGCCCGGCTATCCCGCGACTTGGTTCCCATGCAGGCACAACGATGTGCAGTGGTTAGCTGCGGCAGCCGGTGGCGAGAATGGAACCGTCGTAGGAGTCGTGCGAGTCGACTTCGGGTACCGGCGTGGTGAGCCGTACTACTCACCACCACGCGTCAGCGTTCAGGTCTACCCGCGTCGCTACTACTACTCTCGCGACTTCCTGCGTCGGTTCACCAGGTGAGATTCCGGAACACCGGCCCAGGCGAGCGTGCTGTTCCTGGCGAGTCAGCGATTGCGCGTGACGCGCATGTTGGCCGCGATCCAGCGCTTCCGCGCCCGTTCGAGCAGCGGGCGCAAACGGCGAATCTCGCGCTCGTCTCCCTCGGCGGATGCCGCTTCCATCTGAGTCTGCAACGTCAGGAAACGCTGGTGCAGGGCGATCTCCTCCGCCCTCGGTTCATGACCGTGATCCAACCTATCCGGCACGTGGCGAAGACTAGGCGGAGTCGGCGTAGGCGATGTGGCGATCGCAGTGGCGACAACGAAACAGGTAAGCCGTTGCCTCGCCGTCGACGTCGAGCGCGATCACGTAGTCGACGTCGTGCTCGGTCTGGAGTGATTCGATCGCGTCCGGATACAACTGCAGCTCGGCCCATCCGACCCGACCGAGGAACGCCGCAGCGTCGCAGCAGTGGTAAAGCCAATGCTCTTGTTGCCACCCGGAAAAGCCGGGCGTGCGCGTACTGACTTCCTGTAGCACGGCCTCGGGTACGTCGGACGGTACGCCCCAGCCCACGTCCGTGAATTCAGCGGCGAATTCCTCCGCTGCGGAACCGTCTGCGATGCACCACGGGCAAAGACAACCATCCAGCTCCTCCACCGCGTAGACAGGGCCGGTGTAGATAAAGCCGTGAGCCTCGCCGCACCGCCTGCATTGCTTGTCGGATGCGGCAACGGCGCCGGTCGCTTGCGGATCCGGGTGGTACCTGAACTCGGGAAGTTGCACGCAGCGGATTCAAGCAATCCCCGTGACGTTCGATGGCGCGGCGCCGTATGTGAGGCATGAACAGACTCGGCAGGATCCTCATCGTCGCCGTCGTGCTGCTCGCCGCCGCCGCGATCGCGGGCGTCGCGCAGCCGCACCTGGGCCGCACGGCCACGCCCTCCACCGGAGCCATGATCACGGTGACCGGAAACGGCACCGTCGATGCGACGCCCGACCGTGCCTCGTTCGACTTCGGCGTTCAGACCCGCACCGCGACGGCCGCGGGCACCCTGAGCGAGAACGCCCGGCAGGCGCGGGCCGTCATCGACGCGCTCGAGAAGGCGGGCGTCGCGGGCTCCGACATCCAGACGACCCAGGTGTCGCTGTGGCCACAGACGTCGAGCGACGGCATGCGGATCACCGGCTACCAGGCGTCGAACTCCGTCCGGGTCACGGCGGCGCTCGGCAAGTCGGGCGCTCTCGTCGACGCCGCAGTCCGGGCGGGGGCGAACAACGTCGACGGGCCGACCCTCGACACCGCGGACCGGAGCTCCCTCTACGGCGAGGCGCTCGCGCGGGCGCTCGCCGACGCCAGGACGAAGGCGCGGGCCATCGCCGACGCCGCCGGGCTCACGCTCGGCACCGCCCTGAAGGTGCACGAGGGCGGCAGCGCCACGCCGATGCCGCTGTTTGCCGCGGCAAGGGACTCGGCCGCTCCGCCGATCGAGGCAGGCACGCAGCAGATCCAGGCGACGGTGGCGGTGACCTACTCGGCGGCTTAGCTGTTAGAGCTCGCCGCCGCCGTGGCGCGAGGCGATGCATTCGAGCGCCCAGTCGTTCGCCATACGGACGATCTGCTCGGCGAGCAGGTCGGGATTCTCGCCGCCGTTCTCCCGCGGCACCTCGACGACGACCTGGTGCAACGCGGCTTCGACGTCGTCGCCGAACTCGTGCCGGTCCTCCGCGACGATGGCGAACATCGGCACGCTCTCGCGCAACGCCGCCGCGAGCTCGTCGATCTCCGCCGGCGTCGCATGCCGCCCGGCGAAGACGCCGAAGTTGACGCGAACCTCGATGCCGGGCTCCTCGTGCTCGCGCACGAGCAGCGAGATCGCCGGCTCGTCCAGCAGTGGCCTTGACCCCATGCTGCTCCCGTATCCCGAGAGCGCGAACCTCTAACTACCTTTCGCGCGGCTCCCAGCCGAAGCGGAAATGCGTGAAGACGAGCCCCGCGACTCCCCAGGCCGCGAGCACGGCGAGATCCTGCGGCCGCGTCCAGACGCCGTGACCGTGCAGGTAGACGGCGTTGACGAGGTTGATGAAGTACTTGAGCGGCAGCACGTCGCCGATCGCGCGCAGGAACGCGGGGTAGTGGCGCGTCGGCCCGAACGCGCCGGAGAGAAAGGCCATCGGCAGCAGGATGAAGTTGACCACCGCCGAGGAGCCCTCCGCGGAGCGGATCACCGACGCGGTCGCCGTCCCGAGCGCGGCGAAGACCGCTGCGCCGATCACAATCGTCGCAACGAGTGAGCCCCAGTCCGAGGGGAACGGCGTGCTGTAGAGCGCGCGCCCCATTCCGAAGAGAGCCAGCGTCTGGAGCGCGAAGACGAAGAGCGTCGAGGTGAGCACAGCCACGATGTAGGTCGCCGGCGGCAGCGGGGTCGAGCGGAGCCGTTTGAGGATCCCGTTCTCGCGCCGGAGCACGAGCTGGATCGCGAGGCCTGCGAAGGCCGTGTTCGCGCAGCCGTAGCCGATCAGCCCCGCCAGCAGCGCCTGGGGCGCCGGCACGCCGTAGATCCTCCCCGAGTAGACCGAGCCGAGCAGGAGGAAGAGCAGCAGGGGGAAGAGGAAGATGAAGAACGCCGCCTCGCGGCTGCGCCAGAAGACGAGCTGCTCCGAGCGGAGCTGGTGGAGGAAGAGCCGCCGGGCGGGGCGTCGCGTACCGATCGGGATCGCCTCGGCGCTCACGCCTCGACCTCCGACGGCGCCTCTTCCTCCACCTCGGCGGTGAGCGTGAGATAGACCTCCTCGAGCGACGGCCGCCGTACCTGCAGGCCGTCGAGCTCCTCGCCACGGGCGACCGCCGCCGACGTGAGCTCGGCGAGCACGCGGGTCGGCTCGTCCGTGCGCACGAGCACCTCCTCGCCGTTCTGCCGGTAGCGAATCTCGGTCTGCAGGTCGGTCGTCGTGAGCTCGCGAGGCGTGCCGACCCGCACGATCAGCCCTTCGCGCAGCACCGCGACGCGGTCGGCGAGCTGCTCGGCCTCGTCGAGGTAGTGCGTGGTGAGCACGACGGTCTTGCCGAGCGAGCGGAGCGACCGGATCATCTCCCACGCCGCCCGCCGTGCCTGCGGGTCGAAGCCCGTCGTCGGCTCGTCGAGGAAGACGAGCTCGGGATCGCCGACGAGCGCGACTCCCAGGTCGAGCCGCCGCTTCTGCCCGCCCGACAGCGTCTTCACCCGCGCGTGGGCCTTCTTCTCGAGCCCGACGAGCGCGATCACCTCGTCGACAGCGCGTGGAGCGCGGTAGTAGCCCGCGAACATCGCGTGCGTCTCGCGGACGGTGAGGTTCGCCCAGAGCTCCGACTGCTGCAGGACGACGCCGATCCGCTCGCGGAAGTCCGGCGCAGGCCGGTCTGGATCGCTCCCGAGCACGCGGACCTCGCCGGCGTCGCGCTTGCGGTAGCCCTCGAGGATCTCGACGGTCGTCGTCTTGCCCGCCCCGTTCGGCCCGAGGAGCCCGAAGACCTCCCCCTCCTCGATCTGGAAGTCGACCCCCCGCACCGCCTCGAGGTTCCCGTAGGCCTTGCGCAGGCCGCTGACCTCGATCGCGTACATCCGCGCGGAAGGGTAGACGGGACCCGGCGGTACAGTCGTCGGCGGCATGGCCACGTTCCGCTTCGTCATCGCCGACGTATTCACCGACGTGCCGTTCGCGGGCAACCAGCTCGCCGTCTTCACCGACGCGCGGGAGATCCCCGAGGACCGGCTACAGCCGCTCGCGCGCGAGATCAACTTCTCCGAGACGGTGTTCGTCTACCCCTCGGAAGGCGAGGGGCACGCGAAGATCCGCATCTTCACGCCCGCGCTCGAGCTGCCGTTCGCCGGGCATCCGGTGCTCGGGACGGCGTTCGTGCTCGCCGGGCCGCTGCAGCTCGACGAGTTATGGCTGGAGACCGGCGCAGGCGTCGTGCCTGTCCGCCTCGAGCGGGACGGGTCGCGGGTCGCCTTCGGCTGGATGCGGCAGCCGCCGTGCAGCTTCGAGCCGTACGACCGCGCGGAGGAGTTGCTCGCGCTGCTCGGCGTGGAGGAGAGCGGCCTCCCCGTCGAGCTCTATCGCCAGGGGCCGGAGCACGTCCTCGTCGAGCTCGACTCGCCCGCGGCGGTGGCGGCGCTCCGGCCCGACTTCGAGGCGCTGCTGGCGCTCAACCCCCGCGGCACCGACTGCTTCGCGCGCGACGGCGAGACCTGGAAGTCGCGCGTGTTCGTCCCCGCCCACGGGGTTCCTGAGGACCCCGCGACCGGCTCCGCCGCCGGGCCGCTTGCGCTCCATCTGGCCCGGCACGGGAGGATCGCGTTCGGGGAGGAGATCGTGATCCGGCAGGGCGAGGAGATCGGGCGGCCGTCGACGCTCCACGCCGTCGCCCGCTCGCCCGAGGAGGTCGAGGTCGGCGGCTCGGCGGTGGTCGTCGCGCGCGGGGAGTTCCGGCTGTGAGGCGGGTCTCGGTCATCGGCGGCTCCTGCACGGGCAAGACGACGCTCGCGCGCGAGCTCGCGGAGACGCTCGGCGTTCCGCACATCGAGCTCGACGCGCTCCACCACGAGGCGGGCTGGCAGGAGGCGCCCGCGGACGTCTTGCGGGCGCGTGTCGACGCGGCCTTCGCCGCCGCGCCGGACGGCTGGGTCGCCGACGGCAACTACCACGGCAAGCTCGGCACGTTCGTGCTCGAGCGCGCCGACACGGTCGTCTTCCTCGACCTGCCGTTCGGCCTGACTCTGCGGCGCGTGTTGTGGCGGACCGGCAGGCGGATCCTCAGCCGCGAGGAGCTCTGGAACGGCAACCGCGAGTCGCTGCGCCTCACCCTCTCGCGGGACTCGATCGTCTGGTGGGTCGTGAGACAGCACGGCACGTATCGGCAGAAGTGGCCGCCCCGGTACGAAGCGCTCCCTCATCTGGACGTCGTGCGGCTGCGGACGCCGCGGGAGGTGCGCAGCTGGCTTCAGTCGATCCAGGCGACCGACTCGATGTCCGGCAGCTCGAAGGGGAGCGAGCTCCAGAAGACGCCGCCGTTCGTCGAGACGTAGAGCCGGTTGCGCGCGGCGTAGAGCATCCGGTCGGGCTCGTCCTCCGCGACCGCGACCGCGAAGCCGGGAGGAAGGCCGCCGCCGGCCTCGCGCCAGGTGAGGCCGCCGTCGTTCGAGAGCATGAGCGGCGGCCGCCGCTCGACGACCGCGACCACGGTCGATCCGGCTTGCGCCGCGGCGACCACGCGCGGCAGCCCCACCTCGGGGCGCTCGGCCGTCGGCACCTCGCTCCCCTCGCCGAGCAGCTGCTCGGCCTCGACGTCGACGAGGAAGACCCCCGCCAGGGTCCCGACCGCCGCGATCACCGACGTGTCCTTCCTAGTGACACAGTGTTACTAAGGAGGGCCGAGACGAGAGCGCTGGCTCGCCGGGCCGCGCTGATCGGCCGGTGCCCCGCTGCGCGGGCGCCAAGGTACGCGACCGAGAAGGCGTCGCCCGCCCCCGTCGGGTCGCCGCGCGCCGGGCGGACGACGACGCGCACGGCCGTGTCGCGGGTGACGACGAGCGACCCGCCGGCGCCGAACGTGACCACGATCTCGGGTACGCCGAGCCCTCGCAGCTCCTCGAGCTCGGCGTCGCCGATGATCGCGTGCGCCTCCTCGTCGGCGAGCTTGAGGATCGAGACGTGGCGCAGGAGGGCGGGATCGAAGTCGCCGTCGAGCTCGAGCGGGCCGACCCGGCGGGCGCGGACGAGGCCGTGACCGTCGAGCAGCACCCGCCGGCGGCGCGCGATCCGCTCGAGCGCCTCCGGCGGGAAGTCGCCGCGCAGCACCGGCGCGACGTGCACCCACTCGACCCGCCGCAGCGCGAGCTCCGGCTCGTCTCCCTCGTGCCACGGTTCGCCGACCGCCTCGACCCGCATCTCGCGCCGTCCCTCGGCGTCGTAGCTGAAGGAGAAGGACGTCGTCTCGCCGGCCGCCGAGAGCGACACGCGCAGGCCGAGCGCCGCGAGGCGCCGGAGGTACGCGCGCCGCTCGGGCTCACCGCACTTCGCCACCACGAGCCCCTCCTGCCCGAGCATCCGCAGCGCCCGCGCGGCGTACCAGGGGCCGCCGCCGATTTGCGGTTCACTGCGGGATCCCCGCAGGTCGCGCGTCAGAGGCCCGATGACGGCGAGCGATCGCACGACTCGCAAGCGTAAGCGCGAGCGACAGGGCGAAGGAGAGGACGAAGCTCGGCAGCGAGCCGCCGATCGCTCCCTGGCCCGGATGCGTGTGGTCGACCAGGTGCACCCATCGCTGCGGCCCGACCGGCGCGAGCCACTGGTAGAGGCAGAAGCCGGCGAGCCACGCGGCGATCTGGCCGGGCCGGATCTCGGGCGCCGCGAATGCGTCGCGGTTTCCGGCGAGCCATTGCGCGAGCAGCACGCCGAACAGCGGCACGAAGAACGAGCCGAGCAGGTAGAGGAACTCCTGGTACTGGACGAGGTCGATCACGAAGGCTCCGGCCGTTGCGACGACCGCGACGGCGAGGATGAGCAGCCGCTGGGGCACCCGAGGCAGGACGTTCTGGACGGAGACGGCCGCCGAATAGATGTTGGCGAACGGCTCCTTCGTCTCGTCGATCCCGAGTGCGACGAGTGCGACCGCCGCGCCGGCTCCGCCGGCCGCGATCGCGGTGATCACGGACGGCGCATCCGAGAGCCCGCGCGTGAGCAGCAGGATCGCGCCGAGCGCGTACAGCCACACGTTCGGCAGGAGGTAGCCGATGCCGGCGCCCCAGAACGCGCCGCGGGGAGTCCTCGAGAAGCGGGTGTAGTCGGCCGCGAGCGGCAGCCACGAGACCGGCATCGCGACCACGATGTCGACTCCCTGCCAGAAGCTGAGCCCGCCCGTGCCGGGCTGCGACCAGAGCGCACCGAGGTCGGCGTCGTGCAGCGTCCACCAGGTGAGGTAGGCAAGCGAGGCGAGGACGACCCAGAACGCGACACGCTTCACCCACTCGCGCACGAACCCGACCGGCCCGACGAGGGCGAGGACCGTCGCCGCCGCCGCGGCCGCGAGCTTCCAGACCCAGAGCGGCCCGCCCGCGAGCGCCTGCGCGGCGGCGGCGATCACGAGCACCTCGAAGACCGTCCAGCCGAGGTTCTGGAGGACGTTGAGCCCGGTGGGGAGGTACGAGCCCGCGCGGCCGAGCGGCGCCCGCAGCAGCACCATCGCCGGGACGCCCGCCTCCGCTCCCATCGCGGCGGCGCCGCCCAGCAGCGCGTTGCCGAAGATCGCGCCGACGACGATCGCGAGCAGCGCCTCGGGCAGCGAGAGGGCGGGGACGAGGAACGCGCCGGCGACGAGGACGAGCAGGCTGAGGCCGAGGCTGCTCCACAGCATCCCGTTCTCGAGCCCGCCCAGAGTCCGCAGGCGCTCGGGGACCGGAGTGATGCCCCAGCTCGGTGTGCGCTCCTCGTCCACTTGCCTCCCTTCGCCGGCATGACCCGGATCAGGTTCGACGGGTGTGATCTCAGCCGCACCGTGCGCGGCACCCCGGTGGTACGAGTGTACGGATCCCTCTAAACAAAGGGCGCGGGTGGGTCCGCGCCTGCGGCGCTACGGTCGTCGATCATGGTGCGCAGATGGCGCCTCACCGCGCAGGTCGCTCTCGTGGGCGTCCTGGCCGTGCTCGCCTTCCCGGCGGACGGCTCGGCGCTGCGAGCGGTGTACATCGCGCTGACCCCGAACGGCCCGTCTCCGTCGGTACTGACGCTCCCGGCCGGGTTGTATCCGGTCTGGCTCAACCAGGACACGGTGGCTCATACCGTCGTCTTCGCCGACGGGCGCTGCTCGTTCCAGGTTGCACCCGGGGGCTACGGCCAGTGCACGGGCGGCTTCTCGCAGTTCGCCGGACAGTTCGCGTACACGGTGGACGGGTCGACGCAGGCGAGGATCGACGTCGTTCCCGAGGGGCGCGCCGTCACGCTCACCGCGAGGACGCACAGGATCGCGCCCGGGGCGACGCTGAGGCTGCACGGCGAGCTCGACGTCCCGATCCTCTCGCCGCCGGGGCCGCCCGCTCCGCAGCCCGTCGTCGTGCTCGCGCGGCACGACCGGCACCACCCGTTCCACCGCATCAGGGTCGTCCGTGCGACGACCCATGGCTGGCACCTGAACTGGCAGCTCGGGGTCCGCCCTCGGGCGCGAACGATCTACATCGTGGAGGCGAACAGCCAGCCGGCGGGCGGCGGCCAGTACTGGCAGCGCGCCTGGAGCAGGCCCTTCACGGTGGTTCCGGCAAGGCGCTGAACCTACTAGCGAAGCGCGAACCAGACGAGGTAGTGCGTGCGGCTGGGGCCGATCGCGAAGCCCAGCAGCCGCAGAGTGCTCGCGTCGTCCGATGCGATCTCGTAGCAGAGGTTGCCGGTCACGGTCTGGCCCTTCGCGAGCTGGCCGCCCGAGTCGGCGTCGGGTTGGGGCGGCTCGCAGAAGTCGGGTGGGTACAAGCCGCTCACCTCTCCCTCTGCGCCCGGCTGCGACCGGCCGTACAGGAAGGAATCGATGTCGGTCGGAAAGCCTCCGCTCCCCACGTACGTCAGAGACACGTTCACGAGCGTGTACTGGAACCCGGCCGCCGGCGCGGATTGGCCGGATCCCCGCTATCGGGATCGATACGAGCGGCAGGTGAACGAGCCGCTCCCCGTCACGCGCACCGTCCCGAGGCCGGTCACCCTGACCTTCAGCTTGACCGTCTCCGGCCGGCTCGCCGCCGAGGCGCTCGCGGTCGCGAGCACCGCGACGAGGGCACCGGTGGCAACCGCCGACACAGCCGAACGAGCCATGCGTCCTCCGTCTCGGGGGGTCGTGTTAACCGTTCGGACGACGGCGAGCCTCGGAAGCTGGGACCGCGGCGGCTCCGCTAGCGTCCTCCGGGTGCTGCGTGAGGTCGCGGAGTATCCGAACTCCTTCGGGCCGCTGGCGCCGGGCGACGAGCGGATGGACACCGGCCGCTACACGCTCTGCCTCGGTGCCGGGTCGACCTGGAACACGGTGCAGCGGCAGCGGTTCCCTCTCGAGCAGGTCGACGACGTGCTCGCCGAGGTGCGGGCGGAGCTGCGCGCCCGTGGACGGAGCCGGACGCAGTGGGAGGTCGGCAGCTCGGCGGCGCCGGGGCTCGTCGAGGCGCTGCTCGAGCGTGGGCTCGTCCTCGACAAGGATCCCTACGCCGTGGCGCTCGTGCTCACGCGGGAGCCGCCCGCGATCGCGCCGATCTTCGAGGCGCGCCGGGTCGAGACGCTCGAGGAGCTCGAGGCTGCCGCACGGGTTCAATGGGAAGCCTTCGAGGCGACGCCCGAGGAGATCGAGGAAGCCCGTCGCCTCCTGCCCGAGCGGTTCCGTGACAGCCCCAACCTCAGGCACGCGGTCTGGCTGGACGGCGAGATCGTCTGCACGGGCACTGCCTCGCCGACCGAGCAGGGCCTGCTTCTGTACGGCGGCGCCACGCTCGCCCGCGCGCGGGGCCGCGGGGCCTACCGGGCGCTGATCCGGGCCCGCTGGGACGACGCCGTCGCGCTCGGGACACCGGCGCTCATCACTCAGGGAGGCTCGATGTCGCGGCCGGTCCTCGAGCGCTTCGGCTTCGAGCGGGTCGGCGAGGTGCACATGCTCCTCGACGTGCTCTAGCCGCTCTAGCCCAGCGCCGCGCGGATGCTCTCGAGCGCCTGGTTCTCCTGCGGCGAGACTCCCTTCGCCGCCTCCGCCACCGACTGGGCGACCTCCAGGACGAGTTGCCGGTAGGCAGGGAGATCCTCGGGCGATTTCGCCTCCAGCAGCGCGACGGCCTGCCGAAGCGTCGCCACCGTCTTCTGCTCGATCTCCTCCGGCGAGTCGGACATCCCGAACGGCCGGTCCTTCCCGGTCGCCAGGTCGCGGACCAGGACGCTGTCGCTGTGCTCGTGCGCTTCTCGGAGATGGTGGGCGAGCGCGCTCGCTTCCTTGAAGCTGTCGAAGAAACCCCGGTCGACGAGCGCGACGAACATGCCCGCGCCGGCGATCCCCTCTTGCATCGCCTGCCACTCCTCGTCGGTGAAGTCGGCTTTCGTGGCCATGCCGGGGAGTATGGCCTAACTCCCGGGAGCTTTCGGCGTCCGAACGATCACGGGAGACAGAAGGAGACCGTGGTGGCTAGGCGGCTGCTTGTCGCACAGGTTGCTCTTGTCGGGATCGTGGCGGCGCTCGGAGCCGCGACTGCGAGCGGGGACACCGGTCCGCCTGTCTCGACGGTCGGCCCGATCGTCAACGGGTCGCCCGGGGTCGGAAGGACCCTCAGCACCACGAACGGGAGCTGGAGTACGGAGGCCGCCTTCACGTACCAGTGGTTGCGCTGTAGCTCGCTCTTCACGCGCTGCGCGAACATCCCGGGCGCGACAGCGGCGACCTACACGGTCGTCGCCGCCGACGTGGGTCATGTTCTCGCGGCCGACGTGACGGCCACCAACGCCGCAGGGTCGACGGTGGCCCACTCCAGCGGCAGCGGGCCCGTAGAGGCCAAGCCTCCGGGCACGAAGCACAAGCCGTGGATCGGGGGCAAGAAGAGGGTCGGGCAGGTCATCTACGAGACGGGCGCCACATGGACCCGCTCGCCGTACGTGTTCAGGGACCAGTGGCTGCGCTGCTCGGCGAAGGGGAACGTATGCGCGCGGATCACGGGCGTGCGGCTGCAATGCGCGAACGGCACGTGCATCCGGGTCAAGGTCGGGGTGCAGCCCGACTACAAGCTGACGAGGAGGGACGTCGGCCACCGGATCCGCGTCGAGGTCACGGCCTGGAACGGCGCCGGACGCACGACCTCCATCTCCGATCCCACGCGCATCATCAGGAAGTAAGGGGGCAGGCGGATTACGGCCGGTCTAGCCGGGGCAACGGCAGGCATGAAAAAGCTCCTCGAAATCCTCGTCTGCTTCATCCACCCGCTCGCCGTCGTGCTCGCCTGGATCAACCTCCTCGGCCGCGACGACCTGAGCGGCGTCCGGAAGCTCGTCTGGGCCGTCTTCCTACTCGTGCCGATCGTGCCGTTTCTCTACGTCCTGACCGGCGGCGAGCTCTGGTGAGCCAGGTCAAGCAGTAGCTGACAGCGGCCGGGTGTTCTATTCAGGAACGAACGGTGGCCTGAACAGTCGCCCGTGCATTCCTGGCGCCTGATTTGATCGTCACCCCGAAATGACAACTATCCGGTCGGTACCAACTGGACTTCTTCAAATTCCAGGTGCCGGGGGTAAGGCCAGATCGACTCTGGGTGAGGTTGTTCGTGCCCTTCACGCAAACCACCGTCGTGGCGCAGCGAGCGTTGACGCCCTCGCAGTAGAGGATGATCTTGTAGGGCTTTTTCACCGTTCCCTTGAAGGATCCGACGGTGCCAACGCCCTTGACGTACTTCGTTCCGACGATGTACGTCCTCAGGGAAGCGGCAGCGGTAGCGGCAATTGCTCCAGAGAGAATCAGTACGGCTGTGAAGCTCAATAGCTTCTTCATGCCTCGCGCTCCTCCGTTCATCATAGTCGTGGTTCTCGCGGGGATCGCGGCGGACGCATTTAGAGCGACAGCTCCACGTGCTTGGGGGCGATGCTCAGCGTTCGCTGTGGCGAAGGTGCGATAAGGCGAGCGCGAGAAAGGCCTTTGCGTTTGCCTTGGTCAGCGCCGTCACTCCTACCGCGAACCGTCCTACCGCCACTGCCCGCACGTAGAAGAGGCCACCAGTTCGCACTGCTGACTCTCTGCGTGCGAGCCTGACGGCCGCGGCGTGGGTCCTCAAGAGCGCATAGCTCTCCGATTCGGATGCGTGGCTGTTACTGAAGTCGATGCGTACGCCGCCGAGTGTGTGAATGTGTCGGTTCGCGGCCAGGCGGCTGATCTTGACGTGGGGGAATCCAGCCGGCCTCTCGGAGGCCAGAACCGGCGTCGTCGCTATGCGCTGAAGTGCCGGCGGCAAGTTGGGGGTTTGCGCGAGCATCATCCCTATATCGGCGGGCCGGGGTTGGCGGATTTAGCTCAATCGGGGAATCAGGCGTTCGCCTGGGCCAGCGTCCCGGAATGACCCCTGAGCGCTACAGTGCCCGCTGCGCCTCAGCTATCGCGTCGATTAGGCGTTGAGTCTCACGGCGTCGTTGTTTCGGAGGCATGACGTACCACTGACCTTCCTCGCCTAAGTCGAGGCGTACTCCAGTTCCGAACCAACCCCGCACGGGCGAGACTGTGACTGCTTGAACCGGGCAGGAGACGATGGGCTCTTCGAGTGGATGGTCCGCCAGGTAGTCGATCAGCAGAAGTCTTCCGTCTTCAATCCGGATTTCGCCGGGGGTCCCCGATCCCGCGAGGCCACCGACGCGACGATTCGTCCCGATCGACCAGGCGGGATCGGACATATACGGCAGGAGCGAGCCTGGCTGCTCCATCGGAACCCATTCTGCCACTCGCCTGGGCCAGCGTCCTCTCGCCTGAGCGAGTCTCGGCTCAGGCGCGGCCGTAGCGGGCGGCGCGGGATGCGGCTGCCGGGGTCGCGCCGGCGTCTACCAGGCGCTGGCGTGCCTCGCTCTCCCGCAGCACCTGGAGCAGCACCCAGACGAGGGCCGGCAGCATCGTCAGGGCGCTCTCGACGAGCATGACGCCGCCGCCGGCCCTCTGGTCGGCGAGGTGGCTCAGCCCCCACAGCGTCGGGTCGTGCGCGTACGGCGCGTAGTACACGTGGCTCGACCAGATGAAGACTTGGGACAGGACGAGCATCACGAGCCACATGGCGAGGACGTAGGGGATCTTCAACGGCGCGGTGAACCACGCCGGCCCCGGCAGCGGCTCGAGCAGCGCGGCCCACAGCAGCATCCCGAGCCCGATGAAGAGCGAGTGCTGCAGCGCGTGGATCGCGTCGCTCCGCAGCGCTGCGTCGAACAGCACGGGCAGGTGCCAGACGACGAAGCTCGCCGCCCAGAGCGGGAGCGCGACGAGCGGGTGTGCGAGCACGCGCAGGCGGTGCACGATCCGCACGCGCAGGAGGGGCTGCAGCAGCCGCCCGTCGAGGCCGAGCACGAGCAGGAGGGCGCCCACGTCGCCGAGCAGCAGGTGCTGCAGCATGTGCACGGAGAACAGCCGCTCCTCGCCGATCGTGTCGATCGGAGATACGAGCGCGAGCAGGACCGTGAGCAATCCTGCGGCGAAGGCTGCGACCCGCAGCGGCGACACCGGCCGTCCGCGCCGGGCAAGCGTCCGTGCCCGCCGCCAGTAGAGCGCGCCGGACAGCGCCACGACGGCGATCTCGAGCGGATCGAGGTTCCAGCCGTTCATCGGGTGGCCGCGGTTTTTTGCCGCACGCGCTCGGGTACCCGTTTTCCACCTTGATTACGTCTCGGGGGGTCAAGCCGCGCAGGGGATTCGCGGGAGCTGCGTTGGCGCTCCTCCCGCTGGCGCTCGCCGGCTGCGGCGGCGAGCAGAACGCGCTCAACCCCCACAGTCATGCGAGCACCGACCTCGCGAATCTCTTCTGGGTGATGACGGCCGTCGCCTTCGGCGGCCTCGCGCTCGTCACCGGCCTGCTCGTCCTCGCGTGGATCCGCCGCCGCCGCCGCCCCGACCCGGACGACCCGCATCCGGGGGAACGCACCGGCTGGTGGGTGGTCGTCGGGATGGGCGTCGTCTTCCCGATCGCGGTCGTCGTCGCCCTGTTCATCGTCTCGGACGGCCTGATCATGAACGTGACCGAAGCGCCGGCCGCGTCCCGCACGGCCATGACCATCGAGGCCATCGGTCACCAGTGGTACTGGGAGTTCCGGTATCCGGGGACGAAGGCGGTCACGGCCGACGAGATGCACATTCCCGTCGACACGCGGATCAACCTCGTCGCCACCACCGCCGACGTCATCCACAGCTTCTGGGTGCCGACGCTGAACCGGAAGATCGACACGATCCCGGGCGAACGGAACCGGATCCTGCTCTACGCGAACCGGGCCGGGACCTACCGCGGCCAGTGCGCGGAGTACTGCGGGCTCCAGCACGCGCACATGGCGATGTTCGTCTTCGCGCAGCCGAAGGCGCAGTTCCGGGCGTGGCTGCGGAAGCAGGCCGCGCCCGCGGCCGCGGCGCCGAGCTCGCCGGCGCGGCAGGGCGAGCGCGTCTTCCTGAGCGGGCCGTGCTCGAGCTGCCACACGATCCGCGGCACCGCCGCGACCGGCTACCTCGGCCCCGACCTCACGCACCTCGCGAGCCGCACCACGCTCGCCGGGCTGACGATCCCGAACACGAGGAGCTACCTCAGCCGCTGGATCGTCGACTCCCAGCACTTCAAGCCGGGGAACCAGATGCCGGACCTCCAGCTCACCGGCGCGCGGCTCCATGCCGTCGTCACGTACCTGGAGAGCCTCAAATAGCCACCACGCTCCCGCCTCCGTCCGCCCCCGCCGAGGAGGTGCTCGACCGCCTCGAGCGCATGTGGCAGGCGCGCCCCGGCCTGCTCGGCTGGGTCACGACGACCGACCACAAGCGGATCGGCCTTCTCTACTTCTGGACGACGCTCGTCCTCTTCGCGGCGGGCGGCGCCGAGGCGCTGACCATCCGGACGCAGTTGATCCAGCCGAACCAGCACGTCGTCGCCCCGTCCACCTTCGACGAGCTTTTCACGATGCACGGGGTGACGATGATCTTCTTCTTCATCATCCCGATGACGACGGGAGCGTTCGGGAACTACCTGCTGCCGCTGATGCTCGGCGCGCGGGACATGGCCTTCCCGCGGATGAATGCGCTGAGCTACTGGGTCTTCCTCGGCTCGGCGCTCTTTATCTACACCAGCCTCGCCCTGGGCATGGCGCCGAACGCCGGCTGGTTCGACTACGTGCCGCTCGCCAACGCGAAGTTCACCCCCGGCGCCGCGATCGACTTCTACTGCCTCGGGATCATCTTCAACGGGATCTCGTCGAGCCTGACGGCGGCGAACTTCATCGTGACGATCCTGAAGATGCGGGCGCCCGGGATGTCGTTCAACCGGATGCCGCTCTTCTGCTTCGCCTTTCTCGCCGCGTCGTTCGGGCTCCTGTTCGCGCTGCCGTCGCTGACGGCCGACACGATCTTCCTCTTCCTCGACCGCAACGTCGGCACCCACTTCTTCGACGTCGCCGCGGGCGGCTCGGTGCTCCTCTGGCAGCACCTGTTCTGGATCTTCGGCCACCCCGAGGTCTACATCCTCATCGTCCCCGCGTTCGGGATCGCGACGGAGATCATCCCGGCCTTCACGCAACGGCGGGTGGTCGCCTTCCCGCTGGTCGCGGTCGCCGAGCTCCTCGTCGTCTTCATCGGCTTCGGCGTCTGGGCGCACCACATGTTCGCCACCGGGATGCCGACCGTCACGGTCGTCTTCTTCGCCGCGGCGACGTCGATCGTCGTGATCCCGAGCACGATCCAGGTCTTCGCCTGGTGCATGACCTTCATCACGGGCAGCGCGCGCTTCAAGACGCCGCTGCTCTTCATCGCCGGCTTCATCTTCATGTTCGTTGCCGGCGGGCTGACCGGGATCATGTTCCTCGCGGTGCCGTTCGACCAGCAGGTGACGGACACCTACTTCGTCGTCGCGCACTTCCACTACATCATCTTCGGCGCGGCGGTCTTCCCGATCTTTGCCGGCATGTACTTCTGGTTCCCCAAGGTGACAGGGAAGCTCTACTTCGAGCTGCCCGGGCAGATCAGCTTCTGGATCATCTTCGTCGGGACGAACCTCCTCTTCTTCCCGATGCACATCGTCGGCCTCGAGGGGATGACCCGGCGCGTCTACACCTACCCGAGCGGGCTCGGCTGGGGGCCGAGCAACCTGGCCGAGACCATCGGCGCGTACACCACGACCGTGGGCATCGTCGTGCTGCTCGGGAACCTCGTCGTGAGCTGGTTCCGGGGGCCGCCGGCGGGGCCCGATCCCTGGCACGGGGCGACGCTCGAGTGGACGATCCCGTCGCCGCCGCCGGAGTACAACTTCGCCGTCATCCCGAAGGTCTCGAGCGCGTACGCGAACTGGGACTACGCGGACCGGGTGGAGGACCGGCGCAGGCTCGCCGAAGCGGTCATGGTGCTCGAGCAGGGGCACGAGCAGCCGGTGAGCTCGCCCGTCGACGGCTGGTGGGCGGAGATCGTCGAGATGCCGCACGACTCGCCGTGGCCGATCCTGCTCGCGGCCGCGATGGCGCTCGTCTTCGTCCTGCTCCTGCTCCATCTCTGGGTCGGCGCGCTGTTCGCGCTGTCGGGCGTCGCGCTCGCGCTGCTCGGCTGGCACGGCGAGGAGCCGCAGGAGGCATGAGATGACGGACTACGTCGCCGGCGGAGTCCCCGAGCGGCTCGTCCCGCGGACGACCGAGGCGCGCAACGCGCGCGACGTCGCCGCTCTCGCCGGACGCCGGCGGGGACCGAGCGTCGCCTTCTGGGGCATGGCGATGCTGGTCGCGAGCGAGGTCACGCTCTTCGGCACCTTCATCGGCTCGTACTACTACCTCCGCTTCAGCGACCCGCAGTGGCCGCCGGCGGGGACGCCCGAGCCGCGGGTCGTCGTGCCGCTCATCCTCGTCGGGATCCTCGCCACGAGCAGCCTGACGATGCAGCTCGCGGCGAACGCGGCGCGCCGCGGGCGGCTCTGGTCGACGCGGGCGCTGCTCGTGTGCGCGCTCGCCGTCCAGTGCGGCTACCTCGTCTGGGCCGTCCACGACTTCACGCAGCAGCTGCAGCACTCGACGCCGCAGGACAACGCGTACGGCTCGATCTACTACACGCTGCTCGGCGCCGACCACGTGCACGTCGGGGTCGGGATCGTGCTCGTCGTCTGGCTGCTCTGGAAGCTGCTGCGCGGCCTGACGATGTATCGCCTCAACGCGGTGCAGGCCGTGGCCTTCTACTGGCACGCCGTCAACCTCCTGACGCTGATCGTCACCGGCGTCCTCCTCAGCGCGACGATATGAACGTCGGTCGCGACATCGTCCCCGCCCGGCGCGAGACCCTGATCGCGCCGTCGCCGAGCGAGCGTGTCGGCCGCTTCACGCTCCGGCAGCTCAGCATCGTGCAGTGGATCGGCGTGGTCGTCGCGCCGGTCGCCTGGACCGCGCAGCACGTCGTCGGCTACGGCGTGGGGCAAGCCCGCTGCGGCGTCGGCGCGGGCTGGGGCATCGGCTTCGACACGTGGCAGCTCGCTATCGGCGGCGCTGCCGTGCTCCTGATCCTCGTCTCCGAAGCCGCGGCCGTGCTCGTGTTCCTGGCCACGCGCGAGACGAACTACGGCGACGGGCCGCCGGGAGAAGGACGGTGGGGCGGCCGGACGCCGTACGCGCGGCTCCACTTCTTCGCGACGACGGCGCTGGTCGCGAACGTCCTCTTTCTCGTGATGGTGCTCATGGACGGCCTCCTCTCGACCTTTGCCCCGCTATGCGCGCAGTCCTGAGCCTCGCCGTCGTCGCCGCGGCGTCGCTGCTCGTGGCGGGCTCGGCGGGCGCGGCGTTGGGCACGCCGAGGAGCCCGCTCGCCGTCCGCGGCTCCCACCTCTACGGCCAGTACTGCCTCGGCTGCCACCGCGCGAACGCCGCGGGCGGGCCGGACGCACCGTCGTTGCAGGGAGTCGGCGCTCTCGCCGCCGACTTCTACCTCCGCACCGGCTACATGCCGCTGCGCCACCTCGGGGAGCAGCCGCGACGGCAGCCGCTCATACTCGGCGACCGCCAGATCCGGGCGCTCGTCGCCTACATCGCGAGCTTCGGCGGGCCGCCGGTGCCGCAGCCGAAGCCATGGCTCGGCGACGTCTCGAAGGGGCAGGCGCTCTTCGCGGAGCATTGCGCCGGATGTCACCAGGTCGCCGCCCAGGGCGGCTACGTCACCGGCGCGCTTCCCCCGCCGCTCGACGAGGCGACGCCGCAGCAGGTGGCCGAAGCGGTGCGGATCGGGCCGTACGTGATGCCCAGGTTCTCGCAGCACGCGATCAGCGACCGGCAGCTCGACGCGATCGTCCGCTACGTCGAGTCCGCGCAGCACCCGGCCAAGCCGGGCGGCTGGGGGATCGGGTTCGTCGGGCCGGTACCGGAGGGCCTCGTCACGTGGTTCATCGCGATGCCCTTGCTGATCGGGCTCTGCCTGGTCATCGGGACGAGGTTCCGCACATGAGCCGCGTGCGGAGCGCAATCGTGTCGGCGCTCGTCCTGCTCGTGACCCGCCGGCGGCGGCGGCCGAACGCCGACGCGACCCGGATCGTGCCCGAGCAGCCACGGCACCTGGGGGCGGAGCTCGGCGTCCTCCTTCTGCTGGGCCTCTCGTCGCTCGCGGCGCTCGGCTTCATCCTCGTCTACGCGTTCGCAGACTCGCTGCCGGACGAGACGCAGCTGCTCGGCGCCCTGTTCGGGCTCGCGCTCCTCCTCCTCGCAGCCGCGCTCGTACTCGTGGGCCTGAAGCTCGTGCCGACGGAGGAGATCGCGGAGGACTACCCGCCGCGCGAGCACCAGCTCGAGCAGCAGGTGATCGCCGAGGTGATCGAGGAGAGCGGCACGCGCTTCACGAGGTCGCGCTTCTTCAAGCTCGGGCTGCTCGGCGCCGGTGGGATGCTCGGTCTCGCCGCTCTCGCTCCGGCCGTGTCGTTCGGGCCGCTCTTCCGGGTCGGCGACTTCCTGCAGACGCCGTGGCGCAAGGGGAAGCGGCTCGTCGACGAACACGGCCGCCCGTACAGGGCCTCCGACGTCGAGGAGGACAACTTCTACCTCGCGTTCCCCGAGGGGGTGACCGGCGAAGGGAAGGAGCAGATGGCGGCGTCGCTCGTCCTGATCAGACTGCCGCCGGACCGGCTGCGGCTGCCGTCGGATCTCGAGGGTTACGACGCGCACGGGATCCTCGCCTACTCGCGGATCTGCACCCACGCCGGCTGCGCGATCACGCTCTACCGCGCGCCGCTCTTCCAGCCCGCCGAGCCGGCGCCGGCGCTCGTCTGTCCCTGCCACTACTCGACCTTCGACCCGGCGACGGGAGGAACCGTCACCTTCGGGCCGGCCGGGCGGAACCTGCCGCTGCTGCCGGTCTACGAGGACTCCCGCGGCTACCTGCGGGCGAAGGGCAACTTCAACGGGCCGGTCGGGCCGTCGTGGTGGGGCGTCCGGCTCTGGGGAGCGCAGCCGTGAGCGCGCGGGGCGCTCCCCTCACGCGCCGCAGTGTCCGCTGGCTCGACCAGCGCACCGCGAGCGCGCCGTATCTGCGCAAGGCGCTCCGCTACCTCTTCCCCGACCACTGGTCGTTCCTGCTGGGCGAGGTCGCGCTCTACGCCTTCGTCGTCCTCGTCGCGACCGGGGTCTATCTCACGTTCTTCTTCGTCGACTCGACGAAGGAGGTCGTCTACAACGGGCCCTACGCGCCGCTCCACGGCCAGGAGATGAGCGAGGCATACCGGTCGGTCGTGCATCTCTCGCTCTCGGTGCGAGCCGGGCTCCTGATCCGTCAGACACACCACTGGGCGGCGAACGTCTTCATCGCGGCGATCGTCCTCCACCTCTTCCGCATCTTCTTCACCGGCGCGTACCGCAAGCCGCGGGAGCTGACGTACTGGCTCGGGCTGACGATGCTCACGCTCGCGCTGCTGGAGGCGTATCTCGGCTACTCGCTCGTGGACGACCTCATGTCGGGGATGGGGCTGGCGATCGGCTACTCGGTCGGGCTCTCCATCCCATTCGTGGGCGAGAACCTGATGAACTGGCTCTTCGGCGGGATGTTCCCCGGCAGCGAGCAGCTCTGGCCGCGGATGTACATCGCGCACGTGCTGATCTTCCCGGTGCTGATCGGGCTGCTGCTCGGCGTGCACCTCCTGCTCGTGGCGATGCGGCACCACACGCAGTTCCGGCAGCGGCGGGCGCAGACCGAGGACACGATCGTCGGCGTGCCCGCGTGGCCCGGCCAGGCGCCGCGCTCGCTGGGGCTGATGGTCGGCACCGCGGCCTTCCTCTTCCTGCTCGGCGGCCTCGTCCAGATCAACCCGATCTGGCTCTGGGGGCCGTACCACACGTACTCGTCCACGAACGGGGCGCAGCCGGACTGGTACCTCGGCTGGCTGATCGGCGGGTTGCGGCTCGTGCCGAGCTTCGACCTCGTGATCGCCGGCTACACGCTCGTGCCGAATCCGTTTTGGGGCGGGGCGGCTCTGCCGCTGCTCGTGTTCGGCTTCCTCTACCTCTGGCCGTGGCTCGAGCGGCGTTTCACCGGCGACCAGGCGTTCCACAATCTCCTCGACCGGCCGCGCGACGCGCCCGTGCGCACCGGGATCGGGATTGGGGTGATCAGCTGGGTGGTGCTCATCTTCTTCGCCGGCTCCTCCGACCGGGTCGACGTCACGTTCGGTCTCGGCTACATCCCCCAGATCTGGTTCTACCGGGTCGCGATCTGGGTGCTGCCGCCGCTGTTCGGCCTCCTCGCCTGGTGGATCTGCAAGGAGCTCCAGGCGGGAGAAGCAGTCGTCGCCGACCGTCACAAGGCGGAAGCCGAAGCACGGCTCGCTCACGCCCCGGGCGAAGAGCTGCGCTCTTCGCCCGGGGGCTGAGGAACTCCGCCAACGGGAGAGCGCGGTCTCCCGTTGGCTCCGTGCAGTAGGGCCTTACCTTTGGGAAGCGCGCTTCAGAGGGCCGCCTCGGCGCCAAAGGGGTTCGAAACGCTTCGACCAACGTGCGGTCCAGGGCCGGAGGCTAAGACATCCGCGGAGCGGTGACTTAGCCGCAGGCCGAACCTGCGCTCGCGCCGCCTCCGCCGCGCGCGAGCGCACGACAGAGCGCCTTCGCCCCACAGAGCAATCCAAAGCAAGACAGCACGGAGCGGGCCGGAAACCGCGCTTTCCGGCCCGCGCAGTTCCGTCAACCCAGCGAGCGAAGCGTCAGCTTCGCGAGCTCGCGAGGAGGCGGCGTAGGACGTACTGGAGGATGCCGCCGTGGCGGAAGTACTCCCGCTCGCGGGGGGTGTCGAGGCGGAGGCGGGCGCGGAACTCCTTCTCGTCCGCCCGCACAGTGACCTCGTCGGCGTCGCCGCCCTCGAGCCCGCTGATCGAGAACTCCTCGCGGCCCGTCAGCCCGAGCGACTCGGCGTTCTCGCCCGGCAGGAACTGCAGCGGGGCGATCCCCATCATCAGGAGGTTCGAGCGGTGGATCCGCTCGTACGAGTCGGCGATCGCCGCGCGCACGCCGAGGAGGTTCGGGCCCTTCGCCGCCCAGTCCCGTGACGACCCCGAGCCGTACTCCTTCCCGGCGATGACGATCGTCGGCACTCCGTCGGCGCGGTAGCGCTCCGCGACCTCGAAGATCGTCCCCTCCTCGCCGTCGGGCAGGTGCACCGTCCAGGTGCTCTCGCTGCCGGGCACGAGGAGGTTCTTGAGCCGGACGTTCGCGAACGTGCCGCGCACCATCACCTCGTGGTTGCCGCGCCGCGCGCCGTAGGAGTTGAACTCGCGCCGCTCGACGCCGTGCCCGACGAGGTACTGCCCGGCAGGCGAGTCGGGCCGGATCGCGCCCGCTGGAGAGATGTGGTCGGTCGTCACCGAGTCGCCGAGCATGACGAGGCAGCGCGCGCCCTCGATGTCGACGACCGGCTCCGGCTCCCGCGGCATCCCGTCGAAGTAGGGCGGCAGCCGCACGTAGGTCGACTCCGGATCCCACTCGTACAGCTCGCCCTCCGGAGTGTCGAGCGCGCGCCAGCGCTCGTCGCCGGTGAACACGTCGGCGTACGTGGAGGAGAACATCTCGCCCTGCACGGACGCGCCGACCACCTCGTCGATCTCGTCGCGGCTCGGCCAGAGGTCGCGCAGGAACACGTCCTCGCCGTCGGAACCCTGGCCCAGCGGCTCGTTGAGGAGATCCAGGTCCATCCGGCCCGCGAGGGCGTAGGCGACGACGAGCGGCGGCGAGGCGAGGTAGTTCGCCTTCACCTCGCCGTGGATGCGCGCCTCGAAGTTGCGGTTGCCGGAAAGGACGGCTGCGACGACGTGGTCGCCCTCGGCCACTGCGGCGCTGATCGGCTCCGGCAGCGGCCCGGAGTTCCCGATGCAGGTTGTGCAGCCGTAGCCGACCGTGTTGAAGCCGAGCCGGTCGAGGTACTCGTCGAGGCCGGAGGCGCGGTAGTACTGGCTCACGACCTTCGAGCCCGGGGCGAGGGAGGACTTCACCCAGGGCCGCCGCTCGAGCCCGCGCTCGACCGCCTTCTTCGCGAGCAGCCCCGCGGCGATCATCACCGACGGGTTCGACGTGTTCGTGCAGGACGTGATGGCGGCGATCACGACGGAGCCGTGCTCGAGCGCGTAGTTCTCACCCTCCACGGCAACCCGCTTCTTCTCGAGCGTCGCCGTCCCCGCCGGGGCCGGCTCGGCCCCGTCGGAGGAGACTCCGTCGCCGGTCGGTGGGTCGCTCGCGGGGAACGAGTCCGCGATCTCCTTGTCGTACGTCCCGTTTACGAGGTCGACGCCGAAGCTTCCGAGCGACTCGAGGAACGCCTCCTTCGCGTTCGCGAGCGGCACGCGGTCCTGGGGCCGGCGGGGCCCGGCGAGCGAGGGCTCGACGTCGTCGAGGTCGAGCTCCACGACCTGGGAGTACTCCGGCTGCTCCTCGGGCTCGTGCCAGAGCTGGTTCTCCTTGCAGTAGGCCTCGACGAGCGCGATCCGCTCCTCCGGCCGCGCTGTGAGCCGCAGGTAGTTGAGCGTGACCTCGTCGACGGGGAAGAAGCCGCAGGTCGCGCCGTACTCGGGGCTCATGTTCCCGAGCGTCGCGCGGTCGGCGAGGGCGAGCGAGCCGAGGCCGGGGCCGAAGTACTCGACGAACTTCCCGACGACGCCCGTCTTGCGCAGGATCTGGGTCACCGTGAGGACGAGGTCGGTCGCCGTCGCCCCCTCGCGCAACTCGCCGGCCAGGCGGAAGCCGACGACCTGTGGCACGAGCATCGAGAGCGCCTCCCCGAGCATCGCCGCCTCGGCCTCGATGCCGCCGACTCCCCAGCCGAGGACACCGAGGCCGTTGACCATCGTCGTGTGCGAGTCGGTGCCGACGACCGTGTCCGGGAAGGCCACGCCGTCGCGCACCTCGACGACGCGCGCGAGGTACTCGAGGTTGACCTGGTGGACGATGCCGGTGTTCGGCGGCACCACGCGCAGCCCGTCGAAGGCGCCCTGCCCCCAGCGCAGGAAGGCGTAGCGCTCGCGGTTGCGCTCGAACTCGAGCTCGACGTTCCGCCCGATCGCGAGGCGCGAGGCGAACTCGTCCACCTGGACCGAGTGGTCGATCACGAGCTCGGCCGGGATGAGCGGGTTGATCGCGCGCGGGTCGCCGCCCTGGTCGCGCATCGCGTCCCGCATCGCGGCGAGATCGACGATGGCGGGAACGCCCGTGAAGTCCTGCAGCAGGACGCGCGCCGGGTGGAACGAGATCTCCTGCGACGGCTCGGCGTCGGCGACCCAGCCGGCCACTGCTTCGACCGCCTCCTCGCTCGCGTTGCGGAGGACGTTCTCGAGCAGGATCCGGAGCGTATACGGGAGCCGGGCGGCGCGGTCGTCGAGCTTGTGGATCCCGTAGCTCTCGTCGCCGACCCGTAGCTGCTCCATACCTCGAGTCTAGAGGCGCCCGATCAGCTCCCGGCGCGCGAACTCGGCGAACTCGTCCTGGTTCTCGCCGATCTGATGGACGTAGACATGCGTGTAGCCGGCGTCCTCGAACTCGCGGAGCTGCTCGAGGTACGGCGCGGGATCGGGGCCGGCCGGGACCGACTCGGCCACGTCCTGCACCGTCACGTTGCCGGCCGCCTCCTCGAAGTCGCGCGGCCCAGGGAGCTCCTGGCCGCCGGAGCCCGCGAGCGCGAGGTTCGGCCAGAGCTTGTGCGCCCGCTCGTGACCGGTCTCCTCGTCCTCGTCGTAGGCGACGTGGGTCATGCCGATCTTCGGCTTGCCCTGTCCGCCGGCCGACTCGAACTCCGAGAGGATCTCGTCGTCGGGGCTCGTCGAGACGAGGCCGTCGCCGATCCGGCCGGCGAGCTGCGCGGCCTGCGGCTTCGACGCGGCGACATAGATCTCGGGCGGCTCGTCCGGCGTCGTGTAGAGGCGGGCCTCCTCCACCGTGTAGTGCTGGCCACGGTGCGTGACCTCGTCGCCGCTCCACAGCTTGCGGATCACGTCGACGGCCTCCTCGAGCATCTCGAGCCGCTCCCACGCCAGCGGCCAGCGTGCTCCGGTGACGTGCTCGTTGAGGTTCTCGCCCGTGCCGACGCCGAGGAAGAAGCGACCCGGCATCATGCACGCGACGGTCGCGGCGGCCTGGGCGACGATCGCGGGGTGGATCCGGATCAGCGGGCAGGTCACGCCCGTGCCCACGCGGATCTTCTCCGTCGCCTGGGCGATCCCGCCGAGCGTCGACCAGACGAACGGGCTGTGGCCCTGCTCGCCGACCCACGGATGGAAGTGGTCGGAGATGAGCGCGAACGTGAAGCCCGCGTCCTCGGCGAGCTTTGCCTGGCGGACGAGCTCGTTCGGTGGGTGGTCCTCCGACGAGAGGGCGAAGCCGAGCTCCATGCCGCCGGAAGTACCTCCTCGCGCGACTGGCAAACCGGGCTATGCGGTTCGCCTGGCCGCGCGGGCCGCCTCCGCGAGCTCCTCGAGCGCCTGCGCGGCCTCTGTGGCGTCGCGGTCGCGCAGTGTCGCGTGCACCGCACTGCCTGCCGTGTCGACGTGGACGCTCGCGAGGCGCAACCTCCGCTGCACCGGGCCCTGGACGCGCCGCAGGCTCTGCACCTTCTCGAGCGGCACCCAGCAGCTGATCTTGCGCAGGCGGCCGCTCGTCGTCGCGACGCACGTGTCGGTCCGGCCCCAGGCGAGCTTGCGGTAGCGGAGCGGGCTCTTCCAGAAGACCCGCCGCGGGGCGGGCGACAGCTCGGGCGGTCGGTCCGGCACGAGCCGGTCGACGAGCTCGAGTCCGAGCGCGCGGCTCCCGACCGGCAGCAGGATCCGCATCTGCCCGCGCTCGGCCTCGCTCTCGCCCTTGCCGCGCTGCCGGCCGGCGAGGTCGACGTCGACGCGACACCAGCCGACCATGCGCCAGACGAACGGCTCGACCATGCGCACTGCCTGCACGCGCCCGGGCCGGATCACCTCCGCGGTCAGGGCCACGAGGCCGCCGCGCAGATGCAGACCGTCGGGCCCCTCCAGGACCCGCTGCCGGTAGAGCTGGTTGAAGCGGCGCCAGACGACCGTGAATGCGCCGACGATCCACACGAAGCCCCCGCTCACGATCGCGCCGGCCGTGTGCGGCGAGACCAGGGCGGCGATCACGATCCCGAGGAGGACGAGCTCGGCGAAGACGCCGGCGTCGCTGATCAGGATCGAGACGACCAGCTGCCTCGTGTCGACCTGCGCCAGCAGCGTCTCCGGCACGGGCTCCCGCGGCTCGTCCGCCTCGTCCGCCGCCGCGGGCTGATCGCCGCGGGCCCCGCGGGCCAGCGCGAGCAGCCGATCGCGGAGCGGCTCGACCTCGCGCTCGGGCAGGTAGGCGAGCCGCGCGGTGGCGCCGCTCGCGCCGGCCATCCGCAGCCGCAGCTCCGCGACCCGGAACATGCGCGCCAAGCCCGGGCGAACGACGTCGATCGCCTGCACCTGCGAGAGCGGGAAGCGAACCGACTGCCGCCGCAGCAGCCCGGTCTCGAGGTGCAGGTCGTCGCCCTCGATCCGCCAGCGCGTCACGAGCCAGGAGACGAAGCCGGTGGCCACGAGCACCGCCACCACGATCAGCTGCGGCACCGCGTTGGTGAGCTTGTCGCCGCGGGCCAGGACCGGCAGCAACAGGACCGCGACTCCGATCGTGAAGCGCCCGCCGCGCACCACGGGCGAGAGGGGATGGAGCCGCTGCCAGCCGTCGCCGGCTGCGGGGCCCGGCATCACAGGCCCGCCGCCTGCGCCTCGCCGAGCTCGGCCAGCCGGTCGCGCAGGCGCGCCGCCTCCGCGCGCTCGAGGCCGGGGATCCGCGCGTCCGTCGCCGCCGCGGCGGTGTGCAGCCGGACGGTCGCCAGCCCGAACGAGCGCTCCAGCGGGCCGGCGGTCACGTCGATGAACTGCATCCGTCCGTACGGCACCACCGACAGCCGGGCGAACATGACGCCGCGGCGCACGAGCAGGTCGTCCTCGCGCTCCGCGTATCCCCAGGAGCGGTAACGCCGGCCGACGAACGGCAGGAGGAGAAGCCCCGCCGCCGCGGCGGCCCCCGCGCCGCCGAATGCCGCCGCCGACTCCGACACGGCGCCGACGACGACGAGAAAGGCCGCGACCCCGAGAGCCGGCACCAGGACCTCCAGCCGCCGCAACCGCAACAGGCGCGGCGAGGGCGTCATCCATTCGACCTCCTCAGGCATACCCGGGACGATATGGCGCGCCGTGTTTGCCGCGAAGCCGACGGCGGGATGCCTTCCTCGTGGAGCTGTCGGCGGTCGCGGAGCTGCAGGTTCTGCTGGAGGGCGTGGCGCTGCCGGCCGAGCGGTCGGAGCTGCTGGCGTATGCCGCGCAGCAGGGAGCGACCCCCACGCAGATCGGCCTCCTTCACCGCTTGCCGGAGCGGCAGTTCGAGACCATCGACGAGGTCGCCGAGACGCTCCTGCGCGTCCAGCCGGCACCGGAGCACGAGGTTCCGCATCAGCCTCGCGAGGAGAGCGGCGACCCGCCCGGCGGGAACGCCTACACCGAGCCACGTCCCGAGAGCGGAGCGGTGTCTAGCTAGTCCGCCGGCTTCGTCGTCGCCTTCGTCCCGCGCGACTCGGCCCGGCGCCGCTGGGGCTCGACCACGTACTTCGGGTCTTGCGCGGACTGGAAGCCGGCCTTGTAGACGGCCCAGCGCACACACACCTCGCCCGCGCAGACGAGCGCGCCGCCGAGAACCGCGGCCGTCCGGCTCTTCCGTCCACGCAGCGCGAGCAGCGCGGCGCCCGTCAGCGCGAGCCCCTTCGCCGCCCGGCAGAGCTTGCCGGCCGCTCCCTGCCGGTAGACCTCGCCGATCTCTCCGAGGCGCAGCTCCATCAGCTGCATCAGCGCGCCTTCGGCGAGGACGCCCGCGACCGCGAGCCGCCGCGCGGGCCCCGCCTCGCGCGGGGGAACGAGGACACAGGCTGCGGCGCCGGCGCTGGCGGCGGCGCTCGCGGCGAAGATCCACGGCAGCTCCCGGCGGCCGTCGTGCCAGACCGGAACGGCGGTGTCCGCCACGAGCACGCCCGTGTACGTGGCGAGCAGCGGGCCGGCGAGCGTCGAGACGCCCTCGGCGAGGAGCTTGACGGGCTTCAGCCGGCCGAGCAGCTCGAGGACGGCGGCGGTGCTCGAGGCCCCGCCGCTCACGAGCAGCACCCACGAGCCGACGTTCATCGGCGACGTCACCTTGACGACCCGCAGCATGTGATGGAACCGCTCCGGCCGGCCGAGATCGGAGATGAGCAGCGCGGGCGAGACGAGATCAGCGGCTGCGCCGACGTAGAGCGACGTCCTCGCGAGCCTCTCGTGCCCGGTCAGCTTCGCCGTGGTGGAGAGGACGGCCGAGGCGCCTGCCAGCCCGCCCGTGAAGAAGTAGGTCGGGATCTCCCACGTCCAGGTCGGCTCCTTGATCACCGGCCGCCCGTAGTACGAGCGCATCGCGGTGCCGGTCGCGGTGACCGATCCGTTCGTGCTCATCGCCGTCCTCCGAGCAGCGTGAGCACCGTCACGCCGGCGAGCATGGCGCCCGCCGCAGTAAGCATGTTCGTCCACATCTCCGGCAGGTCGCGAGTGCTCACGACCGGATCGGGCGGCAGCCCGTAGACCTCGGGGTCGTCGAGAAGGAGGAAGAACGCACCGAAGCCTCCGACGCCGTCGCCCGGATCGCGGCCGTAGAGCTGCGCCCCGTTCCAGCCCTCCGCGGAGAGCTTGGCGAGGCGCGCGTCGGCCCGCTCGTGCAACTCGTCGAGCGGGCCGAACTGGATCGACTTGGTGGGACAGGCCTTCGCGCAGGCGGGCTCGTGCCCTCCCTTGAGCCGGTCGTAGCAGAGCGTGCACTTCCAGACGCGCCCGTCTTCTTTGGCGAAGGCCGGCAGGTCGGGAGCGGGAGCGAGATGCCGCTGGTCGAGCACGCCGAACGGACAGGCGGGGACGCAGTAGCCGCAGCCGTTGCAGATGTCCTGCTGCACGACGACGGTGCCGAACTCGGTCCGGATGAGCGAGCCGGTGGGGCAGACGTCGAGACAGGCGGCGTGCGTGCAGTGCTTGCACACGTCGGACTCCATGAGCCAGCGGAGGCCGGTGCTGCCGTCGCCGTTCGTGACGAGCGGCTTCTCCTGCTCGACGAAGGCGACGTGCCGCCAGGTGTTGGCGTCGAGCGCGGAGGTGTTGTCGTACGACTCGCCGGTCCACGTGCGGCCGTCTTCCGGGATCAGGTTCCACTCCTTGCACGCGACCTCGCAGGCCTTGCAGCCGATGCACACGGACGTGTCGGTGAAGAAGCCGACGCGCTCCTTCTGCTCGTCGCCGTACGACTCCCAGCCGTCTGGGCGGGTGCTCTCGAGGACGCTCACGACGTCTTCCTCACTTCCTCGGGCTCGACCCGTGGCTCCTGCTCCCTTCGCGAATGTGCCTGCTCGCGCAGCTCGGCGACGAAGCGTGGCAGGTCGGTGCCGCGCGGGCGGCGGCCGGGCCTGATCCCGCAGGTGAACGCCTTCACCTCCTGGATGTGGACGTTCGGATCGAGCGCCATGTGGGCGAGGTCGTTGGCCGAGTCGCCGGTCACCAGCCCGCGCTTGCCCCAGTGATACGGCAGCCCGACCTGGTGCACCTCGCGGCCGTCCATTTGCAGCGGCCGCATCCGCTCGGTGACGAGGACCCGCGCCTCGATGGCCGAGCGCGAGGTGTAGACGGTCGCCCAGCCGCCGTGCTCGAGACCGACCTCGGCCGCGAGATCCGGGTGCACCTCGCAGAACATCTCCGGCTGCAGCTCGGCGAGATAGGGGACGGAGCGCGTCATCCCGCCGGCGGTGTGGTGCTCGGTCAGGCGGTAGGTGGTGACGACGTAGGGATAGACCTCCGTGCCCGGTTCGTGGGCGACGGGGTTGTAGGGATCCTCGGCGAGGTCCTTGTGCTGCTGCCGGCGCGGATTCGCGCGCTGCGAGTAGAGCGGATTGTCGAACGGCGACTCGTGCGGCTCGAAGTGCGTCGGCAGCGGCCCGTCCTCGAGACCCTGCGGGACGAAGAGCCAGCTGCGGCCGTCCGCCTGCATGATGAACGGGTGGTCGCCGGCGATGGCCTCCTCGGCCTCGGCGTCGTCGGGCGGTACGTAGCCCGGTTCCTTGTCCTCCTTGAAGTCCGGCCTGTCGAGACCGGTCCACTTGCCCTGTGCCGGGTCCCACCAGACGTACTGCTTGCGCTCGGACCACGGCTTGCCCTCGGGGTCGGCCGACGCGCGGTTGTAGAGGATCCGCCGGTTGTCCGGCCACGCCCAGGCCCACTCTGGTGCGACGTAGGTCTCCTGCTCCCAGTGGGGCTTCTTGCGCGCGGTCTGGTTGATCCCGTCCTCGAAGCAGCCCGAGTAGATCCAGCAGCCGCAGAGCGTCGAGCCGTCGTCTTTCAGCTCGGGATAGCCGGAGAGGAACCTGCCGCTCGAGGTCTCCCGGCCGCTGATCTCCTGCAGCACCGCCTCGGCGTCCGGCTCCTGGATCGCGGAGTGGGTCGGGTACTCCCAGCGCAGCGCCTTGATCAGCCTGTCGCGTTCCTCTTCCGAGTCCTCGAGCTTCTGCTTGATCAGCCGGCCGAGGTGGAAGTAGAACCAGAGCTCCGAGCGGCAGTCCTCCTTCGGCTCGACCGCCTGCCAGTGCCACTGCAGCAGGCGCTGCGTGTTCGTGAAGGAGCCGTCCTTCTCGGTGTGCGCCGCGGCCGGGAGGAAGAAGACCTCGGTCGGGATCTGGTCGGGCCGCAGCTCGCCCGACTCGACCTCGGGGCTGTCGTACCAGAACGACGCGGACTCGATCTCGACGATGTCGCGCACGACGAGCCACTCGAGCCGTGAGAGCCCGAGCCGGTGCGCCTTGCCGTTCGCGTGCCCGACCGCCGGGTTCTCGCCCGCGATGATGTACCCCTTGACCTTCCCCTGGAGCATCTGCTCGACCGTCCAGTAGGCGGAGTTGTCGTCGTCGATCCGGGGGAGCGACTTGAAGAGGAAGTCGTTGTCGGCGTTCGCGTTCTCGCCGAAGTACGCCTTCATCAGGGACACGAAATAGGCTCGGAAATGGCCCCACCAGCCGGTCGGCGACGTGTTCGCCTCGACGTAGCCGTCGAGGTCGCCGTACGACTCGGTGTGCGGCATCGGCAGGTAGCCGGGGAGGATGTTGTAGAGCGTCGGGATGTCGGTCGAGCCCTGAATCGACGCGTGCCCGCGCAGGGCCATGATCCCGCCGCCCGGCCGGCCGATGTTGCCGAGTAGCTGCTGGATCACCGCCGCGGCGCGGATCATCTGCACGCCGACGGTGTGCTGCGTCCAGCCGACGGCGTAGACGAACGCGCTCGTCCGCTCGCGCCCCGAGCTCGCAACGAGCGTCTCGGCCACCTCGACGAAGTCGTCGACCGAGCAGCCGCACGTCTCGGCCACGAACTCAGGCGTGTAGCGCGCGTAGTGCTTCTTGAGGAGCTGCAGCACGCAGCGCGGATGCTGCATCGACTCGTCCTCCTCCGGCGGCTCGCCGTGGTGCAGCCCGCCGCCGTGGCCGCCGTGCCCGGAGGCCTCGCCCTTCGTCGGCTTGAAGCCCTGCTCCCGCTGACCTGCCGAGCCGTGGATCTCCATCCCGTCGTACATCCAGCTCTCGACGTCGTACTGGCCCTCCTCCGGGTCCCAGCCGGAGAAGAGGCCGTCGAGGTCCTCGGTGTCGGCGAAGTCCTCCCTGATGATCACCGGCGCGTTCGTGTAGTGCTCGACGTACTCCCGGAACCAGAGGTCGTTCTGGAGGATGTAGTTGGCAATGCCCCCGAGGAAGGCGATGTCGCTACCGGCGCGGATACCGACGTGCTTCGTCGCCATCGCGCTCGTGCGCGTGAAGCGCGGGTCGACGTGGATGACGTGCGCGCCGCGCTCCCTGGCCTCCAGAACCCACTGGAATCCCACCGGGTGGTTCTCGGCCATGTTGGAGCCCATGATCACGACGCAGTCCGCGTTCTGCAGGTCCTGCTGGAAGGTCGTGGCCCCGCCTCGTCCGAACGAGGTGCCCAGACTGGGCACCGTGGAGCTGTGTCATATGCGGGCCTGGTTCTCGACCTGGACGATGCCGAGGCCCGTCATCAGCTTCTTGATGAGGTAGTTCTCCTCGTTGTCCAGCGTCGCGCCGCCGAGGTTGCCGATGGCCATCGTCCGGTTGGCGGGATCGCCGTCCTCGGTCTCCCATTGCCACGTGTCGGCGCGCGCCCTGATGATCCGCTCGGCGATCATGTCCATCGCGTCCTCGAGCGAGAGCTCCTCCCACGCGGTGGCGTAGGGCCGCCGGTACTTGACCTTGTACTCGCGCAGCGGGCTTTCCGCGTAGCTCTTCGAGGCCTGGCCCTTGGGGCAGAGGCGGCCGCGCGAGATCGGGCTCGCCGGGTCGCCCTCGATGTGCGTGACCTCGCCGTCCTTGACGTAGATGAGCTGGCCGCAGCCGACGGCGCAGTAGGGGCAGATCGACTGGACGACGTGGTCCGCCTCGTCGATCCGCGGCGCGAGGCTCTGCGAGCGAGGCGACTGCGCCGCCTTGCCGAGCCCGAAGGGATCTCCCTCCCGCAGCTGGCGCAGCGCGGGCCACGACTCGAGCAACTGCAAGAGGGTCATCGGAAAGCCTCTTTCCGGCCTCCGAACTCCGATAAACGGCACGGCCGAATGTCCCGATTTCCTGAGGTTTTGCCGCCAGGCCGCCGGGGATCCGACAGAAAGAACGCAATACGAACCAACGAAAGGGGGCAGTGCTCCATGAGCACAGTCGATCAACGCAGAGAGCGCGCCTCAGCCGGAGTCCCGCTCCGCGACGAGGACGTCTGGCGCGACGGGTTCGCCCGCCCGCGCGTCTTCCTCCAGCCGATCGCAGCACCGTCCGCGCTCGGCCTCGCGGCCTTCTCGGTGGCGACGCTGATGGTCTCCCTGATCCAGGCCGGCTGGCTCGGCCACTGGTCGGACATGGGAGTGGTCGGACTGTTCGCGATGACCTTCGGCGGCATCGCGCAATTCGCCGCGGGTATGTGGTCCTACAAGGCGCGGGACGTCGTGGCGACGGTCGCGCACGGGATGTGGGGAGCGTTCTGGATCGCCTTCGGGCTCCTCCAGATCTTCATCCTCACCGGCAAGCTCCCGGCGCCCGTCCCCGGCGCGCCGAACTACGCCCTCGGGCTGTGGTTCTTCGGGCTCGCCTACATGACCGGCATCGTCGCGATCGCGGCGACGGCCGAGAACCTCGGCATCGCCGCCGTCCTCTGGACGCTGGCAGTGGGGTCGGGGCTCTCCTCGGCCGGCTGGTTCATCAGCGGGATCGGCAACGGCTGGCTGGGCGCCGGCGGCGTCCTGTTCATCATCTCGGCGGGCCTCGCCGCCTACATGGTGCTGGCGATGTCGCTGCTCGCGATGACGAAGCGGACGATCCTGCCGCTGGGTCACTACAAGAAGGAGGCGAACGTCCCCGGACGCCAGCCGCTCGAGGCGATCGAGCTCGGCTGGGCGGAGCCGGGTGTCAAGCAAGGCCAGTAGCGCAGCACCATCTTCCCACCCGCGAGACGGAGCCCCGCACAGGGGCTCCGCTCGCATCCGATTCGTGTTGTCGCCCAGCGGGGATACGCGCCGCGTGAAGCACGTGGCCGCCTGGATTGCGTGGTGGATCGCTCTCTTTTGGCTCTGGCTGCTCCTCGTGGGCCAGTGGAACCCGGAGGAAGTCGTCGCTGCTGCGATCGCGGCGACCATCGCCGCGAGCCTCGCGGAGCTGGCGCGGGTGCGCACGGGCTTCAGCGCCCGGATTCCGCTGAGCGGCGTGGCCGACCTGCCGCAGGCGCTGGGCGCGGTGCTGGTCGACTTCGGGATCCTCGTGTGGGCGCTCGTCGTGAGCGTCGTCCGCCGCAGGGCCGTCCGGGGCGAGCTCTACTCGCGCGGACTGACGGACGCGAGCCGGGCTCGCGGCACCGGCCCCCGGGCGTGGACGACCATCGTCGCCTCCTACAGCCCGAACGCCTTCGTCCTCGACATCGACCCCGAGACGCGCTACGTCCTCCTCCACGATCTCGTTCGCCGCCGCGCCTCCGAGGAGCCCGCGTGAATGCCTTTCTGATCGCGGCGACCGTGCTGATCGCGGCGCTCGCTCCTCTCCTCGTCGCGGCCGCGGTGCGCCGGCCGATCGACGGGCTCGTCGTGCTCGAGGCGGCCGGGGCCGTGGCGACGCTCGCGCTCGTGTGCCTCTCGGTCGGGCTCGGCGAGTCGATCCTGTTCACGGTCGCGATCGTCGCCTCGGTGGCCTTCTGGATCGGCGGCCTCGTCTTCGCTCGCTTCCTCGGGCGCTGGACCTGATGGGCGCGTCCGACTTCGCGGTCGACGTCCTGCTCGGCGTCGGCGTGGTGGCCGAGCTGCTCTGCGTCGTCGGCGTCCTCGTGATGCGGACCACACTCGACCGGCTCCACTACGCCGCGGCCGCGACGACCGTGCCCGCGTTCCTCGTCCTCATCGCCACGCTGATCCGGGAGCACATGTCGGCGGGCGGCCTCCAGGCGATCGCGGCCGTCGGCCTGCTCTTCGTCGCCAACCCTGCGCTGGTGATCGCGACCGCGCGTGCCGCGTTGCGTGTCGACGAGGCGGAGGAGGCGTGATGCTGCTCGCGACGCTCGTGCCGCTTCAGGCCGTCGCCTTCGGGCTCGTCGCCCTCGGAGCGCCGCTCGTGGTCCTGACCCGGGACCCGCTTCGGCAGGCCCTCGTCAACGGCGTCTACGGCGTGTCGCTCGTCCTGCTGTTCGTCGTGCTCGAGGCCCCGGATCCCGCGCTGTCGATGCTCGTCGTCTCGGGAATCGGGTACCCGCTCGTGATCCTCGCCGCGATCGCGCGCGTACGCGGCCACGACCGCACCAGGAGGGACGAGGAGCAATGAGCAGGCGGATCCGGCTGCTCATCCTCGGGCCGGCACTGCTCGGGCTCGGCGCGCTCTTCGGCTGGGCGATCGCCGGACTTCCTGCCTTCGGCGAGTACCGCGGTCCTTACGGCTTCGTCCTCAACCGGGTCGTCGTCCCGCTGCGCCACACGACGAACGTCGTGATGGGGACGACGTTCGACGTGCGCGGCCTCGACACCATGGGGGAGGAGTTCATCCTCTTCGCGGCCATTCTCGGCGTCGCGCTCCTGCTCCGGGACGAGACACGATCGCGGCAGGCGGAGCGGCGGACGCGGCGACTCCCGAACGACGCGGTGAGGCTGCTCGGCGTCGGCATGGTCGGGATCGGCCTTCTCGTCGGCCTCTGGCTGATGGCGTTCGGGTACATCACGCCCGGCGGCGGCTTTCAGGGTGGCGTTCTCTTTGCGGGCGCGGTTCTGCTGCTCTACGTCGTCGGCAGCCACCGCGACTACCACCCGTTCCGCGACGAGCACGTACTCGATCTGCTGGAGGGCATCGGAGCCGGCGGCTACGTCGTCGTCGGGCTCGCCGCGCTCGTCTCAGGCGCGGCGTTCCTGACCAACCTCTTCGGATTCGGCACGGCCGGGACCCTGCGCTCGGGCGGCAGCATCGCGCTGCTCAACTGGGCCTCGGCGATCGCCGTGACCTGCGCGATGCTGCTTCTCTTCGCCGAGTTCCTCGAGACGTACGTCGTCCCGCTCGAGGCCGAGGACGCGGCATCGTGAGCTATCTCCCGTACGCGGTCGCGGCGTGGATCTGCCTCTGGGGAATCGCGGGCATCGCGACAAGCCGGAACCTCATCCACCTCGCTGTCTGCCTGACCGTCACCCAGTCGTCGAGCTACGTCTTTCTGCTCTCGGTCGGCTACGTCGAGCATGGGAAGGCGCCGATCTTCGTCGGCACGAAGCTCGGGTCGACCGCCGTCGACCCCGTCGTGCAGGCGTTGACGCTGACCGACGTCGTGGTCAGCGTGGCCGTGATCGCGCTCATCCTCGCGCTCGCCCTCGACGCGCACCGGCTTTCGGGAACGGTCGACCCGGACGGTCTCGCCGACATCTCCGGATGACCTGGATCCCACCGCTGCTCGTAACGATCCCGCTGCTCGCTGCGGCCGTGGTGGCGGGCCTCGATCACTTCACACCCGACCGGCTGCAGGACGCGCTCGTCGTCGGGGCCTCGGTCGCGACGACCGCGCTCGCCTTCCTCCTCCTCTGGCAGGCGGAGAGCCACGAGATCGTGCACTGGTTCGGCGGCTGGCGGCCACAGCACGGCGTCGCCCTCGGGATCGACTTGGCCGTGGGCCCGCTCGCGGCGGGGATGTGCGCGGTGATCGGCCTCGTCATGACGCTGGCCCTCGTCTACTCGCTCACCTTCCTGCACCAGGCGGTGCGGCTCTTCGACGCGCTGATGCTCGTCGCGCTCGCGGCGATGTGCGGCTTCGCGATGTCGGGCGACCTCTTCAACCTCTTCGTCTGGCTCGAGCTGATGGGCGTGGCCGCCTACGCGCTGACCGGCTTTCAGGTGGAGCGGCTCGGGCCGGTGCAGGGCGCGGTCAACTTCGCCATCACGAACAGCCTCGGCGGCTACCTCTTCGCGGTCGGGATCGCGCTCATCTACGCCCGCACCGGCGCGCTCAACCTCGCGCAGATCGGTAGCGCGCTCTCACACGGAGGTGCGGGCGGGATCGTGATCGTGGGCATGACGCTGCTCTTCTGCGGCTTCCTGATCAAGGGCGCCGTGGTGCCGTTCCACCTCTGGGCCGCCGACGCGTATGCCGTCGCGTTGGCTCCCGTGTGCGCGGTGCTCGGCGGCGTGATGACCGACATCGGCCTGATCGGCGTCGCCAGGCTGTACTGGTCGGCGTTCTCGGTGCCGTTCGGGCACGGGCACGCCGTCGGCGACGTCCTCCTCTGGCTCGGGATCGTCACCGCCGTGCTCGCCGCGACGATGGCTTTTCTCCAGCGGCACCTGAAGCGGATGCTCGCCTACTCGGTCGTGTGCCACATCGGGATCATGCTCGCCGGGATCGGGCTGCTGGACTCCTCGGGGCTCGCCGGCGCGGAGCTGATCTTCCTCGCGCACGCGCTCCTCACGGCCGGCCTCTTCTTCGTGGCGGGGATCCTGCACGTCGATCACGGGCTCATCGACGAGCTCCACCTCCACGGGCTCGGGCGCGGCTGCCGGGGGCCGGCGCTCGCCTGGCTCGCCGGGACGCTCGGCCTGATCGGAACGCCCTACGTGGGCATCTACCTCGGCCACGGGCTCCTGGACGAGGGCGCGACCACGCTCGACCGGCCGTGGGTGCCGGCGCTGCTCTGGTTCGCGTCGGCGCTGGCCGGGGCCGCGTTGCTGCGTGCCGGCGCCAGGATCTTCCTCGGCTGGGGCGACGAGGACGACCCGCTGCTCGGGAAGGCGATGGAAGAGGACCCGCTCGAACGGGACGTGGTGCGTCCGCTCCTCGTCGGCGTAGCGATCGTCGCCGTCGCCCTCGGGGTCGCCATCAGCGTCGTGCCCGGCCTGGGACAGCGCGTGGAGTACGCCGCCGACCGGTTCCGCGACACGGGGGGCTACGCAGCCCGCGTGCTGCACGACCGACCGCTGTCTCCGCCGCAGAGCCTGCCGGTCTCGATCCGGCACACGTCGCTCGAGTCGCTCCTCTACGGCGGCAGCGCGACGATCCTGGCGCTCGGGCTCGCGTCCCTCGGCCTCTACCGGCGGCGGCTGCCGCGCGCGGTCTCGGGCGTGGCGGCCCGTCTGCTCGCGCAGCCGATCCACGTCCTGCGAGACCTCCACAGCGGCGTGGTGGGCGACTACGTGACGTGGATCGCCGTCGGCACGGCCGTGACAGGCGCGGCGTGGGCCCTTCTTCTCCACGGGTAGCGACCATCGAGGGGGTGTCGCTACCTTTGCCGGGTGAGGCGGGAGGAGATCCAGACCGGCTTCGCCGGCACCGTCGAGCACGCCGTCCCGGAAGAAGCCGAGGAGCTCTGGACCGAGGACGGCGCCGAGCACGTCGGCTGGTTCTGCGTCCGCACCGATCCCTTCCCCTGTCCGGCGCCCGGCTGCTCGTTCGTTGCCGTCTTCATGACCGCGGCCCATCTCGTGCTCGTCTGGGAGGAGCGGGACGACCCCAACCTGCTCCGCCATGCCCAGCGCGCGATGGAGGTCGGCCGCAATCCGCGGATCATCTCCTACGAGGTCGACTTCGGCCCCAGCGCGTCCTACTACGCATGGGAGGCCGCCGGCCGGCCGGTCCACGGCGTCCGCGGGAAGTAGCCAATGGACCTGAGCCGGTTCGGCTCGACCCCAGCGTGGTCGCTCGGGGTCGAGGAGGAGCTCATGCTCGTCGACGCCGAGACGCTCGAGCCTGCGCGAGACGGCTTCTCGCGCGTGTTCGGCGGGGCGACCGAGCGGATCAAGCCCGAGCTGTTGGAGTCGTTCGTGGAGATCACGACCTCCATCGTCGGGGCGCCGGAGGAGGCGGAGGCCGAGCTGCGGTCGCTACGCCACGAGGTGGCCGAGCGTGCGGCCGGGCACGGCCTCGCGGTGCTCGCCACGGGCTCGCATCCGACCGCCCGCACGCGTGTTCCGATCGTGCCCGTCGAGCGCTACCTGCGCCTGAAGGCAAAGCTCGGCCCGCGCCTCTACCGGCAGGCGGTGTGCGGCCTTCACGTGCACGTGGCCGTGCCGGATCCGGACACGTGCCTGCGGGCGTTCGAGGGCGTCGTGCCTCGACTGCCGGGGCTTCTCGCCGCGTCCGCGAACTCGCCTTTCTGGGACGGCGTGGAGAGCGGATGGCGCTCGATCCGCTCTCAGATCCTGCTCGAGATGCCGACCGGTGGGACGCCGCCTGTGCTGCGCAGCTGGGACGACTGGGAGGCGGCGACCCGCGGTGACAGCACGCGCCGGCACTGGGATGCCTGGCCGCGGCCGGAGTACGGGACTCTCGAGGTGCGCGTGCTGGACCAGCCGACGTCTGTACGGCGGACGGCCGAGCTCGCGGCCGAGGTGCAGCGGCTCGTGTGCGAGGCCGCGGAGGCGGGCGGCGAGCCGCTCGACCGCGACGAGTACGCGGCCCAGCGCGAGGTGGCCGCGCGCGAGGGCGGCGGCCCCGAGGCCGAGCGCCAGCTCGAGCTCGGACCGGAGGGAGCGCTCCGGGAGATCGCGTCGCTCACGTTAGGCTGAGGTCGTGGCTACGGTCTCCGAGACGATCCAGGTCGGCGGCGTCCGCTGCGAGCGCTGCGTCATGCGGCTCGCGCACGCGCTCGAGGGCCACGAGGGTCTCGAGGCGGCGAACGCGACCCTGATGGGACAGGTCTCGCTGGCCTGGGACGACGAGCGGACGAGCCGCGAGGAGATCCTCGAGCGGCTCTCGAAGG
This sequence comes from Gaiellaceae bacterium, assembly GCA_045806005.1. Taxonomy (GTDB): domain Bacteria; phylum Actinomycetota; class Thermoleophilia; order Gaiellales; family Gaiellaceae; genus Palsa-739. The sequence continues at coordinate 39,675 of JBJMKE010000010.1, forward strand.
CAGGCTTCCCGGAGCTCGCGTCCGTCTAGCGATCGTCGGGCACGCCGTGCAGCTGCTCGAGCGCGGAGTCCTCGTCGTTCGGCCCCTCGCCCGGCTCCATCGACTGCCCGTCGTCGAGCGACGTCGGCTCGCTCTCGGGGTGTTCCTCGGTCTCCGGTCTCTCTTCCACGGGCCTCGCGTACCCGCCCGCGCGGAATAGCAACGTCACCCCCGGCGTTGTGGGGAGCCTATGGCGCACGCTGGTACGGTTGACCGCGTGAACGCCGAGCCGGACGAGGCTGAGGCGCAGCGGGTGGCGACCGAGGCGCGCGACCGCGTTCGGTTCGAGGAGGATGCGCTCGCGCTCTCCGACCAGGTCTACCGGGTCGCGCGTCACCTCGCGGGCTCGCGCGAGGAGGCCGAGGATCTCGTGCAGGAGACCTACGCGCGGGCGTTCCGGAGTTGGCGGCAGTTCACGCCGGGGACGAACCTGCGCGCCTGGCTGCTGCGGATCCTCACGAACCTCAACATCGATCGCGGGCGGCGGCAGCAGAGGGCTCCGCAGATGACGCCGCTCGAGACGAACGACTACTACCTCTACGACAAGCTCGCCGAGAGCGGGGACGGCGTCTCCGACGAGCAGCGGGTCGTGGAGCGTTTGTCGCAGGACGACATCGTGGCGGCGCTTTCGGCGGTGCCGCACGATTTCCGCGACGTGCTCGTGCTCGTCGATCTCGGCGACTTCAGCTACGCAGACGCGGCCCAGATCCTCGACATCCCGGTCGGCACCGTGATGTCCCGGCTCCATCGCGCGCGCCGTGTCCTCAAGCGTGAGCTCGCCGACTCGGCACTTGAGGAGGAGACGAGATGAAGGACCCGTGCGCGCACTGCGAGGAGATGATGCAGCCGTACCTCGACCGGATCCTCACCGACGAGGAGATGGCGGCGGCGGAGGCGCATCTCGCCGAGTGCGAGCCATGCCGGAGGCGCTACCGGTTCGAGGAGAGCCTGCGCGTCTACGTGCGAAAAGCCGTCGTGGAGCCGATGCCGGATCACCTGCGGCTGAAGCTCTCGGCGCTCAGGATCCCGCTCGAGTAGCGGTGTCCACGTCCCCCGGCGGCGTCAGGTCGTCGCATGGGACGAGGCGGGCCGGAAGCGACTTCGCTCCCTCGTCGGGGACTTCGTTCCAGACCATCCGCGCGAGGAGGACGGGGTGGAGGCGCACGCCGCCGTAGGTGGCGGCCACGGCATCGCCGCCCCTCGTTCGCCAGTCGTCGACGATGCGGTCGATCGCGCGCGGGTCGAGGTCGGGCCCGTCGGCGAGCACGACGACCGCGGCCTCGGCCTCCACGGGCAGGGCGGCGAGCCCGCAGCGCAGCGAGGCGCCGGGGCCGCGCTCCCAGTCGGGACAGGGAACGCTGTCCCCGCCCAGGTCGTGCGCGCCGCTCACGACGACGACGCCGTCCAGCGAGCTCGCTTTCACCGCCGCGAGTACGCCGGGAAGAAACGTCACCTGCTTGGGCGGATCCGTCCCGTAGCGAGACGAGGCTCCGGCGGCGAGCACCACGGCAAAAACAGACATGTCTGGAACCTGGTACCGGACATGTCCGTACGAGGCAAGGCCGCGGCACGATTTGCAGCCCGCCGAGTCATCGCTGGCGCTATGGCCACGGCCGAAGCGGGCACGGCCGGAACCAGGTTCCGGACGGGTCCGAAAGAGACGCGTGTCAGCCGAGGGCGGCGAGGGCGCGGCGTACCAGCGCCTGGGCGAGCGGGACTTTCCACTCCGTTCGCGGGAGCGGGGTCGCCTTGTCGAGCGCCTCGATGCCGTCGATTCGCCACGGGATCGGTGCGACGCCCGCGAGCGCGATTCGGGTCTCACCGCCGACCCGCGCCGCGGCGACGCCGACCTGCGGGAACGACCACCGCTTGCGGTCCATCGCCTTGAGGTAGGTGCTTGCCTCGACCTGCGGCAGCTCGACCTCGAGGATGAGCTCGCCGTCCTCGAGCGTCGTCGTGCTCCGGTCGCCCTCGTCCGGCAGCCGATAGAGCTCCTCGACCGCGAGCTCGCGCCGGTTCGTCCGCAGCCGGGCGCCGAGCGCGACGAGCGCCGCCGCGATGTCCGAGGGATGCGCCGAGGCGCAGAAGCCGTTCGCGAAGATCGCGTGCTCGCGGTGCTCGCCGTCACGGGCATGGCAGCGGTCGCCGCCGTGCAGCCGGCACGGGAAGTCGAGTCGCCAGTACCAGCAACGGGTCGCCTGGAGGAGGTTGCCGCCGAGCGAGCTCATGTTCCGGAGCTGCGGCGACGCCGCGAGCCTGCAGGCCTCGCGCAGCGCCTCGGGAATCGCCGGCTCGACCTCGAGCTCCGCCAGCGTGGTCCCTGCACCGATCGTCGCGCCCTGGATCCCGCGCGGCACGACCCCGCGCACGTCGGCGAGCCGGTCCGCCTCGAGCAGCCCTTCCCGCAGCAGCGGAACGACCTCGGTCCCTCCCGCAAGTAACACAGTGTTACTTGGGATCTCGGAGACGTCAGACGGCCGCAGGAGCTCCACGCTTCTCCTTCTCCCTTGCGCGTGCCTCGGCTTCGCGCAGCGCCCGCAGCATCTCCTCGCGGGAGATCGGCAGCTCGTGCACCTCGGCCCCGGTCGCGTCGCGGATCGCGTTCGCGATCGCCGCGGCGATCGGGACGATCGGCGGCTCGCCGAGGCCCTTCGAGCCGAGGTTCGTCAGGTGCTCGTCGGGGACGTCGACGAACTCGCACACGATCTCCGGCACGTCGGCGATCGTCGGCATCCGGTAGGCGTCGAGCGAGGTCGTCAGGACGCGGCCCGTCTCCGGATCGAGCAGCCGGTCCTCCGAGAGCGTGTGGCCGATTCCCTGGATCACGCCGCCTTCGACCTGGCTGGAAGCGCCGAGCGGGTTCACGATCCGGCCGACGTCGTGGATCGCGGCCACGCGCTCGACGCGCACCTCGCCCGTCTCGACGTCCACCGCCACCTCGACGACGTGGACGCCGAAGGTGAGGACGCTCATCCCCGTCGGGTTCGGGCCGCGCGCGCCCTTGCCCAGGATCTGTGCCTCCTCGAGCAGGCCGACGACCTCCTCGACCGGCGCCGAGAGATTGCCGTCCGCCGACACGACCTTCCCGTCGCGGACGTCGAGCACGCGCTCCTCGAGGTGGTGGCGCTGGGCCGCGATCTCGATCACCTGCCGCTTCGCGTCGGCCGCCGCCGTGCGCACGGCAGGCCCCATCGACGGCGTCGTCGACGAGCCGGCGGAGATCGAGGCGTAGGCCCCGCGGGCCGAGTCTCCGAGCACCACCTCCACGTGCTCGAGCGGCAGGCCGAGCTCCTCGGCCGCGATCTGCGCCATCGCCGTCCGCGTGCCGGTGCCGATGTCCTGCATCGCCGTGATCACCGTCGCCCGGCCGTCGGAGCCGAGGCGCACCCAGGCGTACGAGGGAGGCCCGCCGCCTCCGTACCAGATCTGGCTCGCCATCCCGACGCCGCGCTTCCACACCGCGTCCGACCGCGAGCGCACCTCGTGCCGCCGCTCCCAGTGCGGCTCCGCGAGCCGGTAGCAGGCCTCGAGATGCTTCGAGGAGAAGGGGACGCCGTTGTTCGAGCTCGCGTAGTTGCGGCGGCGCAGCTCGAGCGGGTCGACGTCGAGCCTGGCCGCGAGCTCGTCGATCAGGCACTCGAGCCCGAAGGTCCCCTCGGCGAAGCCGGGCGCCCGGAAGGCCTTCATGAACGGCGTGTTGAGCTTCGCGCCGTAGGTGACCGTGCGCACGTTGTCGCAGTCGTAGAGCATCCACATCGGCCCGTCCGTCGGGGACGACCACCCGGACCAGCCGACGGAGTTCGTGAACTCGCCCTCCAGCGCGACGATCGTCCCGTCGCTGCGGGCGCCCGCCCGGAGCCGCTGGATCGTCGAGTTGCGGTTGCCGGCGGAGGTGTGCTCCTCGCGCCGTGTCAGCGCGCAGCGCACGGGCCGCCCCGTCCGCTTCGCGAGCTCGGCGGCGACGAAGGTGTACTCGTCGGGGCTGTTCTTCGAGCCGAACCCGCCGCCCATGAACTCGCACACGACCCGCACCTTGTCCTCGGGCAGGCCGAGCGTCCGGGCGACGGCCTGCCGGACGCCCCAGATGTACTGCGTCGAGATGTAGACGTGGAGCGTGTCGCCCTGCCACTCGCAGACGGCCTGGTGCGTCTCGAGCGAGTTGTGGAGAACGGTCTGCGTCCGGTACGTCTGCTCCACGACGACCTCCGCCTCGGCGAAGGCGCGCTCGACGTCGCCGCGGTCGTGGCGCCTCGGCTCCTCCGTGAGCAGCTCGCGGCGGACGGCCTCCTCCGGGTCCAGGACGACCTCGAGCTCCTCCCACTCGACCTCGATCGCCTCGACTGCCGCGCGCGCCTGGCCGAAGGTGTCGGCCGCGACCGCCGCGACGGGAGCGCCGGCGAAACCCGCTTCCTCCTCGAGGCCGTGCGCCTCGCCCGGGCCGATCGCCGCGCGCACGCCCGGCACCGCGAGCGCCGGCGCGAGGTCGACGCGCTTCGCGCGCGCGTGGGCGTAGGGCGAGCGGAGGACGGCGGCCTGGAGCATCCCCGGCAGCTTGATGTCGGCCGTGTACCGCGCCTCGCCGCGGACGCGCAAGAGCGCATCCTGGCGCGGCGCCGGCCGGCCGACCACCGCGAGCGGGCCTGCGGGCCATTGCTCGAGCGGGTCCTCCTCGACGACGATCCACACCTCCTCGAAGCGTCCCTCGACCTCCTTCTCGGTCCGGATCAGCCTTGCCAACTGAGAATCGCCTCCTCGATCTTCGGATACGTGCCGCAACGGCAGATGTTCCCGGCCATCGCGTGCCGGATCTCCTCGCTCGTCGGCTGCGGGTTCGCGGCGACGAGCGCGGCCGCCGAGACGACCTGGCCGGGCGTGCAGAAGCCGCACTGGACGGCGTCCGCCCGGACGAAGGCCTCGACCAGGGGATGGTCGCGCAGGCCCTCGATCGTCGTCACGTCGCCCTCGACGGCGTGCGCGAGCGTGATGCACGAGAGCTGCGGCACGCCGTCGACCTGGACGGTGCACGCGCCGCAGTGACCTTCGTTGCATGCGATCTTCGTCCCGGTCAGGCCGATCGTCTCGCGCAGGACGTGCGCGAGGCTCGTACCCACCGGGACGTCGAGCGCGTGCTCCTGGCCGTTCACGGTGAGGTGGACTTCGCTCATCGGGAAGTCACTGCCACCGTGTCGGCTATCTGAATCAACCGGACGGCCGTGCGCGTGACGAGGCGGCGCTCGCTGTCGTCCTCGGCCTCAGGCAGCGTCCGCCAGAGGTCGCGTGCCGCCTCGAGCAGCTCGCGGATCCGTTCGAGCTCCTCGCGGTGGATGCCGTTCGGCTCCTCGGTCGCGTTGAGCGCGAGGCCGAGGGCGCCGAAGGCGTCCGGCTGCCGCACGAAGAGAAGCGGCATCGCCATCGAGAGGTACTGGTGGATGCGCGCGTGGGCGAGCGGCTGCTCGAGGACGTCGGAGCCCTGCGGCTGCGACGGCTCGAGCGGTTCCTCGCCGTTCGCCATCCGGCTCGCGTTGCCGGCGAACATGTCCCGCAGCTGCCGCTCGTCGAAGCCCGCGACGAGGGCCACGCGCAGCGACAGCAGCAGCGATCCGGGCTGCTGGCCGTAGGGATAGTCCGAGGCGTAGACGACCTGCTCCGGCGGCACGAGCCGGAGCAGCCCGAGCAGGTCGATCGCGCTCCAGACCGAGGTGTCGAAGAAGACCCCTCGCTTGCCCGCGAAGCGGTGGGCGAGGTTCGCGAGATCGGCGATGCCGGCGTGCGCGAGGATCAGCTGTGCGCCCGGGTTCGTGTCCACGAGACGCTCGAGCTCGGCCGCGATCGGCGGCAGGCCGCGGCCGGCGTGGATGAGGATCGGGACGGCGCGCTCGGCCGCCAGCGCGAAGATCGGAGCCAGCCGCTCGTCGTCGAGGAGGAACTTCTGAGCGCGCGGGTGCAGCTTGATCCCGCGCGCGCCGAGGTCGAGGCAGCGGCGCGCCTCCTCGATCGGGCCCTCGTTCAGCGCGAGCCTCACGAACGGGATCAGGCGTCCGTCCGACCGCGCGGCGAACTCGAGCGTCCGGTCGTTGCCGGAGCGGAAGCCTGGATGCCGGTCGGGCTCGTCGAGGCAGAACATGAAGGCGCGCGAGATGCCGTAGCGGTCCATGACGCCGATGAGCTCCTCGTAGCGCCCGATCATCCCGTCGATGTCCGTGCCGAGGTGCGTGTGGGCGTCGAAGAGGTCGAGATCGGCGGGCAGGTCCTTGCGCAGTCGCTCGTCCCACGACGTCGCGACCTGCCGGACCCGCTCGAGCGCCTCCACGAATCTGAATCTAGCCGCATGTGCACCGACTCCGTGCCGACTCTGCAAAGGACACTGTCGCGCCCGAGC
>JBJMKE010000011.1:0-17785 GCA_045806005.1 Gaiellaceae bacterium
GACTTCATGCTGACGTACCGGCTCGTGGTGAAGGAGGTCGCGAAGCAGCACGGCTACCACGCGACCTTCATGCCGAAGCCGCTCTTCGGCGAGAACGGCTCCGGGATGCACACGCACCAGTCGCTCTTCACGGACGGCCACAACGCGTTCTTCGACGAGGACGACAAGTGGCACCTCTCCGACGTGGGGAAGGCGTTCATCGCCGGCCAGCTGCGGCACGCGCGCGAGCTCTCGGCGGTCTTCGCCCAGTGGGTCAACTCGTACAAGCGGCTTGTGCCGGGCTTCGAGGCGCCGGTCTACGTCGCGTGGTCGCAGCGCAACCGCTCGGCCCTGATCCGGATCCCGCTCTACAAGCCGGGCTCGGAGCAGGCGACGCGGGCGGAGATCCGCTGCCCCGACCCGGCGTGCAACCCGTACCTCACGTTCGCGGCGCTCCTCCACGCGGGGCTCGAGGGGATCGAGCAGGGCTACGAGCTGCCGGACCCGATGGAGACGAACCTCTACCACCTCACCGCCGAGCAGCGGCGCGAGCGCGGCATCGTCTCCCTTCCCGAGACGCTCGGCGAGGCGATCGACGAGCTCTCGCAGTCGCAGCTGATGCGCAAGGCGCTCGGCCCGCACATCTTCGACCGCTACGTCGAGCTGAAGCGGAAGGAGTGGGACGAGTACCGCGTCCAGCTCACCGACTGGGAGATGCGTAAGTACTTGGCGGTCCTGTAACGCAAGCGGCGGGCCTTCGCCTTTGAAGAAGGGGGTTCGTGGGGGAAACATGGTTTCCCCCACGTTCCAAGAAGTACCTGGCCGTCCTGTAGGCCGCTCGCCGGCTTGAATCGCGCCCTCCCCTGGTATTGAATCGGACGGTCAACCAGGGGAGGGCGTAATGCGCGTCGAAGGATCCGTCACGGCGATCTCGTGGATCCCGTCGGAGGCAATCGAGGGGATGCCGAAGCTGCCGTTCGAGCTCGGGGTCGGTCACTACGACGAGCCGCCGCCCGACGGGCTCGGCCCGGGCGACCTGGCACGGCTCTGCGACGCGGACCGCTTCCGCGAGGCGAACCAGCTGAAGGCCTGGATCGACGTCGAGGACGGGGCGATCGTCGACGCAGGCTACGAGGGCGGCGGGCTCGTAGGCGCGACGACGTTCCGCTTCGGGCCGAAGGCGATCGTCGTCCCCGGGGTGCCGTTCGACGTGCTGCGCGCCGAGCCGGAGATCTCAGGGGACCGCGCCCGCTTCGTGCAGACGGTGGGCGGGCGTGCGGGCTTTCCGGCGCCGCGGCGCGTCAAGGGCGGGCCGTTGTTCCGCGTCCAGTCGGCGACGGCGTGGACGACGCTCGCGCTGACGCTGCACGCGGACGGCCGCATCGAGCACGAGCTGGTCGGCGCGAGCCCGTTCCCGCGCCACTGGGTCTACGACGACGGCGGCGGCCTCGCGCAGAAGAGCGGCACCGTCGACTTCAAGGCGTGGTACCGCGAGTCGCACGGCGACAACACGCCCTGGGGCGACGCCGACTCGCCGGCGGTCGTCGCGGCCGCGGAGAGCGCGCTCGAGCGCGAGCTGTCGCGCGGCCTCCTCGGCGGCGACAGCAAGCTCGAGCGGCGCAAGCTCGGCGAGGGCGAGGTGCTCGTCGAGCAGGGCGCGGAGGGAGACGATCTCTTCCTCCTGCTCGACGGGGTGCTCGGAGTCGAGGTCGGAGGAGAGCCGGTCGCCGAGATGGGGCCAGGGACGATGCTCGGCGAGCGCGCGGGGCTCGAGGGCGGGGTGCGGACCGCGACGCTGCGGGCGCTGACCCCGTGCCGCGTCGCCGTCGTGCCGCGCGAGCTCGTCGCCGAAGGGGAGCTGGCGACGCTCGCGGCCGACCGCCGTAACGGCGGCTAGGACAAGAATGCCGCGGCGGGCGGAGCTGCTCCGTCCGCCGCGGCCCGCATCGTTTGCGGCGTGGCCGGGCTCGGCTCGCCGCTACTTCTCCTGGTCTTCCTCGTCGCCGCGGCGATCACCTGGACGGCCGGCGTCTCGCTCTCGAAGACGACCGACGCGCTCGACGCGCGGCTCGGTCTCGGCGACGAGCTCGGCGGGCTGATCCTCCTCTCGATCGCCGGGAGCCTGCCGGAGCTGGCGATCACGATCTCGGCCGCCGCGTCGGGCAACCTCGGGCTGGCGGCAGGGAACCTGATCGGCGGGATCGCGATCCAGACGATGGTGCTTCTCGTTTGCGACTTCGCCGTGGGCGAACGGCCGCTCACCTATCTCGTCGGCGCGCTGACGCCCGTGCTCGAAGGGCTGCTCGTGATCGTCGTCGTGGCGGGCGTCGAGATGGGCGCGCTCATGAAGGAGTCGACGGCGATCGGCGGCGTCGTCAGCCCCGCCTCGCTCGGGATCGTGGTCTTCTGGCTCGTCGACGTCTACGTGATCAACCGCGCGCGCAAGGATCCGCGCTGGAGCGTCACGATGCCCGGCAGCCGGCGCGGCCGCACGAGTCACAGCGAGCCGCATCCCACCCACCCGCACCCGTACGCGAAGACGTCGACCGCGCATGTCGCAGTCGTCTTCGGGGTCGCGTGCGCCGCGACGCTCGCCGCCGGCGTCGCGCTCGAGGAGAGCGGCAACGTGCTCGCCAACCGGCTCGGCGTGAACGGCGTGATCTTCGGCGCCACCGTGCTGGCCGCGGCGACCGCGCTGCCGGAGATCTCGTCCGGGCTCGCGGCGATCCGGCTCGGCGACCACGCGCTCGCGATCGGCGACATCTTCGGCGGCAACGCCTTCCAGGTCTGCCTCTTCCTCGTCGCCGACCTCGTTGCAGGGAAGCCGGTCCTCCCGTTCGCCGGCAACCTCAACGCGTGGCTCGCCGCGCTCGGAGTCGCGCTGACGGCGATCTACGGCTTCGGCGTGATCGGCAGGCCGAAGCACACCCACGGACGGCTCGGCCCCGACTCGCTGCTGGCCCTGACCCTGTTCAGCCTCGGCATCGCCGGGCTGTTCGTGATCAAGCCCTAGCGCCCTGTCTTTCCTAGTAACAGCTTCTGCAGCCCTGATTCCTCCACGGAAAGACGACGCCTTACGAGCCGTGTCCTTGCAAGTAACAGTCTGTTACAAGGGATGGACGTGGGTCAGCGCGGCGACGCTCCTACGATAGGCGCATGGACGCGACCGAGCGTCATCTGCGGCTGTTGACGGAGACGATCGCCGCCGTCAACTCCACGCTCGACCTCGAGGAGGTCCTGCACCTCGTCGCGAACGAGGTCGCGGGGGCCCTCGACGCCGACGCCTGCTTCGTCTACCTCTACGACGAGCGCGCGGGCGAGCTCGTCCTGAGGGCGACGCACGGCACGCCGATCGACGCGATGACGCGCCGTCCGCGCCTGCGGCCGGGCGAAGGGATCACCGGCAGCGCGGCCGCCGAGCGCCGGCCGGTCGCCATCGCGGCCGAGGCTGACCTCGACCCGCGCTGGAAGGAGTTCCCGAACCTGCCCGAGTCGGAGTTCGAGTCGATCCTCGCGGTCCCGATCCTCGCCCGCGACCAGCTCGCGGGCGCCCTCAACGTCCGCACACGCGAGCCCCGCGAGTTCCGGCCCGACGAGATCGAGCTGCTGCAGGCGATCGCGGGCCAGGTGGCGCAGTCGATCGTCCACGCGCAGCTCTACGCCGAGGCGCAGAGCCGGGTGGCCGAGCTCGAGGCGCTCGCCCGGATCTCGGAAGCCGTGTCCGAGTCCCTCTATCTCGAGGAGTCGCTCGAGGCGATCGTGAAGACGACCATGGACGCGGTCGGAGCCACCGGCGCCGCGCTCGTGCTCGAGGACGGGCAGATCGCGTGGCCCGAGGGCCAGCCCGGCGCCCACGCCGTCCGGACGCCGTTGCGCTGGAAGCGGCGCGAGATCGGCCAGCTGGTGGCCGACAGGGACACGCCCTTCACGGACGAAGAGCGGGCGCTGCTCGAGGCGATCGCCCACCACGCCGCCGTCGCGCTCGAGCACGGGCGCGCGGTGATGCGCGGCGTCCTGGCCCAGGAGATCCACCACCGCGTCAAGAACAACCTCCAGACCGTCGCGTCACTGCTTCGCCTGCAGGCGCGCGCCGAGGGAGTCGATCCGCGCGAGGCGCTCGAGCACTCGGTGAACCGGATCCTCGCGATCGCCGCCGTGCACGAGGCGCTGACCGAGCAGCGGGAGGAGGACGTCGACCTGGCGGAGCTGATCGACCGCCTGCGCGCGATGCTCGTGCAGGGGCTCGGCCCCTCTGAGGGAGGCACTGCCCGCGACGTCGAGGCCCGGCTCGAGCCCGTCTCCCTCGCCGGCACACGCGCGACCGCGCTGGCGCTCGTCTTCTCGGAGCTGCTGCAGAACGCGCTCGAGCACGGCGCCGGGACGGTGCGGATCGAGCTCGCGCGACGCGACGGCGACGTCGTGCTCGCGATCGCCGACGAGGGCGACGGAGCGGACGGCGCCGCCAGCGGCACCGGGCTCTCCATCGTCCGGGCGCTGGTGGCCGACGAGCTGCACGGCAGCTTCGCGCTCGCCGGCCCGCGCGCCGAGGTGGTGTTCCCGGCGTGAGCCGCGAGGTGCTCATCCACGTGCGGCGCGGGGGCGAGTTCCTCGTGGCGCACCGCTCACCCGACGACTACTGGCACACGATCGCGGGAGGCGTCGAGCCCGGTGAGGAGTGGGAGGCTGCCGCCATCCGCGAGCTGCGCGAGGAGACCGGCCTGGTCGTCGAGTCACTTCCGGAGATCGGAGCCTTCACCTACGTGCGGGAGCCCTGGGAAGGCGATCCGGGTCTGCGAGTCGACGTCCACGCCTTCCTGGTCGACGTCGAGACGGGCTGGGAGCCGGAGCTGAACGACGAGCACGACGAGTACCGCTGGTGCTCCCGCGACGAGGCGACGGAGCTCCTCTTCTGGCCCGAGCCGGCTGCCCTACTGCGGGCGCTGCCGTGAGCGAGCTCTGGCACGTCAGCGAGGGCCCGACGATCGAGGTCTTCCACCCGCACCGCAGCGAGCTGCACGCCCTCGACGAGCCGCTCGTCTGGGCGGTCGAGACGCGCTACTGGTGGCTCTACTGGTTCCCGCGCGACTGCCCGCGCGCCTGCTTCGAGGCAGACGAGGACACGAGCGACGAGGACGTCGAGCGCTGGCTCGACGGCGACCGCATGAGGCGGGTCGGCGTGATCGAGAGCGCCTGGCTCGAGCGCTGCCGCTCGGCTCGGGTCTACGCCTACCGTCTGCCGCCGGACACGTTCGAGCCGTGGGACAAGTTCTTCGTCTCACGCGAGACGGTCGTCCCGCTCGAGCTCGTCGAGCTGGGAGACCTCCTCACGCGCCACGCCGAGGCGGGGAACGAGCTGCGCGTCGCCCCGGCTCTCTATCCGCTGTGGGACAGAGTGATCGAGACGACGCTGGACTTCAGCGGGATCCGGCTCAGGAATGCTGTGCGCCCATGAGGATCCTGATCGCCGAGGACGAGACGATCATCCGGCTCGACCTGCGCGACCTGCTCGAGCGGGCCGGCTACGACGTCTGCGCCGAGGCGAAGGACGGCGAGGAGGCGGTCGAGCTCGCGCGCGCCGAGCAGCCCGACGTCGCAGTGCTCGACGTGAAGATGCCGAAGCTCGACGGGATCGAGGCGGCAAAGCGGATCCTGGACGAGCGGCCGATCCCGATCGTGATGCTGACGGCCTACGGCCAGGAGGAGCTGGTTTCGCGGGCGGTCGAGGCAGGGGTCTTCGGCTACCTCGTGAAGCCGTTCCGCGAGCAGGATCTGCTGCCGGCGATCGCCGCCGCGCGCGCACGGCACGATGAGCTGCAGGCGGTGCGGGCGGAGGCGGACTCGCTCTCCGACGCGCTCGAGGCGCGCAAAGTGATCGAGCGGGCGAAGGGGCTGCTGATGGAGAAGGAGCAGCTGAGCGAGCAGGACGCGTTCGCGCGGCTGCGCAAGGCGAGCCAGGCGTCCGGCCGGCCGCTCAAGGCGATCGCCGAGGCGGTAGTCGCGACCCTCGGCGGGCACCTGTGAGCGAGACAGAGCATCCGAATGCCGCCCTCGTGCGGCGGCTCTTCGGGGCGTTCGGCAACGACCCGATGGCGGTCGGGGCCGCGCTGGCCCGGGACATCGTCTGGCGCGTCCCGGGGAACACGGTCATGAGCGGCGAGTACCACGGCCGGCGCGAGGTCGTCGAGTTCCTCCGCCGCACCGGGCTCGAGACCGGCGGGACGTACCGGAGCCGGCTCCACACCGTCCTCGCCGACGACGAGTGGGCCGTCGCGATCTACCGGGCCACCGGCAGCCGCAACGGAATCGACCTCGACGTCGAGCAAGCCCTCGTGATCCGGCTCGCCGACGGCGTCCTGCAGGAGGTAACGGCCGTACCGCTCGATTCCGCCTTCGAACGTTTTTGGACCTAGGGCTGGGTCGGGGTCTAACGCTTCGACCACCGGAGACGCGAAAGGCCGGAGGCTAAGACATCCGCGCAGCGGTGACTTAGCCGCAGGCCGGACCGCGCTCGCGCCGGCCTCCGCCGCGCGCGAGCGCACGACAGAGCGCCTCTGTCCCACAGAGCAACCAAAGACAAAACGGCACGGAGCGGGCCGGAAACCGCGCTTTCCGGCCCGCGCAGTTCCTTTTGCCCCCGCGCGAAGAGCGCAGCTCTTCGCGCGGAGCGAAGCGTCAGCTTCGCGAGCTATCGAAGAGCTGCTCCCAGCGTTGAAGTAGGACCGTGAGCGCGTCGCGGCTGCGCTTGTGGGCGGCGAGGACGTCGACGTCCGTCCAGTCCTCGGCGAGCTTCTTCTCCAGCTCCGCGACCTCCGTCTCGCGGGCGGCGATCTCGGCCTCGATCCGCTCGAGCTCCGAGGGGCGCGGCTTCTTCGCCGCGGGCGCCTTGGGGTTCGGCGCAGCCTTCGGCTTCTCGACGGCGGCCGGCTTCGGCTTCGCCCTCTCGGCGCGCTCCTCGCGGCGCCGCAGCAGCTCGGCCCAGCCGCCGTCGTAGGACTGTAGTTTCGCGTCCTCGATCGCGAGCGTCCGCTCGGCGATCGCGTCGAGCAGCGCGCGGTCGTGGGAGACGAGCAGCACCGTCCCCGGGAAGGCGTCGAGCGCCGCCTCCAGTGCCTCGCGGCTCTCGAGGTCGAGGTGGTTCGTCGGCTCGTCGAGGACGAGGAAGTTCGCGCCGGAGGCGACGGTCACGGCGAGCGCGAGCCGCCGCCGCTCGCCGCCCGACAGCACCGTGACGGCCTTCTCGTGCGCGTCCCAGCCCGAGAAGAGGAAGCGGCCGAGCAGGTTCTGCGCGTCCTGCCGCGGCAGGCCCGTCATCGACTGCACGCACTGGAGGACGGAGCCGCGCGTGTCGAGCTCCATCTCCTGCTGGGAGAAGTAGCCGATCTCGACGCCATGGCCTATGCGGATGCCGTCCGCCCGGACGAGCTTCTCGAGCAGCGTCGTCTTGCCGGAACCGTTGGGACCGACGAGCGCCACGTGCTCGCCGCGCTCGACCGCGAACGAGATCTGACTTAGTAACACTGTGTTACTTGGGATCGTGACGTCGAGCGCGTCGGCCTCGACAACTGTCCGGCCGCTTCGGGCCGGCTTGAGGAACTCGAAGCCGAGGCCGCGCGCGCGCCGCGAGAGGAGCGAGACCTGGTCGGCGTGGGCGGCCTTCTCCTGCTCCAGCCGGCCGATCTGGGTCAGCTTCGCCTGGGCCTGCTTCGCCTTGTCCTTCTTCGCCCGGAAGCGCTCGACGAAGCGCTCGAGGCGCACGATGTCGGCCTGCACGCGCGCGACCTCCTTCTGCGAGTGCAGCATCCGCGCCGCCTTCTCGCGCCGCCACGCGTGCCACGGGCCGGGGAAGAAGGTCGAGCGACCGGCCTCGAGCTCGAGCGTCGCCGTCGTCACCGCCTCGAGGAACCAGCGGTCGTGCGCGACGAGGATCACCGCCGCGTCGAGCGACGCGAGCTCGCGCTCCAGCCACTCGAGGTTCGCGACGTCGAGGTGGTTCGTCGGCTCGTCGAGGAGGAGCAGGTCGGGGTCGCCGCCGAGCGCGCGGGCCAGGGATGCGCGCGTCAGCTCTCCGCCGGAGAACGTGCGCAGGGCCCGGTCGAGATCCTCCTCCGCAAAGCCGAGGCCGCGCAGGACGGAGGTCGCGCGGTCGCGCCACGCGTACCCGCCGGCGTGCTCGAGGCGAGCCTGCGCTTCCGCGTACCGGTTCAGCGTCGTCTGGGCGTGGTCGCCCTCCGCCATCGCCTGCTCGAGGCGCCGCAGCTCGTCCTCCAGAGCGACGAGGTCGCGCGCTCCGGAGAGCACGTACTCGCGCAGCGTCAGCTCCTGCTCGAGCGGCGGCCGCTGGTCGTGCAGCGCGACCCGCGTCCCCTTCGCGAAAGCGAGCTCGCCGCCGTGCTTCTCGGTCTCGCCGGCGAGGATCCGGAGCAGCGTGGTCTTGCCGGCGCCGTTGGGCCCGGAGAGCGCGACGCGGTCGCGCCGCTCGACGGAGAACGAGACGCCGTCGAAGAGGACGGTGCCCGCGAGCTCCTTGCGCAGGTTGGAGGCGATCACGACAGCCATGGCCGAATGCCACTGTAGATTCGGGAGATGGCGGTGGCTACGACGTGGCACATCCGCGGGAGCTACCTCGAGTCGTGCAACTGCGACCCGATCTGCCCTTGCCGGCGGATCGACGGCGTGTCTGGCGGCCGCTCGACGCACGGCATCTGCGCCGGCGTCCTGTCCTGGCTGATCGAGGACGGAGCAGCGGCCGGCACGGACCTCGCCGGGCTGGCGGTCGTCCTCGCCGTCCGCTACGACGACGACGAGCCGGGCTCGCCGTGGTCGTGGTTCCTCTACCTCGACGAGCGTGCGACCGAGGAGCAGGAGGAGGCGCTCGAGGGGATCTTCACGGGCCGGCTCGGCGGCGACGCGCTCACGCACTTCCCGTGGGCGTGGAAGGCGAGCACGCTGATCGGCGTGCGGCGGGTCGGGATCGAGCTCGACCACACGCGCCGTCGGCAAAGGCTCCGCATCCGCGACCACGTGACTGTCCGGATCCGCGGCCGCTACGCCGGCCAGGAGGCCGTGACCTGCGCGATTCCCGGCCACGACCGCGAGGGTGAGGAGCTGGTGGCCGAGGAGCTCGCGGTCGAGGACGGCCGGCTGTCGTTCGTCTACCGCGGCACGTGCGGGTACGCAGCGTCCTTCGCGTACTCGGGCGGATGAGCGTCGCGCGCACCGAGGGCGGTCTCGTCGCGCTGCTCCTCGCGCTCGCGGCCGCCGGCTGGTGGTCGACGGTCGAGAGCATGAACGGGATGGACGCAGGACCCTGGACCGGGCTCGGGCCGCTCGGCTGGTTCCTCGGCGTCTGGATCGTGATGATGGCCGCGATGATGCTGCCGTCGGCGGTCCCGACGGTCACCCTCTACGCGGGGCTCGTGAGAGACCGGACGTCGCTCGCTCCTCTCTTCTTCGTCGCCGGCTACCTCGCCGTCTGGGCCGCCGCGGGGCTCGCAGCGTTCGGTGTCGCGACCGCCGGAGCCCGGCTCGCCGGCAGCGTCCTCGACTGGGAGCGCGCCGGTCGTTGGGCCGCGGGAGCGACCCTCCTGCTCGCGGCCGCGTACCAGCTCACGCCGCTCAAGGACGCGTGCCTCACCCGTTGCCGGGTGCCGATCGCCTTCCTGCTGGGCTCCTGGCGGCCCGGCCTGGGCGGCGGGCTGCGGATGGGAATGACGCACGGAGCCTGGTGCGCCGGCTGCTGCTGGGCGCTGGTGGCTGCGCTGTTCGCGCTCGGCGTGATGAGCATCGCCTGGACGGCGCTCGTCGCGGCGCTCGTCGCGCTCGAGAAGCTCCTGCCCTGGCGGCGCGTCGCCACTATCGGTACCGGTGCGCTGCTCACCGTGCTCGGCGTACTTCTCCTCGCCGCGCCCGGCCTCGTCCCGGGCCTCACCCTGCCGCGCTAGATGGCCACCGCCAGGAGCGAAGAGCTGCGGGCGCTCGCGCAGCGGGTTGCCGACACGTTCCCGCCCGAGGTGATCGAGGTCGTCCTGACGGGCAGCGTCTCCCGTGGGATGGCCGACGAGGTGTCCGACATCGAGATCCTCTGCGTGACCGAGCGGCCGCTCTCGCTCGAGGAGGCGTTCGAGCTGGCGGCGCGCGCGGGGCTGGAGGAGCGCGAAAGCTGGGGCGACCCGTCCACCCCGACCCGCCGCGTCTTCGGCTACCTCGACGGACAGCCCGTCGAGACGATCTGGTGGTCGCGCGAGCTCGCGGAGGAGCTGTTCCACTCCGGCGGCTCGGCGGAGGCGCTCGCGAACGGCGTCGCGCTCCGCACCTCGGGCTTGCTCGAGCGCTGGCAGGAACGGCTCGCGGAGTATCCCAACGAGCTGGCGGCGGAGCGGATCGAGCAGGCCGCCGAGCCCTGGGGCGGGTTCGCGCCGGCCGGGCTGCTGACGATCGCGCGGCCCGACTGCTCGCTCGCCCGCGCGGAGTGGCTCGTCGAGGCGGCACAGCGCGTGCTCGCGATCGTGTTCGCGCTCAACCGTGTCCCGCTCCCGACCTCGAAGCGACTCTCCGTGCGGGTCGAGCCACTCGCGGTCAAGCCGGAGCGGCTGGCGGAGCGGATCGACGCCGCGCTCGCCGAGCCCGATCCCCGCACCGCCCTGCTGCTGATGACGCAGCTGCAACTGGACACAGTGCGGCTCGCGCCGAGCGGCCCGAACGTCGATCGCGCGCGCGCCTGGCTGGCGGCGGGGCTCGAGGTGCTGCGGGGTTGAGCGTGCTCGCCCTCGACGTCGGCACGTCCTCGGTGCGGGCGCAGCGGTTCGACGAGCGGGGAGAGCCGGCAGGCGAGCTGCGGCAGGAACGCTACGAGACCGACGACCCGGACGAGGTCGCGGCGGCCGCCCGGCACGTGCTCGCGGGCGAGGAGCCGGCTGCGACCTCCTGCTTCGCCCACAGCCTCGTCGCAGTCGACGCGA
Organism: Gaiellaceae bacterium; assembly: GCA_045806005.1. Taxonomy (GTDB): domain Bacteria; phylum Actinomycetota; class Thermoleophilia; order Gaiellales; family Gaiellaceae; genus Palsa-739. Next base: position 10,938 of record JBJMKE010000011.1, read on the forward strand.
GCTGGAACCCGCTCACGCCGATCCTCGGCTGGCGCGACACGAGGAGCGCCGGCGCGGCGGAACAGCTCGCGCGGCGGCTCGACGCCGAGGCGGTGCATGCGCGCACCGGCGCCTTCCTGCATCCGTCCTTCTGGCCCGCGAAGCTCGCGTGGCTCGGCGAGACCGAGCCGGACGCCTTCCGTAGGGCAGCCTGGTTCGTCTCGTTCGCCGACTACCTGCGCGGCTCTCCCGAGACCAGCCTCTCGATGGCCTCGTCGAGCGGGCTCCTCGACCTGACGACGCGCGACTGGGACGAGGAGCTGCTCGCGACACTCGGAGTCGACCGCGAGCGGCTGCCTCGGATCGCCGACGTCCCGCTCTGGGTCGACGCCGCCTGCTCCAACGCCGGCGCCGGCTGCACCACGCGCGAGCGCGCCGCGCTCATGGTCGGGACGTCGGGCGCGCTCCGGGTCCTCTACGAGCCGGAGCGGCCGCCGCAGCCGAAGCCGGGCCTCTTCCTCTACCTCGCCGGCGAGCGCCGCGTCGTCGAGGGCGGAGCGCTCTCGGACGGCGGCAACCTCCAGGGCTGGCTCGAGGAAACTCTCGCCAAAGGCGCAAGTAACACAGTGTTACAAGGTGGGGCGGGTTGGCTCGCGGGGCGCGATCCGCGCGATCACGGGCTCGTCTTTCTCCCGTTTCTCGGCGGCGAGCGCTCGACCGGTTGGAAGCCGCACGCGCGCGGCACCGTCCACGGGCTCACCTTCGAGACGACGCCGCTCGACATCCGGCAGGCCGCCTACGAGGGCGTCGCCTTTCGGTTCGCGGCGATCGCCGATCTGCTCCCGGACGTGCGCGAGGTCGTCGCGACGGGCGGCGCGCTGCTGCACGACCGCGACTGGATCCAGATCATGGCCGACGCGCTCGCCCGGCCGATCACGGTCTCGGCTGTCCCCGAGGCGTCGCTCCGCGGCGCCGCCCTCTTCGCGCTCGAGGCGGCGGGACGCGAGATCGCCGAGGCGCCGACCGCAGGCGTAGTCGAGCCGCGCGCCGACCGGGCCGAAGCGTACCGCGCCGCCCGCGCCGAGCAGCAGCGCCTCTACGACGCGCTGACCTGATCCCGCACGAGCTTGCGCGCGGCGGCCGCGATGCCGTCGGCGTCGATGCCGGCCTCGGCGAGCAGCTCTGCGGGCTTGCCCGAGTGCGGCATCTCGCGCACCGCGAGCCGGACGACCGGCGGGCGCTCGTCGGCGGCAGCGAGCGCCGAGAGTACCGCCTCGCCGAGCCCGCCCTCGGGCCAGTGGTCCTCGGCGGTGACGATCGGGCACGTCAGCGAGCGCAGCGTCTCCTCGTCGAGCGGCTTGATCGAGTAGAGGTCGATCACGCGAGCCTCGATCCCGTCGGCCGCTAGTGCCTCCGCCGCCTTCATCGCCTCGGGAACGGTGATGCCGGCGCCGACGAGCGCGACGTCGTCGCCCTCGCGCAGCGTCCGCGAGCCCCCGATCTCGAACTGCTCGTCGGGGCCGTAGACGACGGGAGTCGCCGGCCGCAGCGTCCGTAGGTAGGAGATCCCCTCAAGGTCCGCCATCTTCGCGACCAGCTTCGCGGTCTGGTTCGCGTCGCAGGGATGCAGCACGGTCGAGCCGTGGACGGCGCGGATCGAGGCGATGTCCTCCAGCGCCATCTGCGACGGCCCGTCCTCCCCGATCGAGACGCCCGCGTGGGAGCCGCAGAGGCAGTAGCTCGCGCGGCTGATCGCCGACATGCGGATGAAGTCGTAGGCGCGCGACAGGAACGCGGCGAAGGTGGAGGCGAACGGGCGCCAGCCGAGCACCTGCATCCCCACCGCGGTCGCGATCATCTGCTGCTCGGCGATGTACATCTCGAAGTAGCGGTCGGGGATCGCGTCACGGAACTCCTCGGCGAAGGTCGAGTTCGAGACCTCGCCGTCGAGCGCCACGACGTCGCCGCGCGCCTTGCCGAGAGCCGCGAGCGCATCACCGTAGGCCTTGCGTGTCGCCACCTCCTCGCCGAGCTCGTACCGCGGCAGCTCGAGCGCGCCGCCGGGGAACTCGTGCCTGGAGGCGCCGGTCTCGGGCTTCGCCACGTCGATCTTCAGGTTGCGGGGGCCGCCGAGCGTCGCGATCACCTCGTCGGAGTGGTCGAGCGCCTTGCCGTGGAAGCCGTTCTTGTCCTCGACGTCGGGATCGCCCTTGCCCTTGATCGTCCTGGCCACGATCACGACGGGCTGGCCGGAGATGTCGATCGCCTCGGCGTAGGCACGGTCGATCGCCTCGACGTCGTGGCCGTCGATCACGATCGCGTGGCAGCCGAAGGCCCGCGCCCGGTCGGCGTAGGAGTCGAGGTTCCAGCCGTGCATCGTCTCGCCGCGCTGGCCGAGCCGGTTGACGTCGAGGATCGCGACGAGGTTGTCGAGCTCGTAGAACGCGGCATGCTCGAGCGCCTCCCACTGCGAACCCTCGGCGATCTCGCTGTCGCCGCAGAGCGTCCAGACGCGGAACGGCAGCCGGTCGAGCCGCTTGCCCGCGATGGCCATGCCCACCGCGTAGGGAAGACCCTGGCCGAGCGAACCGGTCGCGACGTCCACCCACGGGATCCGCGGCGTCGGGTGCCCCTCGAAGATCGAGTCGAGCTGCCGGTACGTGAGCAGCTCGTCGTCCGAGATCGCGCCGGCGGCGCGGAAGATCGCGTAGAGGAGCGTCGAGGCGTGGCCCTTCGAGAAGACGAGCCGGTCGTTGTGCGGGTCGTGCGGGTTGTCGAAGTCGTAGCGCAGGTACTTCGCGAGCAGGACCGCCATCAGGTCGGCGGCGGACATCCCGGAGGTCGGGTGGCCCGAGCCCGCCTTCGCCGCGGGCCGGATCGAGTCGACCCGGAGCTGCTGTCCCAGCTCGCGCCAGAGCTCGGCATCTTCCATGGCCACGATTCTATGTACGGTCCCGCGCGTGAAGGTCGCAGTTGCGTTCGACCACCGTGGCGTCCATCTCCGCGACCGCATCCTCGAAACGCTGCAAGAGCTCGGGCACGAGGTCGCCGACCTCGGCACCGACACGGACGCCGTCCGCATCGACTACCCGGACAAGGCCGCCGAGGTCGGCGCCGCGCTGAAGGACGGGCAGGCGGAGCGGGGCGTCCTCGTGTGCGGCTCCGGCGTCGGCGCCGCGGTCGCCGCGTGCAAGATCGCGGGAATCCGGGCAGCAATCTGCCACGACGTCTACTCCGCACACCAGGGCGTGGAGCACGACGACATGAACGTCCTCTGCCTGGGCTCGGAGGTCGTCGGGCCGAGCCTCGCCGCAGACCTCGTGCGCACGTTCCTGGCGGCACGGTTCGACGGAGGAGAGCGCTACGTCGCCAGACTGGAGAAGATCCGACGGATGGAAGAAGGGATGCGGAATGGCTGATTCGAGACTCCACCAGCTGAGCGCCCGCGGGCAGTCGGTGTGGATCGACTACCTCTCGCGCGACCTGCTCGAGACCGGCGAGCTGAAGCGGATGATGGAAGAGGACGCCGTCGTCGGCGTGACCTCGAACCCGACCATCTTCCAGAAGGCGGTGTCGCAGGGCAACGCGTACGACGAGCAGCTGAAGGAGCTGCTGGCCGAGGAGGACGACCCGAAGGAGATCTTCCTCCACCTCGCGGTGCGCGACGTCGAGAACGCGCTCACCCTCCTCGCTCCCGTGCACGAGCGGGACGCGCAGGACGGCTACGTCTCGATCGAGGTCGACCCGAACCTCGCCTACGACACCAAGGCGACGTACGGCGAGGCGATCCGCCTGCACGAGTGGATCGACCGGCCGAACCTCTACGTGAAGATCCCGGGGACGGGGCCGGGCCTGCAGGCGATCGAGGACTGCATCGCCGCCGGCCGCAGCATCAACGTCACGCTCCTCTTCTCGCTGCAGCGCCACAAGGAGTCGATGGAGGCGTACGTCCGCGGCCTCGAGCGCTTCGTCGACGGCGGCGGCGACCCGGCAAAGGTGCGCTCGGTGGCGAGCTTCTTCGTCTCGCGCGTCGACACCGAGGCCGACAAGCGGCTCGACGCGATCGGCTCGGCGGAGGCACTCGCCCTGCGCGGCAAGCTCGCGATCGCGAACGCCCGGATCGCCTACCAGAACTACAAGGAGGTCTTCCACGGCGAGCGCTGGGAGGCTCTCGAGGCGAAGGGCGCGCTGCCGCAGCGCTGCCTATGGGCTTCCACCTCGACGAAGAATCCCGAGTACCGCGACGTCCTCTACGTGGAAGAGCTGATCGGCCCGCACACGGTGAACACGATGCCGGAGGAGACGATCAAGGCGTTCCAGGACCACGGCGAGGTGCGCGGCGACACCGTCGAGGACGACCTCGACGAGGCACGCGCGCTCCTGCTGGACAAGCTGCCCGCGGTCGGCGTCGACTACGACGACGTGGTGGACACGCTCGAGAAGGAGGGTGTGCAGAAGTTCTCCGACTCCTTCGCCGAGCTGCTGGACGGGGTGAAGGCGAAGCGCGAGGCCGTGGCCGCGTAGCGGTGAGCGGCGACGAGCTGATCGAGGGGATCTGGGAACGAGACGCCACCGTCTGGACCGGCGGCGACGAGGCGCACTGGCTCGGCTGGCTCGACGAGCCCCTACACGTCCAGGAGCAACTCGAGGACATCCGCCGCTTTGCAGAAGACCTCCACGACGAGGTCGACGCCGTCGTCCTCTGCGGCATGGGCGGCTCGTCGCTCGCGCCCGAGGTGCTGCGGCGCTCGTTCGGCGTCGACTGGTTCCACGTCCTCGACACGACGCACCCGCGCGCGATCCGGGCGCTGCAGGAGAAGCTCGACCTCGGGCGGACGTTCTTCGTCTCGTCGTCCAAGTCGGGATCGACGCTCGAGACGCGCTCCCACACCGACTACTTCTGGGAGAAGTCCGGCAAGCGCGGCGCGATGTTCGCCGCCATTACCGATCCCGGCTCGGACCTCGAGCATCTCGCACGCGAGCGCGGGTTCCGGGCCGTCTTCGCCGGCGAGCCCTCGATCGGCGGCCGCTACTCCGCGCTCTCGCCGTTCGGAATCGTGCCCGCGGTGCTGATGGGCGCGGATGCCTCGCGCCTCCTCGAGCGCGCGCAGGAGATGCGCGAGGCGTGCCGCTCCGGCGAGGGGAACCCGGGCTACGAGCTCGGGCGGCGGCTCGGCGAGGGCTGGCGCGAGGGCCGCGACAAGATCTGCATCGGCGACGCGCAAGGCGACTTCGGTCTCTGGGCCGAGCAGCTGATCGCGGAGTCGACGGGGAAGCAGGGGAAGGGGCTCGTGCCCGCGCCGGGCGAGTCGCCCCACGGCAACGATCGCCAGGCGGTCGAGCCCGACCTCCCCGATCCCTACGCCCTCGGAGCCGAGTTCTTCCGCTGGGAGTTCGCGATCGCCGTGGCCGGGACGTACCTGGAGATCAACCCCTTCGACCAGCCCGACGTGCAGGCCGCAAAGGACAAGACGAACGAGGTCCTCGCCACGGGCAAGGAGCCGAAGCTCGAGCCGGAGGGCTCGATCGAGGAGCTGCTCGCCCAGGCTCAGGAGGGCGACTACGTCTGCGTGCAGGCGTTCGTCGACCCGTCGACCGACCTCGATCCCCTAGTCACGCGGCTGCGGCGCGAGAGCGGCCTGGTCGTCACGCACGGCTACGGCCCGCGCTACCAGCACTCGACCGGACAGCTGCACAAGGGCGGCCCGAACAGCGGTCTCTTCCTCCAGGTGATCGACGACCCCGGCGACGAGCTGCCGATCCCCGGCAAGCCGTTCGGCTTCCGGCGGCTGATCCGGGCGCAGGCGGCCGGTGACCTCGAGACCCTGAAGGAGCGCGGCCGGCGGGTCGCCAGAGTCAGATTGGAGGACCTGTAGCGATGCAGCTTGGGATGGTCGGCCTCGGCAGGATGGGCGCGAACATGTCCGAGCGCCTGCGCGCCGCGGGCCACGACATGAAGACGTTCGACCCGCACGTCGACTCGACCGCGTCGTCGCTCGCGGAGCTCGTGGAGCAGCTCGACGCCCCGCGCTCGGTGTGGCTGATGGTGCCGGCGGGCGCGGTCGACGCGATCGTGGCCGAGCTCGCGCCGCACCTCGCCGAGAACGACACGATCGTCGACGGCGGCAACTCGTACTACATCGACGATCTCCGCCGCTCGGGCGAGCTGCGCGGGCGCGGCGTCCACTACGTCGACGTCGGGGTGAGCGGCGGCGTCTGGGGACGCCAGCGTGGCTACTGCCTGATGGTCGGAGGCGACGACGAGGCGGTCGACCGCCTGCAGCCGGTGCTCGAGGCGCTGGCGCCGGGAGCGGGTGACGCCCCGCGCACGCCCGGCCGCGAGGGCGACCCGGCGCCCGAGGAGAAGGGCTGGCTCCACTGCGGCCCCGCGGGCGCGGGCCACTTCGTGAAGATGGTCCACAACGGGATCGAGTACGGCCTGATGCAGGCGTACGCCGAGGGCCTCAACGTCCTCAAGCACGCGAACATCGGCCTGCACGCGCAGGAGACCGACGCCGAAACCACGCCGCTGCGCGACCCCGACCACTACAAGTACGAGCTCGACCTCGCCGCGATCAGCGAGCTCTGGCGCCGCGGCTCGGTGATCTCGTCCTGGCTGCTCGACCTGACGGCGCAGGCGCTACACGAGTCGCCGAGCCTCGAGGAGTATGCGGGCCATGTGAGTGACTCGGGCGAGGGCCGGTGGACCGTGCAGGCCGCCGTCGAAGAGGGCGTGCCGGCGCCGGTGCTCGCTGCCTCGCTCTTCAACCGCTTCGCCTCGCGCGGCGAGGCCGACTGGGGCGACCGCGTCCTCTCCGCGATGCGGAAGGCGTTCGGCGGCCACCTGGAGAAGAGCCCCGAGCAGTGAC
>JBJMKE010000012.1:0-4112 GCA_045806005.1 Gaiellaceae bacterium
GCCTTGAGCGCCTGGTAGAGGTGGTTGACGAGCTGCGTGTTCTCCGGCGAGTAGAGGTTCTCGATCCGGAGCGCGCGCTCGACCTTCGCCACCCCCTGCGGCGTCACGCCCACCGTCTTGAACTTCTCGTCGAACTCGTAGTCGGCGCCCGCCTCCTCGGCCGCGCCCTTCGGGTCGCCCGGCGTGGAGCGGAACGGGATCAGCTGCTTCGCGACCCGGGCGAAGTCGTAGTAGAGCTGGGCCGCGGTCTCGGGCTCGCCGGAGATGATGAGCGGCGTCCGGGCCTCGTCGATGAGGATCGAGTCGACCTCGTCCACGATCCCGTAGGGATGGCCGCGCTGGACCACGCCCTCGAGTGCGACCGCCATGTTGTCGCGCAGGTAGTCGAAGCCGAACTCGGAGTTCGTCCCGTACGTGACGTCGGCGTCGTAGGCGGCCTTGCGCTGGTCGAACGGCATCATCGTCTCGATGTACGCGACGTTCATGCCGAGCGAGTCGAAGACGGGCCGGTTCCACTCGGCGTCTCGCTGGGCGAGGTAGTCGTTGACGGTGATGAGGTGCGCCCCACGGCCCGCGAGGCCGTTGAGGTAGAGGGCGAGGCTCGCGACGAACGTCTTGCCCTCACCGGTCTTCATCTCCGCGATGTCGCCCTCGTGGAGGACGATCCCACCCATCAGCTGCACGTCGAACATGCGCTGGTCCGATGCGCGCTTGCGGGCCTCGCGGACCGCCGCGAACGCCTCGAAGACGAGGTCGTCGAGGCCCTCGCCGTTCTCGAGCCGCTGCCGGAAGTCCGCCGTCTTGCGCTGCAGGTCGGCGGCGGACAGCTGCTCGAACTCGGGCTCGAGCGAGGTGATGTACGCGGCCTGCTCCCGGAGCCGCTTGAGGCGGCGGCCCTCGCCGACGCGCAGGACCTTTTCGAGGTTGCCGATCTCCACTAGTCCCTCTTCACCTTGGGCAAGGGTAGCGGCCTGCGTCGCGCTGGCCTCAGCCGGAAGCCCGCTAGCTCTCGGTGATCTCCGCCTCGACCGGGTTCTCGAGCTCCGGCGGCTCGCTCGTGTCAGGCTCGTCGAAATGTCGCCGGCCGTCGACGCGCTTGTCGTGAAGGTCTCGGACCTGGCGGACGAGCTTGTCGGCGAGCTCGTCGATCGCGGCCTTCATGTCACGGGCGCTCTCGCGGGCTCGCAGTGTGTGGCCCTTGAGGTGGACGGTCGCCTCGGCGACCTGGGAGTCGGCAATCGACGGGTTCTTCTCGACGGCCAGCTCGATCTCGACCTCCGTCAACTCGTGGACGCGGCGATCGAGCTTCTGGAGCTTCCGCTCGACGTAGCTTCGGATGGACTCGTTCACCTCGAGGTTCTTGCCCTTGACGTGAAGCTGCATCGGCGCCTCCCCTGTGGCTCGCTGTGCCGGTGCTCTAACCCTAATGGCGACCGGGCCGAAGGCCTCCGTACCTATCCGCGGCGGAGCGCGCGTGCGAACGCGACGGCCTCGACCCGGCGCGCACCGGCTGCCCGGAGCGCCGTTGCGGCCGCCGCCGCCGTGGCGCCGGTCGTGTAGACGTCGTCGACGACGGCGACTCTGCGAGGCGCCGCTCCACTTGGCCGGAAGGCGCCACGCACTGTGCGGCGCTCGGCGGCCGAGCTTCCGCGCTGCCTCCCGCCTCGGGTTCGCTCGAGCAGCGGCAGGCAGGGAAGCTCCCAGAGCGTGGCGAGCTCGAGCGCGAGCCGCTCGGCCGGGTTGTGCCCTCGCTCGAGCCGCCTGGCGCGGTCGGCCGGGACGAATGTAAGCGCGTCGACCTCGGCGGGCGGGAGGCGCTCGGCGACGAGCTGCGCCGCCTCCGCGGCAAGGCGTCGCAGGCCGCGTTCCTTCCATGCGTGCACGACCCGGCGCGCGGCAGCGTCGTAGCCGACTGCCGCGCGGGCGCTCGCGAACCCGAGTCGTCGGCCCGCGCACTCGCGGCAGCGCTCGACCGGCCACGCGGTCGGCGCGCCGCAGCGCGCGCACAGGGGCGGCTCGATCCGCGGCAGCTCCTCGCGACAGCGGACACAGAGTTGTCTCCCGCCGCAGCCGCAAACCACGCAGCGCGGCGGCAGAAGCAGGTCGAGCATCTTCCGACGCTAGGCCGTGACCTGTCGCGAGACCGTGTCGGCTCAGTCGAGGCTGTACGACTCGCGCTCGGCGAGCCCGGCGAGCCGCCGCAGCCGGTTGTCCGCCTCCAGCAGTTGCGTCCGGTCTCCGATGTCGTACCAGGTGCCTTCGAAGCGGTAGCCGTAGACCGGCTCGCGCTCCGCCAGCCAGCCCAGGAAGCTGCCCGCGTTGTCCGGGCTCCTGCGCTCGTCGAGGTAGGTCTGCACGAGCCGGACGTGCTCCGGTGGCAGGAGGTAGATGAGGGTCGCCGCCAGCGTCGAAGTGGGCTCACTCGGCTTCTCGACGAAACGCACGATGCGTTCGGACGCGTCGGTGTCGGCGATGCCGTACTGCTTCGCGAGATCGAGGTCGCCGACGTCGTGGAGCGGGACGGCGCTCGCCGGCTGCGGCTTCGAGCGCCACCATTCGACGAAGCCGGGTAGCGAGAAGTCGAAGAGGTTGTCCCCGGCCAGCACGACGATCTCGTCGCGCTCGAGCCCCGCTTCCTCGATCGCGAGCCCCAGGTCGCCGACCGCGCCGAGCCGGTCCTCGTTCGACGTGGTCCTGTCGTCGTAGACCGCAACGCCGTTCGGCCTGGCCCAGCGCTCGAAGTCGGGGGCGAAGCGGCTGTTCGTGACGAGGTGGATCTCGTCCACGTCCCCAACCTCGCGGACGGCCTCGAGCACCCAGTCGAGCATCGGCCGCTCGCCGACGGGGAGCAGATGCTTGGGCACGTCGTCGGTCAGGGGCTGCAGACGGGTGGCGTAGCCCGCCGCGAGGATCACGCACTTCACACCAGCGACTCCTCGTACCGCGGACGGTGGACTCCGTTCTCGGTCACGATCGCGGCGATGAGCGAGGCCGGCGTCACGTCGAAAGCGGGGTTGCGCGCGGGAAAACGGCTCGTCAGCTCGGCTGGGTCGCGTTCCTCGATCGGGATCCCGGAGCCGTCGGGAGCCTCGCGGTCGAGCGTCGAGGTGGGAGCGACGACGTAGAACGGGATCCCGTGGTGGGCGGCGAGCACGGCGAGCGAGTATGTCCCGATCTTGTTGGCCGTGTCCCCGTTCGCGGCGATCCGGTCGGCGCCGGTGACGACGAGGTCGACCTCGCCGCTCGCCATGAGCGAGCCGGCCGCGGAGTCGGCGATGACCGCGTGAGGGATGCCGGCGCGCTCGAGCTCCCACGCGGTCAGGCGGGCGCCCTGGAGGAGCGGCCTGGTCTCGTCCACGAGGACTCTTTCGAGCAGGCCACGCTCGGCCGCGGCGCGAAGGGCGCCGACCGCGGAGCCGTAACCGCCGGTCGCGAGCCCACCGGCGTTGCAGTGCGTGAGCGCCTTGGTGCCCGGCTGGAAGAGGTCGGCAGCGTGCGCGGCCATTCTCCGGCAGCGGTCGACCTCTTCCTCGTGGAGCGTGCGTGCCCGCTCGGGCGTCGGGTCGTCCCGCATGCGGGCGAGCGCCCAGGGAAGGTTGACGGCGGTCGGCCGCGAGCTCGCGAGCGCTCGCTCGGCCTCGGCGAGATCGTCTCCCCGCAATGCGGCCAGCGCGAGCCCGTATGCGGCCGCAATCCCGATCGCGGGCGCGCCGCGTACGACCATGTCCCGGATCGCGCCGGCCACCTCCCCCGCGGTCCCGCAGCGCACCTCGATGACCTCTTCCGGCAGCCGGCGCTGATCGAGGACGACGACCGCCGGGCCGTCCTCCTCGAGCCGAACGATCTGTTCCGGCTCGAGCTCGCTCATCACGTCCCCAACAGCCGCGTCCGGTAGCAGCTACCGGACATGGCCGGCCGAGACGATGCTCTTCCGCCCAAATCGGCTTGATCGCACCGTCGCTCCTCCTTCCGGGCGAGGCCGAAAGAGACACGGCCGGTAGCAGCTACCGGCCGTGTTCGCTCGAGCGTTGTCCCGAAAGGTCAGGTGCCCTCGTCCCACGAGGCGAGGTAGTGGGCCTGCTCCTCCGTGAGTTGGTCGATCTCGACGCCCA
>JBJMKE010000013.1:0-118024 GCA_045806005.1 Gaiellaceae bacterium
GGATCTGCCTGCCGCCCGTGCTCCGCTTCAACACCGCCTACGTACCGGACGCGGTGGCCCGCTTCGGCGAGGCGGTCGGCGCACCGACCGACCCCGCCGCCCGCGTCGAGGAGCTCGCGGCCCTCGCCGGGCCGACCCGCCTCCGCGAGCTCGGCGTGCCCGAGGCCGACCTCCCGGACCTGGCGCTCGACACGGCGCAGCGCGGCGGCAACCACGCCAACCCGAGGCCGGCGACCCAGACCGAGGTCGAGCGGCTCCTGCGCGAGGTCTTCTAGGCGCTCACCTAGGCTTTGGGCGGTGAAGGTCAAGGAGAAGCTGGGTCCCTATGCGACCGCCGCGACGGCCGCGGGCCGGAGGGCCGGCGCCGCCACGCTGAAGTCGCGGAGCGCGCTCGTGGAAGCCGTCGGGCGGCTCGTGGACGCGGCGGTCGAGCGGGTGTTGCTCAGCGACGACCGCGTGACCTCGGCCGCCGACGGGAAGCTGCGACTGTCGGGCCAGACGGGAACCGAAGAGCTCGCCGACAAGGTGCAGCGGGTCGTCGTGCTCGCAACCCCGGTCGTCCGTATGGTCGCCCGCGGCGCGAGGTTCACGCGCTTCCCCTGGGCGATCGTCGCCTCGAGCTCGGTCTCGCTCGGGATCGCCGTCCGTACCGGCGTCCGTGAGATCCAGGTGCTCTCCTCGCTCGTCGCCCACCGGATCGAGCAGGCGACCGGAGAATCCGCCGATCGGCGGCTCGTCGAGAAGGTCGCCGTCGACCTCTACCTCGACCCGAAACGGAAGCCGGACCTCACTGACGACCGGCTGCGGCTCGTGCGCCTCACCCGCAAATGGGTGCTGCTGGGAGCGTTCGGGCGGAGCACCTCGAAACGGGCCGGCAAGGCGCTCGACGCGGCGGACAGGATCGACGGCGGCGAGCTGGCGGCGCGCTGGAACGAGCTCCAGCGTAAGGGGTCAGGGCCTCTGGGCTCGGCCTAGAGCTCCGGGTCCCACGTCCGCGCGGCGTTGCCATCCTTCGCCTGGCCCAGGCCCCTGTTTGCGGCGGCGTGGTGCCCTCGCTGCGGCGCCGGTGGCGGGATGGAGCCGTCTTCTTCCAGAGAGGCGCGAACCGGGAACCCGTCGTCGTCGAGCCACCGCTTCACCACCAGCCACGCGAGCGCGATCAGGACGAGGAAGACGGCCAGGACACCGAAGATCACGCGGGCTTCACCTTGCAGCCGATCGTACTCCCGGGGCCTCCTCCGGCGGCCGTGCGACGAAGGAGAGGATCGTGACGCCCAGATCCTCCGGCGGGTAGACCCGGAAAGGCTCGGCGATCGGCAGGGCCTGCAGTTCCACGAGGCCCCGTTCGCTCGGCCCCGACGGGTTGTCCACCACGACCTCGAAGCCCGCATCCCGCACGAGCCGGAGGTACTCCGGAGCCCGTAGGCGGTTCTGGAAGTGGAGCGGGGAGTTCACGAGCCCCCACGTCCGGTCCGAGAAGCGGAGGAAGTTGTAGCGCGAGATGCTCCGGTCGAAGTACGCGTAGTGATCCTGTAGGTCGATGCGGCAGCTGAAGGCGCCGCCCGGCCGCAGAAGGCGGCGGCACTCGGCGAAGATCGCCGCGAGATCGGCCCGCGGGATGTGCTCGCACGTGTCGGTGCTCGAGACGAAGTCGACCGAGCCCGCGGGCAGGCCCGTCGCCCGCGCGTCGCACGGAGCGAGGTAGCGGATCCCGAAGCGCGGCTCGAGCTCGGCGACCGACGCAACGGCGCCGCCGAGCTCGCGGAGGCTGCGCCCAGCCGTCTCCTCGAGCTCGGGCCGGAGCCGCTCGAAGGCGGCGATCGTCTCGTTCACGAGCTCCATCCGTGCGCTCGGCCGGATGTCGATCACGACCTGGTGCCCGACGCCGAGCGCCGCGTACGCGAGAGGGATGGCGAGGTCCCAGCCGGCGCCGAACTCGAAGAACGTCGCTTCCGCCGCGGGCACGCCGGGCCCGTGCTCGGAGTACAGCGCGAGGTGACTGCACGCGCGCGTGAACTTCTGCTTCAGCGCTGCGTCCCCGAGCGGGAACGAGCGCAGGACGTGCCGCTGGAAGACGTAGTTCAGCCGCTCGCCCTGCGGCAGCACTCCGAGCCCGCGCTGCAGGGCCGCTTTCGCGAGCCAACGCATGGGCGGAGGATAGTGGCCGCACCGAATAAGCGATTACTATGCGAGCGATTAGGTACTGTGGCGACGGATGTCGGCGACTACCCTGAAGGAGCGCGATGCCGGGCTTTGAGGACGGATTCCTGGGAGTGCCCACGCGGCCCGGCAAGCCGCGCGAGACCGGGCTCACGCACGTCATCGACAAGGGCCTGAACCTGCGGGAGATCGAGGGCCTGTTCGACACCGCGGGCCAGTTCGTCGACATCGTCAAGCTCGGCTGGGGCACGAGCTACGTCACGAACAACCTCGAGAAGAAGATCGCGCTCTACCGCCACTTCGAGACGCCCGTCGTCTGCGGCGGCACGTTTTTCGAGGCGGTCTACGCACGGGACAAGATCGACGAGTTCAAGCGCTGGCTGACCGAGTACCGCTTCTCGCACGTCGAGATCTCCGATGGAACGATCGAGATCCCGCGCGACCGGAAGCTCGAGCTCATCACCGACTTCGCCCGCGACTTCACCGTCCTCTCGGAGGTCGGCTCGAAGGACGCCGAGGTGAACATCGCGCCGTACCTGTGGGTGCAGTGGATGCGCGAGGAGCTCGACGCGGGGGCCTGGCGCGTCATCGCCGAGGGCCGCGAGGGCGGCACCGCCGGCATCTATCGCCCCAGCGGCGAGCTCCGCACGGGTCTCGTGGACGAGATCGAGCACTCCGTCCCCTTCGAGATGCTGATCTGGGAGGCGCCGACGAAAGATGGCCAGGCGTGGTTCGTGAAGCACTTCGGCACGAACGTGAACCTCGGCAACATCCCGCCGGACGAGGTCATCGCGCTCGAGACGCTCCGCCTCGGCCTGCGCGGCGACACGCTGAAGGAGGTGCTGCTGGGTGGCGAGCCTGCAGCTGCCGGCTGACGTCGAGACCTGGTCGGCCGAGCGCGTCGTCGAATTCGCGCTGGCCGAGTTTCCGGGCCGGGTCGCGCTGGCCTGCTCCTTCCAGAAGGAGGAGTCCGTGCTGCTCGACATGCTCTTCGAGCTCGAGCCGCGGGCGCGCGTCTTCGCGATCGACACCCATCACCTCTTCCCCGAGACGTACGAGCTCTGGCGCGAGGTCGAGGCGCGGTACGACACGAAGATCGAGACCTTCGCCGGCAAGCCGGTCGAGGACGGGCTCTGGGAGAAGAACCCCGACCTCTACCTGGCGGTCGCGAAGCTCGAGCCGCTCACCCGCGCGCTGCTCGACCTCGACTGCTGGATCACCGGGATCCGCCGCGACCAGTCGCCGACGCGGGCCGACGCGCCGAAGCTCGGCTTGGACGACAAGCACGAGCTCTGGAAGGCGAACCCGCTTGCGGACTGGAGCGGCGAGGACTGCTGGGCCTACATCAGGGAGCGCGGGCTGCCGTACAACAAGCTCCACGACCGGGGCTACGCCTCGATCGGGGATACGCACTCGACGCAGCCGGGCGAGGGCCGCGAGGGTCGCTGGGCCGGGACGGAACGGACGGAGTGCGGGATCCATACATGAGGGGATTCGTCCTCTGGTTCACGGGGCTCTCCGGCGCCGGGAAGACGACGATCGCGAACAACGTCGAGCCCGAGCTCGAGCGCCGCGGCTTCGTCGTCGACCACCTCGACGGCGACATCATCCGCACCCACCTCTCGAAGGGCCTCGGCTTCTCGAAGGAGGACCGCGACACGAACATCGCGCGCATCGGGTGGGTCGCGTCCCGCCTGGCGCGCGCCGGCGCGGTCGTCATCGTCTCGGCGATCTCGCCCTACGAGGAGATGCGGCGGCACGCGCGCTCGCTCGTCGAGTCGCACGCGCCGTTCATCGAGATTCACGTCGCAACGCCGCTCGAGGAATGCGCGCGCCGCGACCCGAAGGGGCTCTACGCGGCGGCGTTCGCCGGCGAGATCGACGAGTTCACCGGCGTCTCGGCGCCGTACGAGGCGCCGCTCGACCCCGAGTTGCGCCTCGACACCTCCGGCCGCACGCCCAGCGAGTCGGCCGCCAGCGTGCTGGCGCGTCTCGAAGAGCTCAACCTTCTCCCGGAGGTGGAGTCCTGAGCACGGCCCGGGTGCGGCTGACTCATCTCGAGCGGCTCGAGGCCGAGGCGATCGACATCATGCGCGACGTCGTCGCCGTGGCCGAGAACCCGGTCATGCTCTACTCGATCGGCAAGGACAGCTCGGTCATGCTCCGCCTCGCGGAGAAGGCCTTCTGGCCGGCGCCGCCGCCCTTCCCGTTCCTCCACGTGGACACCACCTGGAAGTTCCAGGACATGTACGCCTTCCGCGCCCGAATGGCCGAGGAGCACGGCCTCAACCTGCTCGTGCACGTGAACGAGGAGGGGCTGGCGCGCGGGATCAACCCCTTCGACAGCGGCTCGGTCGTGCACACCGACGTGATGAAGACCGAGGCCCTGAAGCAGGCGCTCGACAAGTACGGCTTCGACGCCGCCTTCGGCGGCGCGCGCCGTGACGAGGAGAAGTCGCGCGCGAAGGAGCGCATCTTCTCCTTCCGCACGGCGCAGCACCGCTGGGACCCGAAGAACCAGCGGCCGGAGCTCTGGCGGCTCTACAACGCGCGTCACCGCCGCGGCGAGTCGATCCGCGTCTTCCCGCTCTCCAACTGGACCGAGCTCGACATCTGGCTCTACATCCACCGCGAGCAGATCCCGATCGTGCCGCTCTACTTCGCCGCCGAGCGGCCGGTGGTCGAGCGCGACGGGACGCTGATCATGGTCGACGACGACCGGATGCCTCTCGATCCCGGCGAAGAGCCCATGCTGAAGAAGGTCCGGTTCCGGACACTGGGGTGCTATCCACTCTCGGGCGCGGTCGAGTCGGAGGCGGACACGCTGCCGGCGATCATCCAGGAGATGCTCCTCGCGCGCACCTCCGAGCGGCAGGGCCGCGTCATCGACTACGACGAGGCGGCCTCGATGGAGAAGAAGAAGGTCGAGGGCTACTTCTGATGACGTCGGACCTGATCGAGCGCGACATCGAGGCGTACCTCGACGCGCACGAGCACAAGAGCCTCCTGCGCTTCATCACCTGCGGCTCGGTGGACGACGGCAAGAGCACGCTGATCGGCCGACTCCTCTACGAGTCGCAGATGCTGTTCGAGGACCAGGTCGCCGCGCTCGAGAGCGACTCGAAGCGCGTCGGCACGCAGGGCGAGGAGCTCGACTTCGCGCTCCTGCTCGACGGGCTGGCCGCCGAGCGCGAGCAGGGGATCACGATCGACGTCGCCTACCGCTTCTTCTCGACCGACACCCGCAAGTACATCGTCGCGGATACGCCCGGTCACGAGCAGTACACGCGCAACATGGTCACCGGCGCCTCGACCGCCGACTGCGCGCTGATCCTGCTCGACGCCCGCAAGGGCGTCCTCACGCAGACGCGGCGGCACAGCTACCTCGTCTGGCTGCTCGGGATCCGACACGTCGCGGTGGCCGTGAACAAGATGGACCTCGCCGACTACTCGGAGCAGCGCTTCCGGGAGATCGAGCGCGAGTACGGCGAGTTCGCCGCGCAGCTCGGGCTGGAGGACTTCACCCTGATCCCGCTCTCGGCGCTGCACGGCGACAACGTCGTGGAGCGCTCGGCGGCGGTGCCGTGGCACGACGGGCCGACGCTGATGGAGTACCTCGAGACGGTCGAGGTCGACCAGGAGCGGATGCAGGACGCGCCGTTCCGGCTGCCGGTGCAGTGGGTCAACCGTCCCAGCTCGGACTTCCGGGGCTTCGCCGGCACCGTGGCGGGCGGACAGGTCGCGCCCGGCGATCGTGTCGTCGTCCTCCCCGGCGGGAGGGAGACGACCGTGACGCGCCTCGCCGCCCTCGGGGGTGACCTCGAACGCGGCGTCGCCGGGCAGGCCGTGACCCTGACGCTCGCCGACGAGATCGACGTCAGCCGCGGCGACGTGATCGCGGCCGCAGCCGCGCCCGCGCCCGTCGGGCAGCAGTTCGAGGCGACCGTCGTCTGGATGGCGGAGGAGCCGCTGCTGCGCGGGCGCACCTACCTGATGCGCGTCGGGACGAGCACCGTGCCGGCCACCGTGGCGCCGATCCGCTACAAGCTCGACGTCGACACGCTCGACCAGATGGCGGCGACGCAGCTCGACCTGAACGAGATCGGCGTCGTCCAGCTCGAGCTGGGGCAGCCGGTCGCCTTCGACCCCTACGTCGAGAACCGCGACACCGGCGGCTTCATCCTCATCGACCGGATCACCAACAGCACCGTCGGCGCCGGGCTGCTGTCGCGCGCGCTGTTGCGCAGCGACAACGTCCAGCTGCAGGAGCTCGAGGTCGACCGCGAGGCGCGCGCCGGGCTCAAGGCGCAGCGCCCGTTCGTCGTCTGGCTGACCGGCCTGCCGGGCGCCGGCAAGTCGTCGATCGCGAACGCGCTCGAGAAGCGGCTCTACGCCACCGGCCGGCACACCGTCCTGCTCGACGGCGCGAATCTGCGCCGCGGGATCTCGAAGGACCTGAGCTTCACCGACGCGGACCGCGCCGAGAACAACCGCAGGGCGGGCGAGATCGCCAGGCTGATGACGGACGCCGGGCTGATCGTGCTCGCGGCCTTCGTGTCGCCGTTCCGCGCCGACCGGGAGACGGCGCGCTCGCTCTTCGACGAAGGCGAGTTCGTGGAGGTCTTCGTCGACCTGCCGGCGGAGCTCGCGGCCCGTCGCGACACGACCGGCCTCTACGCGAAGGCGCAGACAGGCGGGGTCATCAACCTCACCGGCGTCGACTCGACGTACGAGCCGCCCGAGGAGCCCGACCTGCGGCTCGACATGACCGAGCTCGACGTCGAGGCGGCCGCCGCGCGCGTGCTGGCCCTCCTCGAGGAACGCCAACTGTTGTCATGACCTGGCAGTTCACCCTCACCGGCCTGTTCCTCGGCCTGGTGGTCGGGATGACGGGGGTCGGCGGCGGGTCCCTGATGACGCCGATCCTGATCATCGTCTTCGGCTTCAAGCCGGCGTACGCCGTCGGCACCGACATCTTCCACGGCGCGATCTTCAAGTCGTTCGGCGCGATCCGGCACCGGCGGCTCCGCACCGTGCACGGCCACCTCGCGTTCTGGCTCTTCGCCGGATCCGGGCCGATGGCGATCGCCGGCGTCGTGACCTCGGTCGTGCTCCAGAACCAGATCGCCAACGCGGAGACGATCCTCGGCTACGTCATCGGCGTCGCGCTGATCGGCGGCGGCCTCGGCTTTCTCGCCAAGTCGTTCGTCAAGCGTGGGATCCAGCCCAGCGACAAGCCGTTCATCATGAGCCCCCGCGACAAGCTGATCGCGATCGGCACCGGCGCCGTCTTCGGCTACATCGTCGGACTCACCTCGGTCGGCAGCGGCACCTACTTCGGGCTGATGATGGTGCTCGTCTACCCGCTCACCATGCCGCGGATCGTGGGCACGGACATCTTCCACGCGGCCGCGCTCCTCTGGGTTGCCGGCGTGGGCCACCTGATCGTCGGCGACGTCGACCTGCACGCGACGGCCTGGCTCCTCCTCGGCTCGGTGCCGGGGATCCTGATCTCGAGCCGCTGGACGGTGAAGGTGCCGGATCTGACGATCCGGGTCGGCCTGGGCGGGATCCTCATCATCAGCGGGCTGAAGCTGCTCGAGGTGCCCGACGCGAACTGGGTCCTCGGCGCCGCCCTCGGGGCGCTCATCGTCGGGCTCGGGATCTACACCGCAGTGGTGATGCTCAACGGCGAGCCGCGCGGCACGCCCGAGCGGGCCTAACCTCTTCCTTAATTCATGGCCCGTAGAATCGACGGGCTTTGCAGCGGGTTCTCACGACGGTCACCCTCCTGGGCCTGCTGGTGGCCACCGCTGCCGCCTTCGCCATCACCGAGCACCTCAAGCTGATCAAGAGCCCGATCTTCGGGACGCTGGTCTCGAAGGTGCTGTCGCCGACCTGCGACTGCTCGACGAGCAAGGCGACGATCCGTATCAGGCTGCGCCACCCGGATCGCGTCACGGTGACGGTCGTTGACTCGGCAGGCCGTCGCGTCGCCACGGTCGTCAGGGGCTTCAACTTGGCGGCCCGCCGGCCGAAGAGCTTCGCCTGGCACGGCCACACGAGCACCGGCGCCGTCGCACCCGACGGCGTCTACCACCCGTGGGTGCACCTCGCGAACGCCCGCCACACCTTCCGCTTCACGAACCGGATCGTCGTTGACACGAAGACGCCGAAGGTGCTCTCCGCGAGCGGCGGGAAGGCAGTGCTCTTCGCCGGTCCGGGACGTTCGATCGCGGTTCACTACGACTTCAGCGAGCAGGCGAACCCCGTCGTCTATCTCGACTCGACCCGGATCATCCGAGGGCGCGCAACCCGGGAGCGCGACAAGCTCAAGTGGGCGGGAACGCTGGACGGCAGATCGCTTCCCGCCGGTGCCTACGTGCTCTCGGTCGGCGGGCTGGACGCGGCCGGGAACGAGACACCGCCCGCCGAGCGGAAGCAGGTCAAGGTGATCCTCCGCTACATCGAGGCCACGCCGCGGCGGGTCTCCGTGCGCCCGGGGAAGCGATTCGCGGTGAGCGTCGCGACGGTCGCGCCGCGCTTCACCTGGCGGCTCGGGCACCGGCACGGCTCGAAGCGCGGGCACCGGCTGCACCTGCGGGCGCCGACGACGCCGGGGACCTACCGGCTCGTGGTCGCGGAGCACCGACACCTGGACACCGCTCTCGTGCGGGTGCGCGCGAAGTGATGGGCCTCGCGGAGATCGCGGGCCCCATCGCCGGTCTCGGCCTTGCGGTGCTCCTCGTGGCGCGGACGCGGAAGAACCGGATCGCCGGGCTCTGCTACGCGGCGCTCGGCACGGTCCTGCTCGTCGCCTCGCTCTCGCCGGCGAGCTGGCCGGAACTCGTCGGGGCGATCGTGGGCGCGGCTGTGCTCGCCCCGTTGCTCGCCTGGGGCTTCCGGCGCGAGCCGTGGGCGATCGCCTATGCCACGCTCGCCTTCGTCCCCTTCCGCGTGCACTTCCTCGGCCATCAGCTCCTAGTGGCGCTCTACGCGGTGGCGCTCGGCGCGGCGGCGCTCCTGCTCTGGCAGTTGCTCGACGACGGCGACCGGAGGGCGCGTGAGCTCGGGATCGCATCGTGGCCGCTCGCGCTGTACCTCGGCTGGATCGGGATCTCCCTCGAGTGGAGCGTCGACGTGCACACCGCGGCGATCGACCTGCTCGCCTTCTACATCCCGCTCACGATCCTCGCCCTCTCGATCGCGCGCCTGCCGTGGCAGCCGTCGCGCCTGAAGCTTCTCTACGGCGAGCTCGTGGCGATGGCGCTCGTCTTCGTCGCGGTCGGCTTCTACCAGTACGAGACGCACACGATCTTCCAGAACCTGAAGCTGGGGGTCAGCAACACGTATTCGGCCCTCTTCCGGGTCAACTCCGTCTTCTTCGATCCTTCGATCTACGGGCGCTTCCTCGTGATCGCCATCGTCCCCACGGTCGTGCTGATCGTCCGCGGCCGTCTCTCGACGCGACTGGGCTGGGCCGCGCTGGCCTTCGTCGCGGTGGCGTGGCTCGGGCTGCTGATCTCCTTCTCGCAGTCGAGCTTCGCGGCCCTGCTCGTCGCCGTCTTCGCCCTCGCGGCCGTCGTCTGGCGCTGGAGGTCCCTCTTCGCCCTGCTCGCGGTGCTCGTTGTCGTCGGCGGGATCGCGGTGGCCCAGCCGAGGCTGATGCACGCGATCCGCCACCACACGGCCGGCGGCCTGAACAAGGCGTCGAGCGGCCGCTATGACCTCGTTGCGAACGGGATCCGGATCGCCAGGACGCACCCCGCGCTCGGAGTGGGGCTCGGCGGCTTCGAGCACGCGTACTCGAAGCGGACACATCGCACGCCGCGGCAGAGCGCGTCGCACAACACGCCGGTGACGGTGGCCGCGGAGCAGGGCGCGATCGGGCTCGTCATCTATCTCTCGCTGGTCGGGGCGCTGCTGCTCGCGGCCTACCGGCGGATCGACCATCCCGTCTACGGGCGGCTCGCGCTGGCGGCGGGGGTCGGCCTGCTCGCGATCTTCGTCCACTCGCTCGCGTACAACGACTTCTTCGAGGATCCGACCACCTGGGTGCTGATCGGCCTGGTCGCGCTCGCGGCGCCGCTCCGGGTGCGCGCGCCGCGCCGGCCGCGGCGGGTCGAGACGCCCGAGCCCGTGCCTGAGATGATCGCGCGATGATCGAGCAGTGGCAGAAGGCGCTCGTCCTGGCGCCGCACACCGACGACGGGGAGTTCGGGTGCGGCGGGACGATGGCGCGCCTCGTCGAGGGAGGCTGCGACGTTCGCTACGTCGCCTTCTCGATCGCGACCCGCTCGCTGCCGCCGGGCTTCCCGCCCGACACGCTCGCGCGCGAGGTCACGGAAGCGACGGCCGAGCTCGGCATCCCCTCTGAGTCGCTGACGGTGCACGACTTCGACGTCCGCACCTTCCCCGAGCGCCGGCAGGACATCCTCGAGCTCCTCGTCGCGCTGTGGGAGGAGTGGGAGCCGGACGTCGTCTTCCAGCCGAGCCTGCACGACGTGCACCAGGACCACCGCACCGTCGCCGAGGAGGGCCTGCGCGCCTTCAAGCGGACGACGATCCTCGGCTACGAGATCCCGTGGAACAACTTCGACTTCGAGTACCAGTGGTACGTCGCGCTCGAGGAGCGGCACGTGAAGCTGAAGGTCGCCGCCCTCGAGAAGTACGCCTCGCAGCAGCACCGCCGCTATGCGAACGCCGAGTACGTCCGCAACCTCGCCCGCATGCACGGCGTCAACGTGAACCGCGAGTACGCCGAGGTGTTCCAGGTGTACCGCGTCGTGGCGTGAGCAGCAGCAGCAGCAGCAGCAGCAGCAGCCCGGCTGCTTCGATCCGGGAGATCCACGAGGACGAGCTCCCGCGCTGGGTCGCGGTCGTCAACGCGACGGAGCCCGAGCCCGCGAGCGAGGAGGGCCTGGTCGCGGACTACCTCGACGGGAAGCGCCAGGCGCCGCAGACGGTGTGGCTGCTGGCCGAGGAGGACGGGGCCGCGGTAGGGGCGGGCCGCCTCACGCCCGGTTGGCACTCGCCGCCGGGTGTTGCGCGGGCGGACGTGCGGGTGGTGGCGGACGCGCGCAGGCGAGGGATCGGCACCGCGCTTCTCGGCGAGATCCAGCGCCGGTCCGAAACGCTCGGCGCACCGACGCTGGAGGTCGAGGTGCGGGACGACGATCCCGGCTCGCTCGCCTGGACGGAAGCCCAGGGGTTCCGGGAGATCGGCCGCAGCGTGCGGCTGGCGCTCGACCTGACGGCGATCGAGGAGCCTCCCGTGGATCCCCCGGAGGGGATCGAGGTCGTGACGTGGGCCGAGCGGCCGGAGCTCGCGCCCGGCATCTACGAGGTGGCGTGCGAGGCGTACCCCGATGAGCCGGGCAGCGGGGACGTGGAGATGGAGCCCTTCGAGGGCTGGCTTTCCCAGGACATGGAGGGTTCGGGGGACCGCTCCGAAGCTGTCTTCGCCGCGCTCGCCGGCGGCGAGGTGGCCGGTTACGCGAAGCTCTCGATGTCGGTCCGGTCCGGCTACGTGATGCACGACATGACGGGCGTGAAGCGAGCCTTCCGCGGCCGCGGCATCGCGAGCGCCCTGAAGCGAGCCGAGATCGCGTGGGCGAAGCGGGAGGGGTTCCGGACGCTCGAGACGTTCAACGACGAGGAGAACGCGCCGATCCGTGCGCTGAACGAGAAGCACGGCTACCGGCCCGCGACCGGCTCCGTGACGCTACGGAGGATTGTTCATGGGCAGGCCGTCACGCCGTAACCCAACTTCTTCGGGACGCGGCACGGGTAGACGCCGACGCCGTTCGGGTCGTCGCGGCTCGTGTAGATCACGTTCCCGCCCCGGTCGAGCGCTACGGCTGCCACCAGTCGCTTGCCCTGCCGGTAGTGGGCCGGTGTGATCTCGGTGAGAACGAAGCCCTCGACCGGCTTCAGCCGCTCGCGCTCGCCGTTCTGGTAGCGCAGCTCCACGGTGGCCACGTCCGGCTTCGTCTGGGCGAAGAAGAGGACGGGGTCGGCGCCGCCGTGTAACCCGCCGTTCAAGGGCGGGAGCCCGGGGTCGGAGCCCGGCGGGACGCAGCCCTCTCCCCGTTTGAAGAGGAAGCACACTCCACCGCCGGTTCGTGGCATGAGCCAGAGATAGACCTCTGAGCCCTTCGTCGAGCGCAGGCTGACGGCCTTGCGGGCTTGCGCTGCGTGCCAGCCTCGCGGCAGCGAATACCTCGTCCCGTCGGGGAGTGTCTGCATGACGTCCTGGTCGAGCGGCTTGGTCAGCGAGAAGCCCTGCTTGCCGACGACGTCGCCGTGCGCGTCGAGCGCCACGACGGAGGAGAGTGCGTCGCGGCGGGTCTGGTGCGCAAGGGGGACCGGGTAGATGAAGAAGCCGGCGCTGATCGGAGCCGAGACCCAGGTAACGGGCATTGCCGCCGTCGTTCCGTCGGTGAAGCGGGCTTCGACCGTCTTGACGGCATCGGTGCGGACCCAGCCGCTGGCGACGACGGCGTAGTCGTTCGCGAGCCAGTCGACGCTGACCGGCCGCGTGCTCTGGGCGTCGGCGCAGCCGCCGCTGTAGTCCGTCCAGAGGTAGCAGAAGCCGCCGCCCTTCCTCGGTGCGACGTAGAGCGTGTGAACGGTGGGGTGGTCGGGCGGGACGTGGTTCGCGTCGAAGGTCGCGGTCGTGATCTTCCGTGCCTGGTCCGGGATGGCCTGCGGGCTCATCCCGCTCGGTACCGAGACGTTCTCGGCGCCGAAGAAGTTCTTGACGTTCGCGGGGGCTGGGGGCGAGGTGAGAAAGTCGATGAAGGTCTGCGGCCAGCCGAATGCGACGGCCGTGACCGCTGCTGCGAGGGTCACGACCGCGGCGGCGAGCCCGACGCGGGCCGGCACCGGCCGAAGGCGTGCGGTGCGGCGCACCGAGGCACGCGCGAGCACGTCGCTCCAGTCGCGATCGTCGCTCCGGTTCGCGACCGCCTCGAACCGGGCCTGGATGAGCTGATCGACCGTCTCGGTCATCGTCGGACTCCTTCCTCGTCCAGGATCGAGGCCAGCGCCTGCCTGGCCTGCGCCAACGTCGCGGCGACCGTGCCCTCCTCGATCTCGCAGACCTCGGCAATCGTCGCGTAGTCGAGGTCGGCGAAATAGCGCAGAAACACGATCAGCCTCCGCCGCGGCGGAAGCCCTGACAGGGCCTTCGCCAGGGCGGGATCACGCTCGGGCTCGACGAAGTCGACTTCGATCTCGTCGAAAGGCAGCCGCGCCTCGTCCCGGTGCTGCTCGAGCGCGACGCGGAAGACGATCCGCCACAGCCAACCCTCGAGCGACCCCTCACCGCGAAACTGGGCAGCCGATCGAAGCGCGCGCGCGAAACCTTCCTGCACCGCGTCCCGCGCGCTTTCGTAGTCGCCGGTGACGGTCGCAACTCCGTTCCGGAAACCGACGAATCGCTCCCGGTAGAGCTGCTCGATCTCGGCCCTTAGGGCGTCCACTGACAGGTAGAGGCTAGGTGGCCCCGGTTCCTTTAGCGGGCTTCGCATAGCAAATCTGCTATGACTTGATCTCGGCCATGGCCAGGATCGACTACGACGAGCACACCGCTTCGGCGTTCAAGGCGGTTCGCGAGATCCCGCGGGACGGGCTCGCGGAGTGGCGCGAGGCGGTACGACGTCATCTGCACCCGGTTCCGGGAATGACGGTGGTGGACATCGGCGCGGGGACCGGCGCGTTCGCCTCTGCCTTCACCGACTGGTTCGGCATCGGTGTCGTCGCGGTCGAGCCGTCGACCGCGATGCGCGAGCGCATCCCGGCGACTCCGGCCATCCAGGCGCTCGAGGGGGATGCCACCGCCCTTCCCCTGCCCGACGAATCGGCCGACGCCGCGTGGCTCTCCCTCGTCGTCCACCACGTCCCGGACCTAGAAGCCGCCGCCCACGAGATCCGGCGCGTGCTTCGCCCGGGTGCTCCCGTCCTGATGCGACAGGGCTTCTCGGACCGGCTCGACGACAGGATCGAGATCGTCCGCTGGTTCCCCGAGACCGTCCGGCTGGCGAGCACCTTCTGGTCCCTCGCGGACACCTGCGAGGCGTTCGCGACTGCAGGGTTTCGCCAGGAGGCGCTCGAGGAGATTCGTGAGACCTACCCGGGAACTCTCGCGGACTTCTTCCGCGAGGTGGACACCTTCCGCGACGCAGATACCACTATGCGCAGCCTGACCGAGGACGAGTTCCTCCGCGGCAAGGAGCGGCTCCGGCGGGCCGTGGATGCGGGGAGCGCGGAGCCCCGGAGCAACTCGCTCGATCTCCTCGTTCTGCGTTGATCCGCTAGCGGACCTTGCCCTTGCTGACGACGAGGTGGATCTTCGCGCCGCCGGGAAGCCGCGCTCCGGGTGCCGGCGCCGTCGAGAGCACACGCCCAGCGGCGACCTTGCTCGAGAAGCGCCGTGCAATGGAGCCGCGGCGGCAGTACGACTTAACAAGGTTTGCGGTTGCCTTCCCGACCGTCTGGCCGCGGAGATCCGGGACGACGCAATTGTTGCCGCCGAGGAGCCGGTCGAGCGCCCGTCCTCCGACGAGGATCTTGCCGTCCTGTTGCAGCGCGAGGCTCGAAGTCCCGGGGTCGAACGAGACGATCCCTCGTCCGCCGAAGCTCGGATCGAGTCGACCGTTCGGCAGGAGCCGAAGGACAGTGCCGCCACTGTTGGAGTGTCCCGCGATGAGGATCTTGCCGTCGTTCTGCGTGAGGACGGCATCCGGCGCGAACTGCGCGCGTTTGACCTCCGAGTAACCGTGCTTCCCGAAGGTCGTGTCAATGAGCCCGTTGGCCCTGTAGCGGGCAACTACGGGAAATGTCTTCTTGTAGTCCTGAATGGACCCCGCCACGACGATCTTCCCGTGCTGGAGAGTCGACGGGCCGCCGGACAAACGGCCGTAGGTCAACGCCGGGTCAAATGTGAAATCGACCGAGCCGTCGGGCTCGTACCCCGCGAGCGCGATCTTTCGATCGTAGTACGGATGGCCACCGTAGGTCGTTCCGGTGGCGACGATCTTCCCGTCGGGCAGAACAACCATCCCGCCCAAGTCGGCGTCTCGGCCCAGGCCGCCGTCTCCGCCTGTCTCCACGATCCCGCCGTCGCCGAATGTCGGGTCGAGGGAGCCGGCGGGCGTGTACCGCGCCAGGACGAACTCGCCCTCTTCTTCGTATTGCCCGGCGTGCCATCGCGCCGATCCCGCGGCGAGGACCTTGCCGTCGGGCAGCACGTCGAGGGCGGCCACGCCGGCGCCCCAGGGTGTCCAGGACGCGTCGAGAGAGGTGGGCACGACCGTGGTGGTGATGCCATCAGTCCCGAAGGTCGTGTCGAGAGAGCCGCTCGAGTCATAACGCGCGAGCGTGAACCGGTTGGGACTGCCATAGGGGCTGCTCCCGGCAACCACGATCTTCCCGTCAGGCTGGAGCGCCAGTGCTCGGACTGACCCGGCCCCGGCATCGGTCTCCACGTGACCGCCGGCGCCGAAGCTCGGGTCGAGCGACCCGTCCGGCAGATACCGGGCAAGCGCGAAGGGAGAGCTGCCCGCGACGACGATCTTTCCGTCCGGCTGGACAGCGACCGCTCCGATGCTGCGGTCGGGGCTCTGGGTCACGACCCCGCCGCTTCCGAAGGTCGGATCGAGGTCACCTGCGAGCGGGAGACGCGCGGCCGAGCTCACGCCGAGCGGGCCGAGCGCGAGGAGAGCCAGGCCGAAGAAGATCGCTAGACGTTTCACCCTGCCTCGGAGCGTAGATCCGGCCGAGGCCGGCGTCGATCCGGACTTACGAATCCTTGACGGACAGCGGCGGGTGCGATCGGCGCCAGAGTGGGGACCGCTGGTACGCCGCCGCGGTCGTGTTCCAGCTCTTGCTCAGCGCCGCGAAGCGGGCCAGCTCGAGTCGTCCATGCAGGGTCGGATACTCGGCCCGGGGCTCGAGGAGCTCGTAACCCGCGCTGCGCAGGACGTCCCCGGCGACCTGCTCGAAGGCCAGCGCGTCCTCGCGGCTCATCTGGCTGCGCCAGTCGCGGAGGCCCGGCGTCGGGGGCTGCGCGATGTTCCGGTGCTCCGGCAGGTGCGCGGTGTCGCTGGCGCGCGTGTGGTCGAGCATCCCCGCCTCCCACGGCAGCGACGCGTGCTCGCAGACCCGGCGGAGCTCGCGCTCCGGCTCGGCGACGAGATCCTCGTAGCGGAGCTCGAGGTAGCGGCTCCCCGCGTGCCGGCCCAGCCGCCGCGCGGCGAGGATCTCCGTCCGCCAGCGGGCGGCGAACTGCGCCACCGTGCGCGGCAGCGCCCAGGTTTTGCCTGAGAAGCCCTCCGGCAGCTCGAGGAAGGAGAGCGCGGCGTCGCGGCCGTCGCGGGCGAGGTGGACCCAGATCGCGTCCGGAAAGGTGCGCTCGAGCAGCGGCAGCTGCTGCATGTAGAGCGGCGTCTTGTCGCCCCAGCGCGGCTTTCCCTGCCGCTCCGCGTACGTCTCGAAGATCGCGGCGATCGCCTCGCGGGTCGTCATCCCCTCGCGGAGGCGGGGCCGGACGTCGGCCGGCGTGATGCCCCAGTCGTACAGCGTCCGCAGGCGCCCGAGATCGTCGAGGAAGTCGTCGAGCTTCGGCCGGCGCCCGTGCCGGTGGGCGAGCTGCGGGACGAAGAACGTCTCGTACGGGATTGCGAGCGTCGTGTTCCGGTCGAGCATCACCCGCAGGAGCGTCGTGCCCGAGCGGCCGACGCCGAGGACGATCACGGGCGGTGACATCGGCGGGAGGTTAGAGGACGAGCTCCGCGAGCGTCCGCAATGCCTCGGGCTGCACCGCGCCGACGACGAGCGTCGTCACCGGCGTCTCACCCCACGCCTCGAGCCGCTCGGCGATCCGCTCCTTCGGCCCGACCAGGGAGACCGCGTCGACGAGCTCGTCGGGCACCGCGGCGATCGCCTCCCGCTGCTTGCCGCCGAGGTAGAGCTCCTGGATCCGCTCGGCCTCCTCCTCCCAGCCGTAGCGGCGGACGAGCGAGTTGTAGAAGTTGCGCCCCCTCGCGCCCATGCCGCCGACGTAGAGCGCGACGTGCGGCCGGAGCGCGTCGCGAAGTGCCTCCACGTCGTCGCCGACTGCGACGCTCACGGTCGCCGCGATCTCGAAGCCCTGCGGCGCGGCGGCGAGGCTCGCTCCGAACGCGTCCTCGAAGTGGTCGGGATCGACGAAGACCGGCAGCCAGCCGTCGGCAATCTCGGCCGCGAGCGCGACGTTCTTCGGCCCCAGCGCCGCGAGGTAGATCGGGATCTCGGCGCGCAGCGGCCGCAGCATCAGCTTCAGCGGCTTGCCCAGCCCGGTCGCGCCCTGCCCCTCCCACGGGATCCGGTAGTGCTCGCCCTGGTGCGCGACCACGTCGCGCCGTAGCGCCGCGCGGACGATCTCGACGTACTCGCGCGTCTTCCCGAGGGGCTTCCCCCACGGCTGCCCGTGCCAGCCCTCGACGACCTGCGGGCCCGAGGTGCCGAGCCCGAGCAGGAAGCGGCCGCCGGAGAGGAGGTCGAGCGTCGCCGCGGTCATCGCCGCGTTCGCGGGCGTGCGGCCGGGGATCTGCATGATCGCCGAGCCGAGCTTGATCGTCTCCGTGCGCGCCGCGAGCCAGCCGAGGACGCTGACCGCGTCCGTGCCCCAGGCCTCGGCCACCCAGACCGAGTCGAAGCCGAGCCGCTCCGCCTCCTGCACGAGGGGGAACAGGTCGGCGGGGTTCGTCCCTGGCGGCGCATAGCCGAGGCTGAGGCCTAATCTCATTGCGCTCGCGATCCTACGTCGGTACCGTCGGCGGGCCATGTCGCACCCGGAGCTCGCTGCGGAGCAGGCGTACGTCGACAACGCCTACGAGCAGCTCGACAAGATGCGCTCGACTGTCGCGCGCACGCAGGAGGCGATGGCGACCGAGTGGGCCGCGCTGAACATGGAAGCGTGGGCGAAGCGGCGGATGCGCACCTTCGAGGACGCCGAGCGCGGCCTCGTCTTCGGTCGCCTCACGCTCGACGGCACGCCGCGCCCGCTCTACGTCGGCCGCCGCTGGGTGCACGACGCCGAGCACGAGTCGCTGGTCGTCAACTGGCAGGCGCCCGCGGCTCGGCCCTTCTACACGGCCACGCCCGAGACACCGCACGGCGTCCAGCAGCGGCGCCGCTTCCGGGCCGAGGGCCGGCGCCTCCTCGACATCTCCGACGAGTCGCTGGACGGGAGCGCGGTCGAGGGCGCGAACGTCTCGGACTTCCTGCTCGAGGAGCTCGAGCGCCGCCGCGACGTGCGGATGCGCGACATCGTCGCCACGATCCAGTCCGACCAGTACCGGCTGATCACGGCCGAGCCCGAGGGCGCGCTCGTCGTGCAGGGCGGCCCCGGCACCGGCAAGACCGCCGTCGGCCTCCATCGCGCGTCCTGGCTCCTCTACACCCACCGCGAGCGGCTGCGCCGCGTCCTCGTCGTCGGCCCGAACCCGACCTTCATGGACTACGTCTCGCACGTCCTGCCGACGCTCGGCGAGGAGGCCGTCGAGCAGCGCGCCGTGACCGAGCTCGTCGACGGAGTCGAGGCCCTGCGCGAGGAGGAGCCGGAGGTCGCGCGGCTCAAGGGCGACCCGCGGCTGCGGGAGGTCGTGGCGCGCGCGGTCGAGATCGCCGTCGTACCGGCGCCGGAGGAGCTCTACGCGCGGATCGACGGCATCTTCGTCCGGGTGCGGGAGCGGGACGTCGCCGAGCTGCTCGGAGAGGCGCTGGAGGCCGGCGATCCGCTGGGACTCGCACGCGAGCGGTTCAGGATGGCCGCCCTCCGCCGCTTCTACGAGCGCTACGGCGAGCTACTCGGCCCGCAGGCGTTCCGCAGCTTCGACGAGCTCGAGGGGGCCCTGCGCCGCGGCGGCTTCCTCACGCGCTGGCTCGACCGCGTCCTGCCGCTGCCGCAGCCGGCGAAGCTCGTGGCGCGGCTCCTCACCTCGCCGGCCGCGCTCGCGGCGGCGTCGGAGGACGTGCTGGACGACGACGAGCGGAAGCTTCTCCTGCGCGACCGGCCGCGCCGCGTCTCCGAGCTGCGCTGGAGCGACCAGGACGTGCCGCTACTGGACGAGGCGCAGGCGTTGCTCGCCGGCGCGCCGCGCTCCTACGGGCACGTGATCGTGGACGAGGCGCAGGACCTGTCGCCGATGCAGCTGCTCGCGATCTCGCGCCGGGCGATCGACGGCTCGCTCACGATCCTCGGGGACGTCGCCCAGGCGACCGGGCCGGTCGTCTACCGGCGCTGGCAGGAGCTCGAGCCGTTCCTGCCCGATGCGGCCGAGTTGACGATCGAGGAGCTCCGGCATGCCTACCGCGTCCCGGCCGAGATCATGAACTTCGCCCTGCCGCTGCTCGACCGGATCGCGCCCGAGGTCGAGCCGCCGCTCGCCTACCGCCGGGGCGGCGACCCGCCGCGGCTCGTGCAGGTCGGGGAGGAGGAGCTGATGGAGACGGCGCTGCGCGAAGCGGTCGCGCTCGAGGATCTGGACGGCCTCCTCGCCGTGATCGTCCCCCGCTCCTTCCCGGTCGATGACTCCTTCCCGTTCCCGATCCTCACGCCCCGGCAGGCGAAGGGCCTCGAGTTCGACCACGTCGTCGTCGTCGAGCCGGCAGCGATCGCGGACGGCGGCGACCGCGGGCTGCGCGAGCTCTACGTCGCGCTCACTCGCCCGACGAAGATGCTCGTCGTCGTTTACGCGCGGTCGCTCCCCGAGCCGCTCGGCTAGGCGTGCACGTCCCCGACTTGCACGACGCCGAGCCGCGGCAGATCGAGGCGCTCGTTCCGCTCGAAGGCGCCCGGGTCCTCGAGGTCGGCTGTGGCGAGGGGCGACTGACCGGGTTTGCGGCGGCGCGGGCCGCGAGCGTGTACGCGTTCGACCCGAATGGCGAGCGCGTGGAGGTCGCCAAGGCGGCGGTAGATGCGCAGTGCGTGCAATTCGCCGTGCACGGCGTCGAGGCGCTCGATGTCGAACGCGAGACCTTCGACGTCGCGCTCTGCGGCTGGTCGCTCTGATGCGTCGAGCCCGAGGACGTGGTCGACGCCCTGTGCCGCATCCACGCCGCGCTCGTGCCGGGCGGGACGCTCATCGACACGCAGCCGGTCGCCCCGCTGCTCCCCGTCGCCCTCGGCGGCGATCCGATCGGCGAGCTCGACGACGAGGAGTGGCTCGAGACGATCGCTGCAGTGGACGGCGAGACCGACAAGGCGCTCGCGCGCGGCCTGTTCGAGCTGCGCCACGAGGAGCGTTACGTGGTCGTGCACGAGTTCGGATCCGGCGTCGAATGCCTCGACGTCGTGAAGACATGGGCCGGCACGAGTGTCCCGGCCGAGATCGCCGCTCGCCTGGAGCAAGGCTCTGCACGGGCCACCGTCGAGCAGGAGACCAGGCTCCGCCTGCTCCTCCGACGCTAGCTCTCGGGGAAGAGCAGGCTGTAGCCGTAGCGCCGCACGCGGCGCTCGTACCAGAGTGAGACGAGGTCGAGGTAGGCGCGCATCCGCGGGTCGTGCTTCAGCTCCCGCCAGCGGCGGAAGTACTTCTCGTTCGCCGTCGTGTCGACCTGCTCGCTCGGCGGGATCGGCTCGAGCTCGAGGAACTCGAACACCTCTCGCAGCACCGGCGCGGGGTCGCGCACGAGCTGCTCGTACTGGAGGACGTGCACGCGCTCGAGGTGCTCGCGGTCGGTCTCGAAGAGCGCGTGGCAACGGAGCCAGTGCTCGAACATCCGGTCGTAGCGGCGCGTGCCGCGCCACCTGGCGGTCGGGATCGAGACCGGAATCGGGTGGCGCACGATGACGACGAACGACGAGTCGGGGTAGAGCGCCTGCAGGAAGCGCGTCTTGAGCAGGTTCGGCGGCGACTTCTCGAGCAGCAGGGGGCGGGAGAGGTCCCAGTGCGGCGACCACTCCTCGAACAGCTTCCGCGCGTTCTCCTCCGAGACGAGCGGCGAGGTCTCGGTCAGGTGCATCTCCTCGGCGAAGCCGAAGCGGCCGGGGCGCCCGTGCTCGTGATCGCTCGGGTAGACGCTCTGCAGGTGCTGCCCTTCGTCCGCCGGCGCGCCCGTGCCCGAGAAGCCGCTGATCTGCGGGTGCGCCGCCAGCAGCCGCGCGAGCAGGGTGGTGCCGCTGCGGTGCAGGCCGGCGAGGAAGACGAACCGGTGCCCCTCCATCGGCGGCGAATCGTAGGCGGCGGCGCAGGCTCGACTGCATGAAGTAGCGTCGGAGCGATGCGCACGCGCTTCCTCGGCGAGGGCGGCCCGGAGGTCTCGGTCGTCGGCCTCGGCACGAACAACTTCGGCGGGCGCATCGACTACGAGCAGTCGCTGGCGGTCGTCGACGCTGCGCTCGACGCGGGTGTGACGCTGATCGACACGGCCGACATCTACGGCCAGGGGACGAGCGAGGAGTTCATCGGCCGCGCGCTCGAGGGGCGCCGCGACCGCGTCCTGATCGCGACGAAGTTCGGCAAGCCGATGGACGAGCGTCCCGAGGAGCGGCGCGGCAACCCGGACTACATCCGGTGGGCCGTGGAGAGCTCGCTGCGCCGTTTGCGCACCGACGTGATCGACGTGTACCAGATGCACGAGCCCGACCCGGTGACGCCGATCTCGGAGACACTCGGCGCGCTCAACGACCTGGTCGCCGACGGCACGGTGCGCTGGATCGGCTCCTCGAACTTCTCCGCAGATCAGATCGAGGCCGCCGAGGAGGTCTCGCTCGGCACGGGCTTCCACCGCTTCGTCTCCGCGCAGAACGAGTACTCGCTGGCCGAGCGCGGCGCAGAGGACGACGTGCTGCCGGTCTGCGAGAAGCTCGGGATCGGCTTCCTGCCGTACTTCCCGCTCGCGAGCGGGCTGCTCACCGGCAAGTACCGGCGCGGCGAGGTGGCCAGCGAGGGCCGGCTCGCGGGGCGCACGATCCCCGAGGAGCGGTGGGACCGGGTCGAGGCGCTGGAGGGGTTCGCGGTCGCGCGCGACGTGTCGCTGCTCGAGGCGGCGATCGGCGGTCTGCTCGCGATGCCGGCCGTGACGTCCGTGATCGCGGGCGCCACGAAGCCGGAGCAGGTGCGCGCGAACGTCGCCGCGGGCGAGTGGGTGCCGGGCGTGGCCGACGTGGAGGAGCTGCGGGCGCTCCGCTGATCTCGCCGGCGACTGGCGACGACGCCGACGCGCTCCGCTCGCTCTTCCGCGAGTACGCAGAGTGGCTCGGGCCCGAGGGGTGGTTCACCGACCTCGAGGCCGAGCTCGCCGCTCTGCCCGGCGCGTACGACGCGATCCTGCTTGCGCGCGACGGCGAGGAGGCCGTCGGCTGCGTCGCGCTGCGGGCGCTCGAGGACGGAGCCTGCGAGATGAAGCGGCTTTATGTGCGGCCGACGGCGCGCGGCTCGGGCGCGGGCCGCGCGCTCGCCGTGGCGATCGTCGAGGAGGGGCGTCGGCTCGGCTACCGCACGATGCGGCTGGACACGCTGCCGACGATGGGAGCCGCGCAGGCGCTCTACCGCTCGCTCGGCTTCACCGAGACGGGGCGCTACAACAACAACCCGGTCGCGGGCGTCCTCTTCTTCGAGCTCGATCTCTAATCACGCGGCTGCGACGTCGCCGAGGCGGTAGCGCAGGTCGTTGAGCCGCTCGTGCCAGTCGCCGGAGAGGGCCGCGACGCACTTCATCGAGCGGCAGGCGAGGTCGACGAGCTCGTCAGGCGGGATGCCGTGCGTCTCGGCCCACTCGCGCTCGTCGGCCGAGAGGTCCTCCGGCGGCTCGCCGGAGGTGGCGGCGACGAGCTCCGCGGCCCGCACCGCCTGCTCGGCCGTCTCGTCGCTCGGCCGGTCGCACGCCGCTGCGAGCGTCTCCTGGAGGGACGTCCAGTCCACTGGTTCATTCATCTGGGGGATCGAATTCCACCTGCTCGAAGAAACGAAGCACGCTGTGCCCGGGCCGGACGTTCTGCTGAAAGGTGCTGAGCTCCTCGTCGGAGGCCTCGCCGAGGGCGCGCTTGACCGCGAGCCACGGGAGGTTGAAGTCCTCCTGGATCATCATGGTGGAGATCCGCGGGTTGATCTCGATCACCTTCTCGCCCATGAACTGGATGCTGAAGAACCACTCGAGCTCGAACTCCTCGACGACGCGCGCCGACGCCTCGACGAGCTCCGGCGCGTCGAGCGTGACGAAGTACATGCCGAGCCCGCAGCGCACCGACTCGCGCGTCCGCGTCGCCTGGAGGACGATGCGGCGGCCGTCGGCGATCCCGTCCACGGTGCGCTCGTCCTCGGTGAGGAACTCCATCACGAGCAGGTCGAGGCCGTCGTCCGGCAGCAGCTCGACCGCCTCCTCGAGCCGCATCGCGAGCGCTCCCGGCCGCTCGTAGAGGAGCTGGTGAGTGCGGTCCACGGTCGGGTCGAGCACGCGGAAGCCCCGCGAGCCGGAGGAGAAGGCCGGCTTGAAGCACACCGGGTTGTCCGGGTAGCCGAGCTCGCGCGCCGCCGCCTCGACGCCGGCCGCACCGGTCACCCGCCGAAACTCGGGAGCGCCGACGCCGATCCGGTGCAGCGCCTCGAAGGTCTCGGCCTTGTCGTTCGAGCGCCGCTCGGCGTCGGGGCCGCAGACCATGACCGGCACCGGGAACTCGCCGCGCCGCAGCGCGAGGTGGTGCAGGTCGTGGGACGACTCGGGCAGGACGACGTCGACGCCCTCCCGCTCGACGAGCTCGAGCAGCGCGTCGGGGAACGACGGGTCCGCGCCGGGCGGGACGAGGTGGAACTCGTCGCAGATGTGCCGCCCGATCGCGCGCTCGGACATGTCCACGCCGACGAGGCGCACCGGCCGCTCGCCGTTGTGCCGCAGCGCCCGCAGCAGCCGGGCCGCACCGGGCGCGCCACAGGCCGTGACGAGGATGGTGGTCATGCGCATGCGAGCACCCACTGGAAGCGCTCCGGGCCGTCGGGGCCCTCCCACGCGACCACCTCGTCCTGCTCGATCCTGAATCCCGCCTCACGGACGAGCCGTGAGTTGACCTCCGGCAGGTAGCTCGAGAAGAACGTCGGCGCGCCGAGCCACTCGCCGGTCCAGCCCGCGTTGTCCGACTGGCCGAAGGCCGCCAGCAGCCAACCCCCCGGGACGAGCCAGGCATCGATGTCGCCGAGCAGCGAGGCGAGGAGCTCACGCGGCACGTGGTTGAAGACGTAGAAGGAGGCGACGGCGTCGAATGACCCGGCCGGCAGCTCGAGCTCGGTGAAGTCGGCGCAGACGAACTCGGCCTCAGGGATCGCCGCGCGTGCCCGTTCCACCTGGCGCGGCGAGATGTCCACTCCGGTGACGGCAAACCGCTGGGCGAGCCGTTTCGTCTCGGGCGAGCCGCCACCGCACCCGAGCTCCAGAACGCGCGCGCCGACCTTCAGCCGTGAGACGAGCTTGTCCTCCCACTCCCGGCGGGGGTCGCCGACTGCATCCTCGCGCCAGGCGGCGAAGGTCTCTCCGATCACGTCGTAGCCGTCGGCGACGATCTGCGTCCTGGGATCGGGCACGGGGACGATGCTACTTCTGAGGCGCCCACTACACTCGCGGGCGGGTGAAGGTGCTCGTCACCGGTGGCCGGGGCTTCCTCGGTACGCACGTCTGCACGGCGCTCCGGGAGGCCGGGCACGACCCCGTCCCGCTGGGACGGGCGGACGGCGACCTCGCGGAGGAGGGAACGATCGAGCGGCTGCTCGGCGAGCATGCGCCCGACACCGTCATCCACCTCGCCGCAGGCCTGCCCGGCGACGAGCGGCTGGACGAGAACGCGCCGATCGCGGAGCTCGTCGCGGTCGCCTGCGCCGACCGCATCCCGCTCTTCCACGGCTCGACGACCGCCGTCTACTACGACGAGACGCCGTATGCCGAGACCAAGCGGGCGAGCGAGGAGGCGGCGGGCGAGGCGACGATCCTCCGCTTCCACTACCCCTACGGCCCGCACATGCGCCGCGGCGCGATCCCGACCATGCTGCGGCAGGCGCTGGCGGGCGAGCCGGTCGTCGCCTACCGCGGCTGGCTGAGGTCGTTCTGCTTCGCGCCCGACGCGGCCGAGGCGGTCGCGATCCTCCTCTCGCACGAGGTGCGCGGAGACTGGGACGTGGGTCGCGACGACGACCTGCGCTCGCTCGAGGACGTGGCGACGCTCGCGTGCGCCGCGGCCGGGGCCGACGACTCGCTCGTCGTGCTCGCCGACCCGCCCGAGGGCTATGCGCCGCTGATCGAGTCGCTCGACACCGAGCGCCTGCGCTCGCTCGGCTGGCGGCCCCGGACACCGC
Source organism: Gaiellaceae bacterium (assembly GCA_045806005.1). Taxonomy (GTDB): domain Bacteria; phylum Actinomycetota; class Thermoleophilia; order Gaiellales; family Gaiellaceae; genus Palsa-739. The sequence continues at coordinate 25,488 of JBJMKE010000013.1, forward strand.
TCGAGGACGGGATCCGTTCGACCCTCGAGTGGATCAGGGAGGCGGCGTGACCCGCCGCCGCGGGCTCCGGTCCGCCGCGACGCTCGTCGTCACCGGGCTCGCCGTCGCCTACATCGTCTGGAAGATCGACCTGGGCGAGACGCTGCACGTGCTCGCGAACGCGAGCGTCGGCTGGCTGCTCGCCTCGTTCGCGATCTGGGTCCTCTCCGTCTGGCCGCTCGCCTTCCGCTGGCAGCGGCTGCTCGCCTCGGGCGGCGTCCGCGAGCCGCTCGGCTGGCTTGTGCGGACGACATTCGTCTCGTACGCCGCGGCGCAGGTGCTTCCGACCTCGCTCGGCGGGGACGCGTCGCGCATCTACGAGACGTCGCGCCGCAATCCCGGGCTGCGCGGGCCCGTGGCCGGCACCGTGCTGCTCGAGCGGGCGCTCGGCGGGGCGGCCACCCTCGTCCTCGCCGCCGCGGGCTTCGCGCTCGCGATCGGCCACTACTCCGTCGGCGGCTACGTCTGGGTCGAGCTCGTCTTCGTCGTCCTGAGCATCGTGGGCGGCTTCGTGCTGTTCTCGACGCGACTGCATCCGGTGCTCCACGTGTCGCGCCCGCTGCTCCGCCGCCTGCGCGTCGAGGCGCCGCTGCGGGACGTCTACCTCGCGATCCACGCGTACCGCGCGAGGCGGCCGCTGCTCGCCTGGGCCTTCGTGCTCACCCTCGCGGTGCAGGCCGTCCGCGTCCTCGCGATCTGGAGCGCCGGCAAGGCGGTCGGCGTCGACCTCTCGCCGCGGCCGTACTACGTGATGGGGCCGCTGCTCTTCCTCGTCATGCTCGTTCCGTTCACCGTCAACGGCCTGGCCGTGCGGGAATCGTTCTTCGTCAGCTTCCTCGGCGCCCTGGGCGTGTCGGCCGACCAGGCGTTCTCGGCGGGGTTCCTCTTCTTCCTCGTCACGGTGGCCGTCGCGCTGCCGGGAGCCGCGATCGTCGCCCGGGAAGGGCTGCGCACCCGGGAAGGCGCGGTGGCGCGGCCGCGAGCGGCGCCATGAACTGGCTCGAGGTCCAGGCCGCCGAGGTGCGGCGGCTGCCGGCGGTGCCGACGGGCGCGGTCTGGCGCCTCGTCACGCCGGCGGCGGCAGCGGCGCTACTCGGGATCTCGCGGCTCGCGCCCGAGACCGGCTTCGGGCTCTGGCTGAGGCTCGCCGCGGCGACGCTGATCGTGCTCCTGCCGGGCGTGCTCGTCGCCCGCTGCCTCGGGCAGCGAACCGCCTCCGCGGCGTTCGCGGCCTCGGTCGCGATCGTCGGCCTCGGGCTCGCGCTCGCGTTCGCCGTGGGCGGCTCGCTCGACGTGCTGCTCGCGTTCGACCTCGCCGTGGGGGCCATCGCCTTCGTCTACCTAGTAACACTTGGCCACAACGAAGGACAGGTCCTGCCGGGGCCTGCCCGGTTCACGCGCGGCGTGCTTACCGTCGCGGGGCTCGGTCTCGGCGTCGGGCTCTGGTTCGCGCAGGGCGCGTTCACCGGGGATGCGTTCTTCCACCTCGGCCGGATGCGCAAGCTCGACGCGCTCTCGTCGCTCTCGCTGCACAACGTGGGCGAGTTCGCGCACGGGGGGCTCCACCCGGGCTACGCGTTCCCGCTCTGGCACGGGTGGCTCGCGCTCGTGGCGCGCCTCGCGGGCGTCGACCCGGCGAGCGTGGCGGCGCACGAGGCGAGCCTGCTCGTGCCGCTCGCTCTCGTCCTCGCCTTCGAGATGGGCTGGGCGATCTTCCGCTCGGTCGGGCTCGGGGTCGCCGTCGTGCTCGCACAGGTCGCGATCAAGTGCTTCGCGCCCGGGCACGCCGGCGTCTACCCCTTCCTCTGGGAGCCGTCCACGGTCGCGACGCAGCTGCTCCTGCCCGCGGCGGTTGCGCTCTTCTTCGTCTTCGTCCGGCGGCCCGCGTGGCCGGTCGCCGTCATGCTCGGCGCGGCCTCGGCGACGCTTGCGCTCGTCCACCCGACCTACGCGCTGTTCCTCGCGATCCCGCTGGGGGCCTACGTCGTCGCGCGCGCGCTGCTCACGCGCGGGACCGACCTGCGGAACGGCGTGCTCGCCTTCGCCGCCTTCGGCGTGCCGATGGCGCTCGCCTTCCTCTGGCTCGAGCCGGTCATCCGGGAGACGATCCCGGTCTCGCCCGGCCCGCAGCAGCTCGCGCACAACCTCCACCACTACCGCGTCGATCTCGTGGTGCACTCGCTCACGCGCTACAGCCTCGCCCCCTCGCGCATAGACCGGAACGGGGCCGTGGCCGTCGCGGCGCTCGCGCTCGCCCCGCTCGCACTGCTCGCCCGCCGGCAGCGGTGGAGCGCGCTCGTGCTCGGCGGCACGCTCGCCGTGCTCGGCCTCGAGCTCTGGCCGCTCGTGTTTCCCCACTTCTCCGACGCCGTCTCGCTCTCGCAGTCGCGGCGGGCGAGCGCCTTCATCCCGTTCGCCGTCGGGCTCGCCGGCGGCGCCGCGATCGTCGGCCGCTTCTCACGGGCGCTCGCTCTCCTCGGCGGCCTCGCGGCGGGCATCTGGCTGCAGGTCGCGTACGCCGGCGACTTCGGCCTGAGGGCGCAGCCCACCGAGCCGGCGATCGTGGTCTGGATCGCGCTCTGGGGCTGCCTCGCAGCGCTCGTCGCCGGAGCCGTCCTCGCCTGGCTCCGGCGCGACCGGCCCGCCGTCGACGTCCGCCAGCGCGGCGCGACCGCGGCCCTCGCCGTCGGATTGTTCGTCCTGCCCGTCGCCGTGCACGGCTTCCTGCGCTGGACGCCCGGGACGACGCACGACCCGAACGCGCTCACGCCCGGGCTGGTCCACTTCCTGCAGCGGGAGGTGCCCGCCCGCTCGGTCGTCCTCGGCGACCTCGGGACGAGCTACCGGATCACGGCCTTCGCTCCCGTCTACGTCGTCGCCGTGCCGCCGACCCACGCCGCGAACACGTGGCCGAACGAGCTCCACAAGCGGCGGCTCGCCGTGCTCCGGTTCCTCGTGCAGCCGACGCTCGAGGTGGCGCGGCGCTGGCGCGCGGAGTGGATCGTCCTCACCCGCGCGGAGCCGGTGCGGGCGATCGAGCGCCAGGGACTTCGCCCCGCCTACGAGGACAAGCGGTTCGTCGTCTTCGGCGTGGCACTACCTTTGACGCGGTGAAGCTCCTGCTCGTGACGCGCCACTTCCCGCCGGGGAGCGGGGGCGGCGTGCAACGGCCGCTCAAGTTCGCGAGCCACCTGCCTGCGCTCGGGATCGAGACGCATGTACTGGCGCCGGAGATGGAGGGCCCGGAGGGCAGCGAGCTCGAGCTGCCGACCCAGGCCTGGATCCACCGCGTGCGCTACGTCGGCCCGCGCGCCGCGCGTCCTTCCGAGGAGCTGGTCGCGAAGCAGGGCCTCGCCCGGGTGGGGACGCAGGCGGCGCTGCTCGGGCGGCGGCTGCTCGTGCCCGACGAGAACGTCCCGTGGAGCACGCTCGCGACGCCGGTCGCGATCCGGCTTGTCCGCCGCGAGGGAATCGACATCGTGCTGACGACGTCGCCGCCGCCGTCGCTCCACCTCCTCGGCGCTTCCGTGAAGCGGACGACTCGTGCCGCCTGGGTCGCCGATCTCCGCGACCCGCTCACGTCTCATCCCCACCGGCGCGGCTACGAGTCGCGGCTCGCGCGCGTGAAGGAGACGACGGTCGGCGGCGTCGGGCGCCTCGTCGCGTCGCAGGCGGACGCGATCGTCGCGGCCTCGGACGCGATCGCTGACGAGATGCGCGCCCTCGAGCCGAAAGCCGACGTCGTCACGATCGCCAACGGCTGCGACTTCGACGACTTCGCAGGACTCGTGCACCATCCGAGCGACCGGCTCCGCATCACCCACGCCGGCCACTTCCACGGCAAGCGCGACCCGAAGCCGTTCCTGCGGGCGCTCGCCGAGTCGGGCCTCGCCGACGTCGTCGTCCGCTTCGCGGGCGACTTCCGGGCGGAGGACCGTGAGTACGCGGAGTCGCTCGGCCTCGGCGACCGCGTCGAGCTGCTCGGCAACCTCTCGCGGCGGCGCTCGCTCGAGCTGCAGCGGGACTCCGACGTGCTGCTCCTCCTGATCCCGGAGTCCGGCGGCCGGGGCCGCGGCGTGATCACCGGGAAGATCTACGAGTACCTGGCGGCGGAACGGCCGATCCTCGCCGCCGTGCCGCCCGACGGGGCAGCCGCGCAACTCGTGCGGGACACCGGCGCGGGCGTCGTCGTCCCTTCGGAGGACGTCGAGGCGCTGCGCGGCGCGCTGCTCGACCTGCACGCGCGCTGGAAGGCGGGAACCCTCGACCGGACGCCCCTCTCGCCCGAGTGGCGGGCGAAGCTCTCGCGCGGCTCCCGCGTGGAGGAGCTCGCCGAGGTGCTGAGGAGCCTGGCGTGAGCGCGGCCACGATCACGGCCGCCCGCACGGTCGCCGTCCCGCGCACGCAGGAGCGCGTCGTGACCGGGCTCTTCTTCGCCTCAGTCTTCGTCGCCACCTTCGAGAAGGTGCACTGGAGCTTCGGCGGCCAGCTCGGGATCAATGACGTCGCGACGATCCTGTTCCTGGTCGCCTACGTCGCGACCGAAGCGGCCGCGCGCCGGCCGTTCCCGCGCACGAGCGCGGTCGTGCTCGCCTTCTTCGCGGCCTTCGCGCTCGTCTACCTCGCGGGCTTCTGGAACATCGATACGAAGCAGGGGCTGACCCAGTTCAGCAAGGGGATGGTGAAGTTCGTCGTCCACTGGGCGTTCGTCGTGGCGGCGATCGGCTACCTCGTGCAGCGCGGCGAGCGCTTCTTCTGGCGGGCGCTCGGCTGGTTCACCGTCGGCTTCGTCGCGAACGCGGTCTACGGGATCCTCGAGCTAGGCGCCGCGCTCGCCGGCCACAACCTCGACACCCTCGTCCTCGTGCCGCTGACGGGCGGCGCGAGCAGGATCAGTGTCTTCGGCACGATCAACGGCCAAAGCATCTACCGCGTCAACGCGCTCACGGGCGACCCGAACCACTTCGGCGTCATGCTGATCGTCCCGCTGCTCGCGCTGGCGCCCGTCTACCTGCGGCTCGAGCGCCGGCACCGGCTCAAGCTGCCGCTCGCCGCGGTCCTCGTCTTCCTGCTCCTCGTCGACTTCGCGACGTTCTCGCGTAGCGGCGGCTTCGGGCTCATCGCTGGCGCGCTGGTGCTCGTCCTGCCGTACCGGCGCTTCTTCCGCACGCGGCAGTTCCTGCTCCCGCTCGGCGTCCTCGTCGCGATCGTGCTCGGCGTGGTCTACACGCGCAGCAGCTTCTTCGAGACGTTCCTGCGGCAGCGGGTCTCGACGAACGGCCGCTCGACCACTGCGCACTTCGCCGTCTACGACTTCATCACCCAGATCCTCCACATGCACCCGCTGCTCGGGCTCGGGCTCAACAACTTCGCCGTCTACTACGAGTTCGTGACCGGGAAGGCGAACTACGGCGCGCACTCGTACTGGGTGGCCGTCGTCGTCGAGTCGGGCCTGCTGGGGCTCGTGCTCTGGATCGTCTTCCTCCGCTACGTGTTTGTGCGGCTCCAGGCGGCGCGGCGGCTCGGCCGGCTGCTCGACCGTCTCGGCGACGCGGAAGGCCCGCACGTGCGGCCGCTCGCCTACGGACTGACGGCGGCCCTGGTCGGGACGATCGCCGCCAACTTCTTCTACCTGACGATGCAGTTCTATTACTTCTACGCCTTCCTCGCCTTCGCGCTCGCGCTGCCGGTCGTGTTCGCAGGCCGCGCGCGCGGGTAGTGCGCGTCGTCGTCCTCACGACCTCGTGGCCGAGAACGGAGCGGGAGTTCGCCGGCCGCTTCGTCGCCGACGCCGTCGAGCGGCTGCGGGAGCGCGGGGTGGAGGTGGAGGTGCTCGCGCCCGGATCCGGCTACGACGACCACGGGCTCGCCTACGGCGGCGGGATGGCGGCGAACCTGCGCCGCCGGCCGTGGGCGGCGCCGCTGCTGCTCTTCTCCATGTGGCGGGCTGTGCGGTGCGCGGCGCGCGGCGCCGACCTCGTCCACGCTCACTGGCTTCTCACCGCGGCGGCCGCGCGCTTCGGCGGCAGGCCGTTCGTCGTGACACTGCATGGCTCCGGCTCGGCGGGCCGCTTCTCGGACGTGGAGCTCGCCCGGCGCCGGCCGCGCCTCGTGCGCGCCCTCCTGCGCCCGGCCGCTGCGGTGATCTGCGTCTCCGAGACGGTCGCCGCCGCCGTGCGGGGCGCGGGGCTGGATCCCCTCGTGATCCCGAACGGCGTGCGCATCCCGGACGAGGTCGGCCCTCCCGCCGAGCCGCCGGAGGTGCTCTACGTCGGCCGTCTCTCGCCGGAGAAGAACGTCGACACCCTCGTCGAGGCGCTCGGCGACCTGAACCTCGTCGTCGCCGGCGACGGGCCGCTGCGCCGGCTCGTCCCGAACGCGCTCGGCTCGGTGCCGCACCCCGAGGTTGAGCGGCTTCTCGAGCGCGCCTCGGTCGTCGTCGCGCCGAGCGAGCGGGAGGGCTTCGGCCTCGCCGCCGCCGAGGCGATGGCGTTCGGCCGCCCGGTCGTCGCTGCGGCCGGAGGCGGGCTGCTCGAGCTCGTCTCCGACGGCGAGACCGGCCTGCTCGTTCCGCCGCGCGACCCGGCAGCGCTGCGCGCGGCCGTGGAGCGCCTGCTCGCGGACCCGGAGCTGCGCCTGCGGCTGGGGAGCGCGGGGCAGGCCCGCGCGCGCGAGCGCTTCGGCTGGGACGCCGTGATCGAGCAGACGCTCGGCGTCTACCGAGCCGTGGCTGGTCGGGACACGTCTGGTAACTGATACCGGACAGGCCCTGCGAAGACGTGTCCCCGGGACGAGCTCCGGGAAAATGCCCCGCTAATCGACGGGAGACAGGCCCGAACGAGGCACGTCTCGGTATCTGATACCGAGACATGTCCCGGCAGCCCGCTTACCGAGAGCCCGGCCGTGTCCGCTCGCCGGCGCTAGCATCGCGCCGGATGAAGGGCGTCATCCTCGCGGGCGGCTCGGGCAGCCGGCTCGCTCCCCTGACGCGCATCACGAACAAGCATCTGTTGCCGCTCTACGACCGGCCGATGGTGACGTACGCCGTCGAGGCGCTCGTCGAGGCAGGGATCGAGCAGCTGATGCTCGTCACCGGCGGGACGCACGCCGGCGAGTTCTTCCGCCTGCTCGGCGACGGCCACGAGTACGGGATCGACCGGCTCTTCTACGCCTACCAGGAGCGCCAGGGCGGAGTCGCCGAGGCGCTCGGCCTGGCGGACCGCTTCGTCGGCGGGGACCTCTGCTGCGTCCTCCTCGCCGACAACATCTTCGAACGGCCGCTCGGACCGCTCGTGGACCGGTTCGCCGAGCAGGAACGCGGTGCGCTGATCGTCCTCGCCCAGGTCGAAGAAGACGCTCACCTACGCCATCTCGGTGTCGCCGAGCTCGACGGCGGAAAGATTGCGCGGGTCATCGAGAAGCCGGACGATCCGGCGAGCAGATACGGCGTGACAGGTCTCTATTTCTTCGACCAGCGCGTGTGGGAGATCTTGCCGGGGCTCGAGCCGTCGGGCCGCGGTGAGCTCGAGATCACCGACGTCATGAATGCGTACGTCGCACGGGGAGAGCTGGAGTTCGTGGAGATCGACGGCTTCTGGGGCGATGCCGGCGAGTCGATTGATGCGTACTACGAGGTGAACGACTTCGTCAGGGCAGCGCGGCGCGGGCAGCCGCGATGACCGCGCGTCGCCTCCTCGTGACCGGGGGCGCCGGCTTCATCGGCTCGAACTTCGTCCGCTGGTGGCGCGAACGCCATCCGGACGACCACGTCGTCGCGCTCGACCGGCTCACCTACGCAGGCGATCCTCGCAGCCTCGCCGGGCTCGGCGTCCGGCTCGCCGTCGCCGACATCTGCGACCTCGAGCCGACCGAGCGACTCCTCGCCGAGGAGGAGATCGACACGGTTCTGAACTTCGCGGCCGAATCGCACAACAGCCTTGCCGTCGTCGACCCGGGCCTCTTCTTCCGCACGAACGTGCTGGGGACACAGACGCTGCTCGAGGCGGCGCGCCGGCACGGCGTGAGGCGGTTCCACCACGTCTCGACCTGCGAGGTGTACGGCGACCTGCCGCTCGACTCGGGCGAGGCGTTCACGGAGGAGTCGCCCTACCGTCCGCGGACGCCGTACAACGCCTCCAAGGCGGCCGCCGACCACGCCGTCCGCGCGTACTTCGAGACGTTCGGCCTGCCCGTGACGATCACGAACTGCTCCAACAACTACGGCCCGCGGCAGTTCCCCGAGAAGGTGATCCCGCTCTTCCTCACGAACGCGCTCGACGATCGCGAGCTGCCGCTCTACGCGTCGACGCAGAACCGCCGCGAGTGGCTGCACGTGGACGACCACTGCCGCGCGGTCGAGCTCGTGCTCGACCGGGGCCGGGCGGGGGAGACGTACAACGTCGGCTCCGGTGTCAAGCGTTCGATCGAGGAGATCGCCGACCTTGTGCTCGACCTCACCGGCAAGCCGGGCTCGCTGAAGACGATCGTCCCCGACCGGCCCGGCCACGACCGCCGCTACCTGCTCGACTCCTCGAAGCTGCGGCGCGAGCTCGGCTGGGAGCCCGAGATCTCCTTCGAGGACGGGCTCCGCGCGACCGCGGACTGGTACGCCGGCAACCGCGACTGGTGGGAGCCTCTGCGGGACAGGGCGCCGGTGCGCGAGAGCGCGTGGAGCTGACTCGCGGCCTGCTCGTCACGGGGGCGGGCGGGCAGCTCGCCGAGGCGCTGCGCGAGGCCGCGGCCGGCGAGGACGCCTGGATCGTGCGCACCTCCGGCCTCTTCGGCTGGACGAGTGCGAACTTCGTGCGCACGATGCTCCGGCTCGGCGGCGAGCGCGACGAGGTCTCGGTCGTCCACGACCAGCGCACCGCACCGACGTACGTGGGGCACCTCGCGGCCGCCGTTCGCGAGCTGCTCGATCGGCCGCGCGGACTAGGGCACCTGGCGGCCGGCGGCGAGTGCACGTGGGCCGACTTCGCGGAGGCGATCTTCGAGGAGGCTGGGCTCGAGTGTCGCGTGCGGCGCATCGCCGCGGCCGAGCTGGGACGTCGGGCGCCCCGGCCGGCGTACTCCGTGCTGCGCAGCGAGCGGCCGGATGCACCGAAGCTCCCGCACTGGCGCGAGGGCCTGGTGGCCTGTCTGGAGCGCCTTCGCTAGACCTGGTGGCGGCGGCGCCAGAAGCGCAGCCCGCTGCCGCCGAGCAGCACGACGGCGGTACCGGCCATGATCAGGAGAAGTGCAGTCGGGCCGGAGCCGATGTCGAAGGCCGAGCCGATCGCGCTCGGAGCGGTCGCCGGGCCGCTCGAGTGGAGATTGGACGGGGCGGGGCCGCCGACCAGCTTGGAGAGGAGCGCCTTGTCGTGCCCGAGGTGCGCGAGCACCCGCGCGGTATTCGGGGTGACCGGTGTCGTGCTCTGCGCCGAGTTGTTCGTGGGCTTCGAGCCGCCCCCGTCCTCGAGGCACTCGACGTACACGTTGACGGCCGAGGGATTGCTGCCGCCGCAGGCGAACGCCGCGGTCGGCGCAGAAAGTCCCACTCCTGCGACGAACCCCACGAGGAGCAGTCGTCTCAGGCCCCTGGGCACGGCGGTACTGTAGCTGCCCGTGCCGCGGGCTTTTGTAACGGAGGAGCAAAGGTTGCTCCTGCGCAACGCAGCCGTCGGCTTGGCCGTCGCGGCCGCTGTTTTTGCGCTTTCGTACGCGAATGGAGGCTTTGCTCCGACCACTCGGTCGTACGCCGGGATCGCGGCCTGGTGGTTGCTGGGCATAGGTGCGGCCATCGGGATCGCCACGGTCTGGGCCGGAATCGGTCGCCTGGCCCTCGTCGCGGTAGGCCTTCTTTCTGCGTTTGCCATCTGGATCCTCATATCGGCCAATTGGGCCGCAGATGTTGAGCGCACGTTCGCCCAGTTCAACCAGGTCTCTCTTTATGTCGCGATCTTCGTGATCGCGGCCGTGCTTTCGCGGATCGTTCCTGCCTACGTACTCGTGGGCGGCGTGGCCCTGGCGCTCTCCGTGCTCGCCGGGGTCGCGCTCGTCAGCCGCTTCTTCCCCAGCGTGTTCGGGACGCAGCCGGGATTGAAGGAGCTGCCCACGCTCGTCAACCGGCTCAGCTTCCCGCTCGGCTACTGGAACGGCCTCGGGATCGAGGTCGCCCTCGCCTATCCGCTGTTGCTCTCGATCATGGCCTCCCGGCGCTCACGGGTCGCGAGCTCGCTCGCCGCATTCCCTCTGCCGCTGCTCGCGGCCGTCATGTACCTCACCTCGTCGCGCGGGGCGTTCGTCGCGGCCTTCGTGGCCGTCGTCGCGTTCGTCGCCCTCACGCCGAAGCGCTGGCCTGTCGTGGCGGCGATCGTGCTCGCGGGAGCCGCAGGCGCCGTGTCCGTCGCCACGCTCGTGCCGAAGAAGGCCCTCGTCAACGGCCAGACGGATACCGCGGCCGGAGTGCACCAGGGCCACCAGGCGGCGCTCGTGATCGGGATCGCGTGCGTCCTGACCCCGCTCGTGTGGATCGGGCTGATGGAGCTCGGGAAGCGCGTGCCGACCCCGTCTCCGACGGCCGGCCGGGCGACTGCGATCGCCGCGGCAGTGCTGGTCGTGGTCGCCGTCCTCCTCGCGCACCCGGTCGCGAAGTTCGACGACTTCAAGAGCAACACCGCCGGCGCGACCGGCTCGAGCACGGTCACCACCAACCACCTGCTCTCGAGCTCCGGCAGCGGACGCTGGCAGTTCTGGGGCGCGGCGATCGACGAGTTCGACGCTCACCCGTTGAACGGCGGCGGCGCCGGCTCGTGGGGCGCGTGGTGGCTGGAGCACGGCTCGCTCCCCGGGGTCTTCACCCAGTACGCCCATTCGCTCTACCTCGAGGCCCTCGCGGAGCTGGGGATCATCGGCTTCCTGCTGATCGCCGGCTTCGTCGTGGTCGCGGCCGTCGGCTCCGTGCGCTCCGCGCTCGCGCTCGGCAGCTCCGAGATAGCCGCGGCGGCGGCGTGCGGCATCGCCTTCTTCGCGGCCGCCGCCTACGACTGGGTCTGGCAGCTGGCGGGCATCGCCGTCGTCGGAGTCGGGATGCTCGGTATCGCCCTCGGAGCCCTGCCGGCAGTCCGGGCGGGCGCCTGGGGACGGTCGGGCGTGGTCCGGCCGGCAGTCGCGGTCGTCGCCGTGGCGGCGATCATCCCCCAGTTCGTGGCCCTCGTGGCGGGCACCCATCTCGCCAACAGCCACGCGGCATTCAACGCGGGAGACGCGACCGAGGCCCGGTCCCAGGCCCTGGCGGCGAAGGCGATCGAGCCGTGGGCGGCGAGCCCGTACCTCCAGCTCGGCCAGGTCGCCGAGGCCCAGGGCCGGTACGTGGAAGCCTCGCAGTGGCTGGACAGGGCAATCAGCCGCTCGAGACGCGACTGGCAGCTGTGGCTGATCGCGGCCAAGATCGAGACGGAGCACGCCACGCATTCCTCCGGAGCGGAGTCGCTCCAGGCGATCGCCCGGGCGAAGCGCGACGCGGACGAGGCGCGGCGGCTCAACCCGGGCTCCCTCTACTTCAAGGAGGCCTCGTGAGTGGCGACCGCCACGAGGCGCCGGTACCGTGGCTGCTCGCGGACCCGCCCGGCCGCAGAGGAGGCTTTCGGTTTGAGTGAGCTCGACACCGTCGCCGAAGCTCGCACCGGCAGCACGCAGGAAGACCTCGCCACGAGGGGCTTTGCCACGCGCTACGGGCCGGAGCCGCTGCTGCGGCGGATGCTCGCGACGGCCGACGTCCTCGCGGTCGCGGCCGCGGCGGTCGCCGTGGGCTTGTGGGGGAGCGGCGGAGAGGCCGCGTTCCTCCTCGTCCTCCTCGCGCCGGTCTGGATCGTCACCGCGAAGCTCTCGGGGCTCTACGACCGCGACCACCGCACGTTGCGGCACCTGACGGTCGACGAGCTGCCCTGGCTCGTCGTCTGGGCGCTCAGCAGCACCGCCCTCCTCACCGTCCTGCTGGCGCCGTTCCCGACGCTCGACCTGGGCTCCGACGACCGGCTGCTCGTCTGGGGGACGACGCTCGGGCTCGGCTTTGTACTCCGCGCCGGCACCCGCGCGGTCTGGCGGCGCGCCACTCCGCCGCAGCGCCTGCTCGTCGTCGGCGACGGCCCGCTCGCCGAAGCCGTCGTGCGCAAGCTCGAGCTGTTCCCCGACATCCACGCGGAGATCTCGGGCCGCGTCGCGAGCTGCGCCGTCCTGGAGGAGCAGCTCGACCGGCTGATCGAGCAGGTCGACCGGGTGGTGATCGCCTCCCGCGACCTCGGCGAGGACCTGCTCGAGCGGCTCCTGCCCGCGTGCCGGCTGCGCGGCGTCCGCCTCACGATCGTGCCGCCCACGCGCGGCATGTTCGGGACGGCGACGAACCTCACCCACATTGCCGACCTGCCCCTGCTCGACTACAACACCTGGGACATCTCGCGCCTGACGCTCGCGCTCAAGCGCTGCTTCGACGTCGTCTTCGCAAGCCTCTCCCTCGTGCTCGCGCTGCCGTTCCTCCTGCTCGTCGCGCTCGCGACGCTCGTCGACTCCGGCGTTCCCGTCCTCTTCCGCCAGGTCCGCGCGGGCGAGCGTGGCCGGCCGTTCCAGATGCTGAAGTTCCGGACGATGGTCAAGAACGCGGAGGCGCTGCTGCCCGAGCTCGTCCGGTTCGACGAGCTCGACGACCCGATGTTCAAGCTCAAGATGGACCCGCGCGTCACCCGGGTGGGCCGCTTCCTGCGCCGCACGAGCATCGACGAGCTGCCGCAGCTGTTCAACGTCCTGCGCGGCCAGATGTCCGTCGTCGGGCCGCGCCCCGAGCAGCTCGACCTCGTCGAGCGCTACGGGCCCGAGCACCAGTTCCGGCTGCAGGTGAAGCCCGGCATCACCGGGCCGATGCAGGTTTACGGCCGGGGCGAGCTGACCTTCGAGGAGCGGCTGGCCGTCGAGCGCGAGTACGTCGAGAACCTCTCGCTCGCCCGCGATCTCCGCATCGTCCTCATGACCCTTCCCGCCGTCTTCGGGCGCCGCGGGGCGTACTAGCGGCGTGGCTTCGAAGGACACGCGGCTCCTGGTCGCCGGCGGGGCGGCCTTTCTCGCGCTCGTGGTCTATCTCGCGGTGGCCTTCGCGAACACGCACGCCTCCTCCGGCGCGGTCGGCCCGAGCGGATCGCCCTATCTCGGCTCCTGGATTCCGCACAACTCGAAGCTGGCCCCCATCCCGGGCCAGCGGAAGGGCGTAGTCGCCGTGCGGGTGAGGCCGAGCGGCCCGGGAACGTACGGAGCCCTCGTTCCCACGCTCGCCGCGGCTCCGCCGCCCGGGCACCGGTACGTGATCGGGCTCTCGCTGCGGGCCGTACGGCCGGGGCGAGTCGCCATCGCGATCGACGAGTTCTCGCCGGGAGCCTCGAGCGTGTACGTGGTCAACGAGACCGTGCCCGTCACGTCCAGGTGGCGCCGCTTCACCTTCAGCGGGCGCATCAAAGGGCGCTGGTTGGGGCTCGGCATGTACGTCTCGCGGGCGGCCGAAGCCCACAAGCGGAACTCGTTCGACGTTCGCGGCCTGATCGCAGCGCTGAGCCGCTCCCGGGCCCGGGGCTAGACTGCCCGCCGATGCCGAGGTTCAGCGTGCTCGTGCCCACGCGAGATCGGCCCGACCTCCTTGGCTTCTGCCTCGAAGGGCTTGCGCAGCAGACGTTCACCGACGTCGAGGTCGTCGTCGCCGACAATCCCGTGGAGCTCCCGGCGCGCGAGGTCTTTGAGCACTGGCGCCGCGACGGCTGGCGCTACGTCAGGGCGCCGGAGCCCCTGGCGATGCACGACAACTGGGAGTTCGGCCTGCAGCACGCCACGGGCGAGCTCGTCTCCGTCGTCATCGACAAGACGATCCTGCAGCCCAGCGCGCTCGAGCTCGCGAGCCGCGCGTTCGAGGACGACCGCGGAGCGGATCTCGTCTCCTGGTGGAACGACGGCTACAACCCCGACGACGAGGCCGGCGAGGTCGGTGACGGGATCCTGATCCCGACCCCGGCGACACGCGAGCCCGAGCGGTTCGACGCGGCCGCCGAGCTCCGGAAGATGTTCGCGCTCGACGAGCGTCGTGGCGTCGACCCGATCCACTACTTCCGCGGGAAGATCGTCTTCGGCGCGTACACGCGCGCGCTCCTCGAACGAATCCGGGACGCCTGCGGACAGGTCTTCTTCCCGCTCACGCCGGACTACACGTCCCGCGTCGCCGCCCTGACCCTCACGCGGGGCGCGATCGACATCGGCCGGCCGCTGCTCGTCTCGTACAACTCCCGGCGCTCCAACGGGCAGCGCGTCGGCTCGACGGCCTCCTTCGCGAAGTCGTTCGTGCTCGGCACCGCGCCCGAGGCCCTCCGGCAGCTCCCCATTCCCGGCCTCTACGCGTCGGTGCACAACCTCGTCGCGCACGACTGCGTGACCTCGGCGGCCCGGCTGGCGCCCGAGGCGCTGCCGGAACTCGACCGGGAGAACCTCGTGCGGCGGGCGCGCGAGGATCTCGACGCGCTCGTGTGGGACTCGGAGGAGGAGCGCGACGAGCAGTACGGGCGGCTCGAGGCCGAGGAGGACCGGCTCGGGGTCGAACGTGCGCTGCCCGACGAGCCGGGCGAGCCGGAGCCGGAGGCTCCTCGGCTGCTCCCGCGCGTGGCCGGCGCGCTGCGCAGGCGGGTGGCGGCTCCGGAGCCGGAGCCGATCCCCGAGCATCCGCTGTTCCACTCGCCCGTGGCGGCGGCCGTCGAGGCCGACCGCCTCTACAGCTCGGTCGGCGGGGGGATCAACCTGTGAAGGTCGTGATCCTGGCCGGCGGGCTCGGCACCAGGCTCGCCGAGGAGACGGACACCCGCCCGAAGCCGATGGTCGAGGTGGGCGAGCGGCCCGTCCTCTGGCACATCATGAAGCACTACGAGGCTTTCGGTTTCGCCGAGTTCTGCGTCGCGCTCGGCTACAAGGGCGAGGTCGTCAAGCGCTACTTCCACGACTACGCCCTGCTCGCGGGGACGATGACCGTGCAGCTCGCCGACGGGAAGGTGACCCCCACGGACCGGGTGGCGGAGGAGTGGACGGTCCACCTCGTCGACACGGGCCGGGACACGAACACCGGAGGCCGCGTCGGCCGGCTGCGGCCGTGGCTCGAGGACGGGACGTTCATGCTCACCTACGGGGACGGCGTTTCGAACGTCGACCTGACCCGCCTCCTCGAGTTCCACCGTTCGCACGGGAAGATCGCCACCGTCACCGCCGTCCGCCCGCCGGCGCGCTTCGGCGAGATGGTCTTCGGCGACGGCGACGCCGTGCGCTTCACCGAGAAGCCGCAGATGGGCGAGGGCTGGATCAACGGCGGCTTCATGGTCTTCGAGCCTGCGATGCTCAACCTCGTCTCCGGCGACGACGTCAGCCTCGAGGCCGACGTGCTCGAGCGGCTCTCGCGGGAGGGCGAGCTGGTCGCGTACCGGCACGGCGAGTTCTGGCAGTGCGTCGACACGCTGCGCGAGCTGCGGACGCTGCGGAGCATGTGGGACTCCGGCGCGGCGCCCTGGGTGACGTGGCAGTAGCCGGCGGCTTCTGGAACGAGCGGAGCGTTCTCGTCACCGGCGCGGCCGGGCTCCTCGGCGGCTGGCTGTCGCGACTGCTGCTCGCCTCCGGCGCCCGGGTGGTCGGGCTCGACATCGACTGGCCGGGCGGCGCGATCCTGTCGCCGGACGAGGCGGTGGCGCGCGTGGACGGAGACGTCCGCTCGCGCGACGACGTCGACCGCGTGCTCGGCGAGCATCGGCCGGAGGTTGTCTTCCACCTCGCCGCGCAGACCCAGGTCGGGGTCGGGAACGAGGACCCGGTCGGGACCTTCGAGCACAACATCCTCGGCACCTGGACCGTGCTCGAGGCGTGCCGGCAGGCGCCGGAGGTTGCGAGCGTCGTCGTGGCCTCCTCGGACAAGGCGTACGGGGACCGCGACGGGGCGGCGTACGTCGAGACGGATCCGCTCGAGGCCCGGCATCCCTACGCGGCCTCCAAGACGTGCGCCGACGTGCTCGCGCAGACCTATGCGGAGAGCTACGGCCTGCCCCTGGCGATCAGCCGCTGCGGGAACATGTACGGGGGCGGCGATCTCGAGTGGGAGCGGATCGTTCCCGGCACGGTGCGCTCGCTGCTCAGGTCGGAGCGGCCGGTCATCCGCTCGGACGGGAAGTTCGTCCGCGACTACCTCTACGTCGAGGACGCCGCCGACGGGGTCGCGCTGCTCGCGCAGGCGGTCGCCGAGCGGCCGGAGCTGCGCGGCGAGGCGTTCAACTTCGCGGCCGGCACGCGCCTGTCGGTGCTCGAGCTCGTCGACCGGATCCGCGGGCTGATGGGAATCGCGCTCGAGCCCGAGATCCTCGACGAGGCCGTGAACGAGATCCGCGACCAGCGCGTCGACGCCGGCAAGGCGTGCGGCGAGCTAGGCTGGACGCCGCGGCACACGCTCGACGAGGGGCTGCGCAGCTCGATCGACTGGTATCGGGACTACCTGTCCGCGTGAGGGCGACCTGCTTCGCCTGCGGGAGGTCTCCGCTCGTTCCCGTGATGTCGTTCGGCGAGCTGCCGCTCGCGAACGCCTTGCTCCGCGAGGCCGATCTCGACCGGCCCGAGGCGCGCTTCCGGCTCGAGCTCGTCTTCTGCGAGACCTGCGCGCTGCTCCAGATCACCGAGTCGGTCGATCCCGCGGCGCTCTTCGGCGAGTACGCGTACTTCTCGTCCTACTCGACGACGATGGTCGAGCACGCCGCTGCGCTCGTGGAGCGCCTCGTCCGCGACCGCGGGCTCGACGGCGACAGCCTCGCCATGGAGATCGCGAGCAACGACGGCTACCTCCTGCAGCACTACGTGCAGGCGGGCGTGCCCGCGCTCGGCATCGACCCTGCCCGCAACGTCGTCGAGGCTGCGGCGGAGCGCGGCGTCGAGACGATCTGCGCCTTCTTCGGCGAGGAGCTCGCCGGGGAGCTGGCGGCCCGCGGACGGCCTGCCTCGGTGCTCCACGCCAACAACGTCCTTGCCCACGTGCCGGACGTGAACGGGGTCGTCGCGGGCATCGCCGCCGTGCTCGCCGCCGACGGCGTCGCAGTGGTCGAAACTCCGTATGTCCGCGACCTCGTGGAGCGCACGGAGTTCGACACCGTCTACCACGAGCATCTCTTCTACTACTCGCTCACCGCGCTCGACCGGCTCTTCGCGCGCAACGGGCTGCGGATCGTGGACGTCGAGCGGCTCGACATCCACGGCGGCTCGCTGCGCGTCTTCGCGGTGCGGACCGACTCGGCGGAGGAGCGGCGTCCGGCGGTCGGCGAGCTGCTGGACGATGAGGAGCGGCTCGGCATCGCCCGGGCGCGGTACTTCGAGGACTTCGCGGCCCGGGTCGAGACGCTGCGTGGTGAGCTCTGGGAGGTCTTAAGCGACCTGAAGGCGCAGGGGCACCGGATCGCCGCCTACGGCGCGGCGGCGAAGGGGGCGACGTTGCTCAACGCCTTCGACATCGGCACGGACGTGCTGGACTTCGTCGCCGACCGCAGCGAGCACAAGCAGGGCCTGTACATGCCCGGGGTGCGGCTGCCGATCGTTCCGCCGGAGCGCTTGCTCGAGGCGATGCCCGACGAGGTACTCCTGCTCGCGTGGAACTTCGCGGACGAGATCCTCGAGCAGCAGGCCGAGTACCGCCGCCGGGGCGGCCGGTTCATCGTCCCGATCCCGCGGCCTCAGGTCATCTGAGCTTCGGCGGTGGTCACGGTCGCTTCGAGGCCGAGCCCGGCGCACGTTCGCTCGATCTCGGCGCGGTAGTTCTCGTTCATCACGAGGACGGTGAGGGGCCGCTCGAGGGCGCGCAGCGCCTCCGGCGCCTGGATCGGATGGCCCGTCAGCGGCACGTAGCACCCCTGCTTGTTCGGGTTGACGTCCACGCACGCGTCCACGAGCGACGCTCCGGGGTCGGTCAGGAGCACGAACATCACCCCCTTCGTGGCCATGCCCCAGACGACGGTCGCGCTGACGCTGGATCGGTTGCGCTCCAGCAGCTGGCGGGCGGCCGCGATCCGCGCCGACTCCTCCTCCGCGTAGCGCAGCAGGCGCTCCGCGGTCTCCTCGCCCTCGTCCTCGGTACGCGCGTCGCCCGGCCTTGCCTCGAGCCACAGGTACTGGTCGCCGAACGCCGTGCGAGAGCGCACCGGCTCGAGCCCGGCTGCCGCGAGCAGCCGCGAGCAGCTCACCGGCGTGAAGTAGTTGCAGTGCTCGTAGCAGAAGTCCCAGAAGGTCTTGTGCTCGACGATCCACTCCAGGTCGGGCACCTCGAAGAAGCCGGGGGCGGCCGCGGCCGAGATGAGCCGGACGAACTCGACCGGCTGCGCGATGTGCTCGAGGACGTGCCGCGAGACGACCAGCGCCGGCGTCTCGTCGATCAGCTCCGGCGAGAAGACGTCCTTGACGAGCTCGAGGCGTCCCTCGCGGGACGAGGCGGCGAGGGCGGGGTCGACGCCGAGCCCACGCGCGGCAGGAGCCAGCTCCAGGAGCATGCGCAGGAGCGTCCCGTCGCCGCAGCCGACGTCCAGGACGAGACCGTCGCCGGGGTCGTACCGCTCGACGAGGTACGACGCGATCTCGCCGTAGTAGTCGCGCATCACCGCCGACGGGACGGCATTGTCGTAGTTGTCGTCGTAGGAGAACAGGCCCGGGTCGAAGCGGACATTCCACGCGAAGCCGCACGTCCGGCAGACGGCCAGGACGAGGCTCCCCTCCGCCGCCGAGAGCGCGCTCTCGCGCGTCCGGTGGACGTAGTTCTGCATCGCCGGCAGCCGCTCGCGGCGGACCGTCTCCACGAGCCGGCCGCCGCCGCAGACCGGGCAGGTCACCGGACTCTGCGGAGGTATCCGCGCGGCCAGTGCGTCACGTTCGCGCGCAGCTCGCTCTCGTTGAACGGCCACGGAGGCTGCTCGACGACGAACTCCGGGTGGTCGGCGACGAACTCGTCGACGGCCGCGATCGGGTTGTCGCTCTCCCACTCGCCCGCGCCCCGCGGCGTGTCGGCGACCAGCCGCATGATCCCGTCCATGACGACGAGATAGGAGTTGACGGAGACCAGAGGCGCGTACGACTCCAGCTCGGCCCGCACGTGCTCGCGCGTGTGGTTCGAGTCGAGGATTGCGAGGATGGTCTCGCCGGGCCGGATCTCGGAGGCCGCCGCCGCGACCGTCTCCGGCGCCGTCGAGCTGCCTTCGATCAGCGTGATCAGGCCGGCGAGCGGGTGCGCCTCGATCGCCTCGCGGTTGTGCGGCCGGATCTCGATGTCGATGCCGACGACGCGGCCGCGGCCCGCTAGCTTGCACAGCGACGCGTAGTAGACGAGCGAGCCGCCGTGGGCCACGCCGCACTCGAGGATCACGTCCGGCTGGACGCGGTGCAGCACCTCCTGGATCCGGATCATGTCGTCCGGAAGCTGGATGATCGGCCGGCCCTGCCAGGTGAAGGTGTAGACGTGCTTCTGGTTCCAGCCGACCTTCAGCCACAGCTCCGAGAGCTCTTCGAAGCCGTCGGTCGAGTAGAGCGGGATGGTCCGGGCGGCGCCGTCACCGTCCTTCGAGATGAGGCCGGCCTCCGTGTCGATCGTCCACTTCACGAGTGGGGGGCGAGGATAGCTTCGCGCCACCACTCGAGCGTACGCTCGAGGCCCTCGCGGAGCTCGACGAACGGCCGCCACCCCACCTCGTCCCGCAGCCGCCGGATGTCAGCGACGAGGGACGCGGGCTCGTCCCGGTCCGGCAGTGCGCCGAGCTGGACGATGTCCTGCCGCCCGGCGAGCTGCTCGAGCGTGAGCAACACGTCGCGCAGCGGAACGCCCTCGCCGGAGCCGATATCGAACGATCCCGTCGCCTCCGAGCCCACCAGCGCGGCGAACGCCGCGGCCACGTCCTCGACGTAGAGGAAGTCGCGGATCTGCCGCCCGGACGAGCACGCGACGGGCTCGCCGGCGATCGCGGCGCGCGCGACCGCGGCGACGACGCGCTGCGGGCTCTCGCCGGGGCCGTAGGGGAAGAAGACGCGGCCCCAGGCGAAGGACAGCCCTGCCTCTCCCGCGTAGGCCTCGAGCTCGCGGCGCGTCGCGTCCTTCGTGGCCCCGTACAGGGTGGACGGCTCGTACTCGGCGCAGGTGCCCGCCGCGATGAGGCGCTCGCCGCCCGCGGCGCGGAAGCTGCGGGCGAGGCGCAGCGTCGTCTCCGCCCAGTCCCGGTTCTCGGGCGCCTCCCAGAACCGGCCGTGCTCGGTGTACCAGGCGAGGTGGAGCAGGTGCGAGGCGCCGACCTCGGCCACGAGCGCGGCCGTCGCGTCGGCATCGAGCAGGTCGACCTGCTGCCTCCCGACCGCGTGAACCTCGAAGCCCTGCGCGGACAGCAGAGCCGGGAGGTGCCTGCCGATGAAGCCGCCAGCCCCAGTGAGGAGCAGGCGCCTCACCATTGGAAGTCGGGGAAGTCCCGGTCTCGCTCGGACATCACCGCGGGCTCGCCGGGCCACTCGATGTCGAGCGCGGGATCGTCCCAGCGGACGCCTCGTTGCAGCTCCGGGTCGTAGAACTCCGAGATCAGGTAGAGGAGCTCGGTGTCGTCCTCGAGCGTCTGGAAGCCGTGCGCGCAGCCCGCCGGCACGTAGACCCCGCGGCCGTTTTCCCTGCTCAGCTCCACACTTTCCCAGCGGCCGTAGGTCGGCGAGCTCCGTCGCAGGTCGACCGCGACGTCGAAGGCCGAGCCCCGCGTGCAGGAGACGACCTTGGCCTCCGCGTGCGGCTCGGCCTGGAAGTGCAGGCCGCGTAGCGTGCCGCGCCGCGCGTTCGCCGAGACGCTGATCTGCACCGGCTCGAAGTCGATCCCGTGCTCGGCGTAGTCCCGCCGGCAGTACATGCGCTCGAACGAGCCCCGCTCGTCGAGATGGCGCTCGGGCTCGATGACGTGGAAGCCGTCGAGGCTGCCGGCGCGGACGATCAGCGTGCGGCCTCGTCTCGCGCGCCGACGTGCCACGTCGGCGCCAGCGCGAGGACGCCTGCGCCGTGGTCCTCACGCTCGCGCCGCACCTCGAACCGGCCGACTCCGAGATCCATCAGGCGCAGGTTTGTCATCGACTCCTCGGACACGGCCACGTTGAAGGTGTAGACGCCGGGGCGCAGCGGGAGCGTCGGGTAGTCGAGCTCGAACACGTTCGTGCCGCGCTCGAGCGCGACGTCCACGCGGTCGTTGAGCGAGTCGTTGACCACGACGTGCTGGCCGCTCGCGTCGGTGAAGCTGACCTGGACGATGGGGCTCACGATCCTCCGGTCGCACTCGAGGACGACGCGAATGCTCACGCCCTCTCCGCTCAGGATCTCGGCCGGGGAGTCCACCTGAACGACGCGGATCGTCCCGTCGCTGACCTGCTGCTGCAGCGACGGGGCGGCGTCCTGCGCCATCTCGACCTCGTACGCGTCGCAGATGGCGTTGACGTCGCCGATCTCGCGCACGCGCCCGTGCTCGAGCCACAGCACGCGGTCGCAATTGCGCCGGATCGCGTACGGGTTGTGGCTGACGAGCAGGATCGCCCCGCCCTCGGCCCTGAAGCTCCCGATCTTCTGGTAGCACTTCATCGCGAAGCTCAGGTCGCCCACCGCGAGCACCTCGTCCACGAGCAGGATGTCGGGCCGCGTGTGGACTGCGACGGCGAACCCGAGCCGGGCGACCATGCCGCTCGAGTACGACTGCACCGGCGTGTCGATGAACTCCTCGAGCTCGCTGAAGTCGATGATCGCGTCGTACTGGTCGCGCGTCTCCTGCTCCGAGAAGCCGAGCACGGCGCTCGCCACCCGGATGTTCTCCCGCCCGGTCAACACCGGGTTGAACCCCGCGCCGAGCGCGATCAGCGCCCGCACCGACCCGCGGACCCTGATCATCCCGGCGCTCGGCTTGACGAGGCCGTTGATCAACTTCAGGAGCGTGGTCTTGCCCGCTCCGTTGTGGCCGACCAGGCCGAGCGACTCGCCGCGCTCGACGGCGAAGGAGACGTCCTCGAGCGCCCAGAACTCCGACGGCCGCAGGTGGTCGGCGTGCTGGCCGCGGCCGCTGATCTCGTTGCCGATGTCCCGGATGCCGTACCAGAGCGACCGCTTCAGGCTCCGGCAGTAGCGCTTCGAGACCTGCGAGACCTCGACGGCGGGCGCCCCGCTCATCAGGCGTCCATCCGCTCGATGAGCAGGGGCATCACGAGCCGGAAGAGGAGCCAGCCGAACGCCGCCACCACGACGGTCCCGCCGAAGACGAGCCAGAAGCCCTCCCAGGGGATGCTGCCAGTGCCGTAGAGGAGGTAGCGCGTCAGTGCGAAGAGGGGCGTCAGCGAGTTGTAGTGCATGACCGTGGCGGCGATGCCGGTCTCGGGGGGCGGGTAGATGACCGGTGTGAGGAACATCAGCGGCATCACGATCGCCAGTAGCCCCTGCTGGACGTCCTTGTAGAGCGCGCCGAGCGGCGCGAGCAGGGTGCCCAGGACGACGCCGAAGGCGACGAACGCCGCCGCGGGGATGAAGACCAGCACCGCCGTCCACTGCAGGGGCGCCGACAGCGCGGCCGCCACGACGAGGAGCAGAGCGAGCTTGATCACGAAGCTGAAGGCCACCTGGATGACGCCCGAGAAGAGGAGCGCCTCCGGCGGGAACTGCACCCGCACGAGCATGTTGCGGTTCCCGCTCAACTGGTTGAGCGGCGAGTTGAGCGAATCGAGGAACAGCGTCCAGAAGATCACGCCGGTCAGCGCGAAGACGGCGTACGGGACCGTGCCGCTGTCGATGTGGACGACGGCGGCGTGCTCGAGCGTGACCCAGACGAGCGTGATCATCACCGCCGGCAGCAGCGTCCAGAGGTAGCCGAGGAACGTCTGCCGGTACTGAGCGGAGATGTCGCGGACCGCCAGCCGCCACGCGAGGCCGCGCGCCACCTTCAGCTCGCTCAGCGCCTGCCGGACGAGCGTCAGCGGGTGCCGGATCGGCGACTCGGGCGTGTAGACCCGGACCGGCGGCTCAGCGCGTGCCGTCGCCAACCAACTGCTCCCGGTCCGCGTGCTTCGCGATGCAGCTCTCGATGAGCTCGAGGTTCTCGCGCGTCCAGTCGATCGTCGGGCGCAGGCCTTCCTCGAGCGGCACCGCTGCCTCGAAGCCGAGCTCGCGCCGCGCCTTCTCGGGGCTGCCGTAGCGGAGGATCGAGTGGTCCCACGGCCGCCGCGGCGCGATCTCGAGCTCGGAGCTCGAGCCGCTCAGCTCGACGATGAGCTCGGCGAGGCGGCGGATCGTGGTCTCGACGCCGCTCGCGAGGTTGTAGACGTCGCCGGGCGTGCCACGCTCGGCACACGCAAGCAGGCCGCGCGCGACGTCCTCGACGTAGACGAAGTCGCGGGAGGCGACCCCGCCGTTGTCGAGCTGCAGCGGCAGCCCCGCGAGCGCGCGGTAGACGAAGGCGGGCGTCACGTTCCGCCAGATCGTCGCCGGCGTCCCGCGCCAGCGGCCGGCGCCGAGCACCTCGCCCGGCCCGTACACGTTCTGGAACCGGGCGCGGACGGTCGGGAGCCCATGCTGCCGCTGGTAGTAGACGGAGTAGAACTCGCCGACGACCTTCGAGATCTGGTACGGGCTGTCGAGGTCGAGCGGCACGGGCCCGTCCTCCGAGACGGCCTCCGCGCTCTCGTAGACCTCGTGCGGCGCGAGCGTGCAACCGGACGCCGAGTAGACGACCTTGCTCAGCCGCTCGAAGCCCTTGAGCCGCTCGTAGAGCTTGAGCGTCGTGATCAGGTTGTTCTCGTGGTCCTCGAGCGGGTTCGCGATCGAGCTCTGGTTCCCGTGGTAGGTCGCGAGGTGGTAGACGACGTCGAGGTCGTCCTCGAGGGAGGCGAGCACCTCGTCGTCCGCGATCGACGCCTCGACCAGCTCGACGCGCGGGTCGTCGGGCAGGTTCTCCCGCTCGCTCGAGATCAGGTTGTCGACCACGAGCACGTGCTCCGCGCCCTCCGCGAGGAGGAGCCGGACGAGGTTCGATCCGACGAAGCCGGCGCCGCCGACGACGAGCAGCCGGCCGCCGGTCACCGAGGTGCCGGGTTCGGAGCGTCGAGCTTCAGGTGCGTGAACGTCTCCTCGACGCCGTATTCGCGGTAGTAGTCGACCGCCTTCGCGACGCCGTCCACGAGCGGCGTGCGCGCCGCCCAGTCGAAGTCGCTCTCGGTCTTGGACGGGTCGAGCAGGATCGAGGGCGCGTCGTCGGGGTTGCGCGGGCGGACCTCGACCTCGTCCTCGAGCTCGATCCCCATCGCGCTGATCGTCGCGTCGAACAGCTCCTTGATCGACACGTCCGAGCCGGACGACACGTGGTAGACGCCGCTGGAGCCGCCGCCGTCGACGGCCTTCAGGGCGACGTCCACAAGGTCGTCGACGAAGACGAAGTCGCGGCGCGTGTCCATGACGAAGACCGACTTCCCCGACGAGAGCCGCTGGAAGAAAGTCGGCAGCGGGCCGCTCAGGTTCCGCGGGCCGTAGACGTTGGCGAGCCGGAACGAGATCCAGTCGAGGTCGCTCAGGCGCACGTACCACTCGCCCGCCGTCTTCGAGATCGCGTAGCTCGAGTCCTGGGGATCGAGCGGGTGCGAGAGGGTGATGGGCTGCTCCTGCGGATGGAGGCCGTAGCAGAGCGCCGTCTGGAAGTAGACGAAGCGGGAGACGCCGGCCGCCTGCGAGGCGCGCACGACGTTCGCGGTGCCGACCGCGTTCGTGCGGCTGTCCTCGGTCCAGGCCTCGGGATCCTTGTAGGAGGCGGCCGCATGGACGACGATCTCGGGCCCGAAGTCGGAGAACACGCGCTGGACGAGCTCCTCGTCGGCGATCGTGTCCTCGGCCAGGGTGAGGTTGTCGTGCGTGGGAAGCGTGTCGCGGCGTGAGGTCGCGAAGTTGTCGATCACGAGCACGTCGTCGCCGCGCTCGAGCAGCCGGTCGGTGAGATGCGAGCCGATGAAGCCGGCGCCGCCGGTGATCAGGACATTGGTCATGGGGTCGGTGCCTCGCTTTGCGTGCTGTCGTGGTCGGTGGCGGATCGTAGCGGCCGGGGGCCGGCGCTCAGTCCTCCAGGGCGCTCGAGAGCAGTGCCCGGGCCGCTTCGGGGTCCCTGCGCGCGATCTCGCCGAGGGCGGTGAACTCGTAGCGGCCGTAGAGGCCGAGCGCGATCCAGCCCCAGCGCGGGTGGCGCGGATAGATGGGGACGGCCTGTGCGACGTCGGCGTGGTTCCAGGCGACGTGCTCGAACGGCCCGTCCACCTGCGGCTGCCGGCCGTCGGGGTCGCCCACGTGCGTGCGGATCACGATCGTCCGGTCCTCGTTTGCCGCGCTCAAGGACCACCGGTCTCCCGCGCTGCCCCCGTCGTCGCGGATCCGGGCGAGCACGCGCAGCAGGATCAGCTCGCGCACCACGTCCTTGACCGGAACCGGCAGCCGGCCGCGGGCCGCGGCGAGGAAGAGGCCTCGCGCCTCGCGCTGGCGCGCCACCGCCTCGGCGAACGTGGCGATGTGCGGGAGGAGCTGGCGGAGCGGCTTTCCCTCGATCGGCGGCCGGACCGGAAGCGACGGCCGCTTCGCGAGGGCGAGGGGGAGCGCGAACTGTGTCCTGCCGCTCGGCCTGGCCTCGGCGTACACCTGGTCCCCGAGCGTGCTCAGGTTGTTCCGGCCGCTCAGGTAGACGTCCCGGTAGGCGCGCTCCGCCATCGCCTCCACGGCCTCGACGTCCTGCAGCCGCTCGAGCGCCTCGTCGAGGTTCGAGAAGTCGCGGCGGAGCGGGATGTAATGCGTCTCCGGCTCGAGGACGCCGCTGTAGCGGCCCTCGACGAGCACCTGCGCCGTCTTCGTGATCACGGCCTCGAGGTGGCGCGGGCTGATGGCGAAGAAGGCATAGGAATCCCAGCCGCTCGGCATCTGCGCGTCCACCTGCTCGAAGGTGAGGGCGGGCTGCTCGGCGAGCAGGCGGCTGATGCGCCGCTGGATCTCGCCGCGCGCGTCGAGGACGCTCGAGCCGCTCTCGGTGCCGATCACGGCGCGGCCCGACAGCAGGAAGTCGAGCCACCCGTCGCCGTAGATCGTGTCCTCGGGCCTGGTCGAGATGTCCGTGCGCAGGCCGTGAGCGCCCGCGCGCGCCTGCACCACCTCGGCGATCCGGTGCTTGAGCTGACCGTGGCTGCCGAACCAGTAGGGCAGGTTCCTCGCCCGGTAGACGACGTCGCGCGGCCGCTGCGCGTGGGGGACGAGGCGCGTCGCGAGCGCGGCGGCGTCCTCGTCGATGAAGCCGGTGAGCGTCTCGTGGAAGCTCGCCCTACCCACGAGGCGCGGGTACAGCGTCTCCCACTGGTCGGGCCCGAAGCACGAGTAGCAGCTCGTGACGCCGAGCTCGACCAGCCAGTCGTCCATCACCCCCGCGTGGTCGTACTCGTCCTGCGGCAGCGCGACCTTCGGGCAGCGCAGCTTCGCGACCCAGGCGAAGCGGCGCCGGTAGTCCTCGAAGTCGTAGTTCCAGCGGGCGTGGGAGAGGAAGGTCGTGTGCAGGACGCAGAGGTCGGGCGCCGTCCACGCGAGCCACGGCGGCGCCGGGTCGATCGCGTTGCGGTAGAGGATCTGCAGGCCGCGGCCCTCCAGGAGGCGCAGGTGCTGCTCGACGGCGAGCCGCATCTCCGACCCCTTCGGGTGCCAGTAGAGGAAGAGGACGCGCATGCCGCTCAGGAGCCGGCGGCCTGTCGGAGGGCGGGGGCGGCGAGCTCGGGGAAGCGCCGGGCGACGAGCAGCAGCGCCGTGAACTCGTGCGCTCCTCCCTCGACGGTCACCGAGACCCGGGGGCGCTCCCTGGAGGTGACCGGCGAGCCGTCGGCGGAGTGGTCCCAGACGATTCGCTCAAGCGAGCCCACAGTCGCCGCGTCAAGCGCGGCGCCGTTCGCGGAGGCGCCGCCGCTGGTGCGGTAGACGAGCGTCTTTCGCTCGGGGTCCAGCTCCAGGGTCGCCTGCGCCTGGCCTGCGAGCCAGAGCCGGAACAGGTCCTTGACGAGCGACTCGGGCGGCGCTTCCGCCCGCGCCTCGGGGCTCCTGAGGTAGGAGCGCATCAGCCGCCGCAGCTCTCTCGAGGCGAGCACCGCGCGCAGCGTCGCCGCACCGCGCGGCAGCGTCGCGCCGGGCTGCAGCACGAGGCGCGCCAGCATGGCGGTCCGGCCGTCGAGCTCGTCGACCGGGGCGTCCGGCCGGGCGCGGAAGAGCGGCTCGAGAGCCGAGATCACGGCGTCGGGATCCCGGCGCGCGAGCTCGCTCAGCGCCGTGAACCGGTGCGCGCCGTTCACCACGTGGTAGCCGATCGTCAGCGAGGAGGCGGGAACCGTCGGGAAGGTGAGGTAGCCCTCGACGGCGCTGTTGTCCCAGACGACCTCCTGCAACCGTCCCTCGCGGATCGCCGCGGCGGTGCGGCTCCGCAGCCGCTCGCGCTCCGCTGCGTCCTGCGGCGCGGCGCGGGTCCCGACGAGCGTGAGCCTGGCCTCCTCGGCGTCGAGCTCCGGCTGCACGTCGAACGGCGGCCCGAGCTGGCGCAGCTCGCGCAGGTGCGCGGCCGCCGCCGCCGCGAGGCGGACGAGGTCGCGCTCGGGCAGCTCGGCGGCGAGAGCCTCGATCTCGGGGAAGCGCTCGACCAGCCGCCGCCCGGCACGGTCAGCCGCACGCGCGCGCAGGGCGGAGGCGCCCGGCAAGCCGCGCGAGCGGAGCTGCTCGAGCTCCAGCAGCTTCCGGCCGAGCGCGCGGCGAGGCCTCGGCCGCGCCTGGGCCGGCGAGGCGCGCGCCTCGATCTCCCGCTCGAAGTCACGCACGAAGCTCGGCAGCGAGTAGCGGCCCGAAGCGACGAGATCCGCGTGCGCCCGCGCCGCCATCTCGTCGAGCAGCTTCGCGTCCTGGATCGCCGAGACCACCTCGTCGAAGTTCGAGAAGTCCTTCTCGAGCGGGACGTAGTGCGTCCACGGCTCGATCACGTCGGAATAGCGGCCGGTGAAGTTGACCATCGCGGTGCCGAGCGCTGCCGCCTCGAAGACGCGGGGCGAGATGGTGCGGATGACGGCGTTGCCCTCGTACGGCGCCAGGATCTCGCGCTCGACCTCGTCGAACGTCGCCGCGGGGTGGACCCTGAGGTAGCTCTCCGTCAACCTCTGCAGGGAACCGTCGAAGTCGACGATGGACGCGCCGCTCTCGGTGCCGAGCGTCGTGCGGGCGGAGCCGAGGAACCGGTACCAGGCGTCGCCGTAGATGCGCTCGGCCTCGGTCCAGCCGATGTCACAGCGAAGGCTCGTGGCCGCCGCGCGCGCGAGGAACTCCCGCCCGATCACGACCTTCTCCTGGCCGAGCCGCCCGAGCTGGAAGGCGAGGCTCCGGCCGCGGTAGACGACGTCGAGCGGCCGGCCGTCGAGCGGCGGGCGGGCCAGTCCCTCGAGCTCCGCAGGCACATAGCCGGTCAGCGTCGGGACGATGTCCACTCCGGGGAGACGGTCGCCGTAGACGTCCGGCACGGCCTCGGCCGGGACCGAGCTGAAGAGCAGGCCGATCCCGAGCTCGCGCATCCGCGCCGTCATCGCGTCCACCCAGCGGTACTCGTCCTGGATGAACTGGACCTTCAGGCCGCCGAAGTCCGCGATCCGCTCGCGGAACCACGGCGCGAGGTAGGCGTCGGAGAGAGCGACCAGCGTGTAATGGACGACGACGACGTCGTAGTCGTCGGGCCGCAGCAGCCGGCTGTGGGTCAGCCCGCGCGGGTTGAACAGGTCGACGCGGTGCCGGGAGAAGCGCTGCAGCGCCCGGATGTGCTCGAGCACGTTTCCGGCATGGTCGCGGCGGTCGTCGGCGAGGAGCAGGACGGACAGCATCTACTTGCGGGCGCGGATGTAGAGGTCCAGCCCGAGCACGCGCCCGACGTTGCCGAGCAGCCGCTCCCTGGGGATCGTCCAGCGGCGGCGGGCGAACCGCCAGGTGACCACGTCGAAGTTCTGGGCCTCGACCGAGGTGTGCGCGAACGCCGCGAAGAGCCGACGGACGTCGCGGCGGGAGACGTAGTCCGTGTGCGGCGCCGGCTCGCCGCCCTCGTTCGCGTCGTACCTCGTTCCCACCTGCTCCGCCGAGCCGAAGATCAGCTGCCGCAGCGAGTGCGCGTTGTAGAGCATCACGAGGGCCGTGCCGCCGGGACGGAGCACCCGGTGCACCTCCCCGACGGCGCCCGGCAGGTCTCCGGTGTGGTGGAGGCAGCCGATCGAGACCACGAAGTCGAAGCTCTCCGCGTCCCACGGCAACTCGAGCGCGGACGTCTGCACGACCGACTCGTCCGCCGGCCTGCCCAACCAGCGCAGTCGGTCCCGCATCATCGCGACGGGCCCCGCGGCGATGTCGGCGCCGTGGTAGCGCGCGCCGCGCGCGGCGAGGAGCTGGCCGACGGTGCCGAAGCCGAGGCCGATCTCGAGCACGTCCCGTCCCTCGACGGGCAGCTCGTCGAGGTAGCGCCCGAGGTACGGGTACTGGGCCATGTACTCGCGGTCGAAGCGCTCGAGCGACTCGCGGGTGATCTCGGTGATCCCGAGCCAGCGCGCCAGGCCGCTGCCGCAAAGCTCGTCCCAGAACTCGCGGTTCTGTTGGTCGATCGAGGTCTGCTGGTCAGCCGCCATCGTGGACCGCAACCGCCGCCGCGTCGGCGGAAGCGCGCCATTGCGCAGACTCGTCGTGGTAGGCCTGCTGCCAGAGCTCGAGGGAGAACAGGCCCCACAGGTTCCGGCTGAACGCGCCCTCGCGCGCGATCAGGTCGCGGACGTCGAAGTCCTCGGCGAGGTACGGGCGGCTGCGTGCGTTCGCGCCGGAGAAGACATCGAGCACGAAGTCGTGGAGCTCGTCGTTGATCCACTCCGCGAGCGGCACCGGGAAGCCCATCTTGTCGCGCCGGTCGACGATCTCGGTCGGCAGGACGTCCCGCAGCGCCTCCTTCAGCGCGTGCTTGAGGTGGCCGCCCTTGAACTTGACGTCGGCCGGCAGCGTCGCCGCGAACTCGACGACCTCGGTGTCGATGAACGGCACGCGCGACTCGAGCCCGTGCGCCATCGAGACGCGGTCCTCGACGTGGAGCAGCGCCGGCAGGAGCGTCTTGAAGTCGAAGTGCGTCATCAGGTCGAAATACGACTCCTTGCGCACGTTGCCGGCCCGGAAGATCGTCTCGAAGGTCTCGAACGGCGAGTAGTCGCCGAGGACGTCCCAGTCGATTGCGTCGCGCAGGTCCGGCGCCCGGTCGATCAGGCGGAAGTAGCGCGCGTCCAGGTCGCCGAACAGCCCGGCGCGCCAGAACTGCTGCATCAACGGCTTGTACTCGCGCAGCGTCCCGAGCTGCGGGATGATCGACTCGTAGGTGACGACGAAGTTGCCGTGGTGCATCGTCCCGTCGATCGCGGCCTTGATGCACTGCTCGAAGTAGGCGAGCAGGTAGCGGGCGTAGCCGCCGAAGATCTCGTCGCCGCCCTGGCCGCCCAGCACGACCTTCATGTGCTGCGCCGCGAGCCGCGAGACCATGTACTGCGGGAAGGAGCCCGGCCCCGCGACCGGGTAGTCGAGGTGGTAGACGACGTCGCGGATGTTCTCGACGAAGTCGGCGGCTCCGATTGTCTGCTCGTGCAGCTCGAAGCCGCGCTGTTCGGCGAGCAGCCGCGCGTACCGCGTCTCGTCGTAGCGCTCGCCGCGCGCGAAGCGGCCGGTGAAGGCCTGGAACTCGTGCCCGACGGTCTCCGCGGCCAGCGAGGTCGTGATGCTCGAGTCGAGGCCGCCGGAGAGGTAGGCGCCGACCGGCACGTCCGCGCGGAGGTGGAAGCCGACCGACTCCTCGACCAGCTCGCGCAGGCGGTGCGTCAGCCACGCTTCCCGGTGGTCGAAGTCGGGCTCGTACTCGACCTCCCAGTAGCGCCGCTCCTGCACGACGCCCTTCCGCACGGTCAGCGTGTGGCCGGGCAGCAGCTCGCGCACGCCCTTGAACAGGGTCTTGCCGGCGAGGCAGAACTGGAAGGCGAGGTAGTCCTTGAGCGCGTCGAGGTCGGTCTCGACCGCCGGGAGGAAGGGCAGGAGCCCTTTCGCCTCCGAGGCGCCGAAGAAGACGCCGTCGTGCAGCGCGTACGCGAACGGCTTGATGCCGAAGCGGTCGCGCGCGCAGAAGAGCTGCTCCTCGGCCTCGTCCCAGATCGCGAACGCGAACATGCCGCGCAGCCGCTCGACGCACGCCGGCCCCCAACGCCGGTACGCGCGGAGCACGACCTCGGTGTCGGACGTCGTGCGGAACTCGTCCTCGCCGAGCTCGCGGCGCAGCTCGATGTAGTTGTAGATCTCGCCGTTGTAGGTGATCCAGTTGCCGGCGCCGTCGTGCATCGGCTGGTGGCCGGTCTCGAGGTCGATGATCTCGAGGCGCCGATGCGCGAAGCCGACGTGGCCGCGGTCGTGGACCCACTTCCCCTCGCCGTCGGGGCCGCGGTGGGCGAGCAGGCGATTCATCAACTCCAGCCGGGGCGTGAGCGCCCCGACCGGCTTCGAATCGAGATTGAGTATGACTCCGATCCCGCACATGGCCGACCCCCTCCAGGGCGCGGCCAGTCTAGCGGCGCCCATACTGCGGCATGCCCGACGGCCGCCGCGTGACCCTGATCTCGGGCCACTACCTCGGCTCGAAGCGCCGCGCCGGCTTCCACCACCTCGCGGAGGCGTTCTGGAGCCTCGGCTGGGACGTCACCTTCGTCACCGCCGCGATCAGCACGCTGTCGCGGCTGCGGGGGGACTACCGCTTCGCCTATCCGGTGCGCGAGGAGGCGAACCGGCTCGTGCCCGTCCGCGAGCGGCTGGCGAGCTACGTGCTGATGACGCGGACGCACCCGGGGAACCTCCGCCTCGGCGTCGCGAACCGGCTCTCGACGCCGTGGTTCGCGCGCTATGCGGACGCGCCGCTCGGGCCGCTCGAGGAGCGGCTGCGCGCGGCCGACCTAGTCGTCTTCGAGGGCACCGCGGCGCTGCTCATGGTCGAGCGGATCCGCGGGCTCGCCCCGGAGGCACGGCTCGTCTACCGCGCCTCCGACGACCTGCGCGCGCTCGGCGTCCACCCGCTCGTCCTCGAGGCGGAGGCGAGGGCGATCCCCCTCTTCGACCTCGTCAGCGTCCCGACCCGGAACATCGCCGACGCCCTTGCCCCGTACGGAGCGGTCGAGCTGGATCCGCCGGCGATCGACAAGGCGGCGCTCGACCGGGAGACGGAGTCGCCCTACGGCGACGGCCCGGCCGCGGTGTTCGCGGGCGTCTCGCCGCTCTTCGACTACGAGAGCCTCGCTGCTGCGGCCCGTCTCGCTCCGCACGTCTCGTTCCACGTGATCGGGCCGCCGCCCCGCCCGCTGCCCGCCAACGTCTCGTTCCACCCCGAGCTGCCCTACGCGGATCTCGTCCCCTACCTCCGGCACGCGACCTTCGGGCTGCTCCTCTTCCCGCCGGGCTACGCGGCCCTGGGGCAGGGGAACAAGGTGGCGCAGTACTCCTACTGCTGGCTGCCGATCGTCGCGCCGGCCCATCTCGGGGCGGAGCGGCCGAACCTGTGCCTCTTCGAGCCGGGCGACGACGAGAGCCTGCGGCGCGCGCTCGCCGAGGCGGAGCGGATGCCGCACTCGCCCGCTTTCGCCGAGGGCGTCAGGTCCGCGGAGGAGCTGGCGGCGATCCTCGCCGGGGACGCTCCGCCGCGACGGCGCGCGTGAAGCGCCCCCAGCGACCTCCCGTCCAGTCCTCCACGCTCGCGCCGAGCACGGCCCAGAGCGCGAGCACGAGGATCAGGAACTGGACGATCCCCTGGTTCAGCACGTAGGTGCGCCACCACTCCGCGAGGCAGTAGGCGACGACGAGGCTCGCGAGGAAGACGTAGCTGCGGTAGCGCGACGCGTGCCCGGCGATGACGCAGGCCACGAGCACCGCCAGCCCGAGCACGACGAACGAGAGCACGCCGAAGACTCCGTAGGCGAGTGCGAGCACCGAGTTCGTCGTCTGCGTGGCGGGGACCGCGACGACCTTCTCGTAGCGTGTCTCGCCCCGGGAGACCGAGGCGGGCACATGCTTGCCGGCGTACGTCGGCAGCAGGAACACCCGCGTGCCCGGCCCTGCGCTCGCCGGCGCCACGGGCCACTTGTCGACGTTGTTGCTCACCGCGACCGCCGCCTGGAAGGGGATGCCGAGATACCGCACCATCTCGTCGACGTTCATCACGAGCGGGTTCCGCACGTTGTAGGCGTGGTAGAAGTCCGCGCTCCGCGAGTAGCTGAGCAGGCTGAGGCCGAGGAACAGCACCACGAGCCCGAGCAGCAGCACGCCGACGACCCGGCGCATGCTGACGCGGGCCTCGTGGACGCGCCGCGCGGCCAGCCCCGCGACCGCGATCGCGGCGATGATCAGCGACGCCCTCGAGGCGATCGCGGCGGCGAACAGGAGCAGCAGGACGTTGAGGACGTGCAGGGCCCGGAAGTGGCCCCGGCCCAGCTCGAAGATCGCAATCGCCCCGGCGAGGGTCGCCGCATAGCGGAGCGTCTGCGGCCCGGAGGAGTACGGCAACACATAGCGCACCGCGTTGAACTGGTGGTGGAGGAACGCGGCCGAGATCGCGTGCGGCGACTTCGCGAACACGTAGACGTACGCGTAGACCGTGCCGAGCAGGCTGAGGATGCTGAGGTAGACGTAGTAGCTCTCCCACGGGACGCGCTCCGCGCGCTGCAGCACCGGGATCCGACGTCCGAGCATGAAGCCGCCGATCGCGACGGCGAAGAAGAACGCGTACCAGCCGACCAGGAAGAGCGCCCCGTGCAGCGTCCAGGGGGTCTCCACCACGAAGCCGCGCAGCACCGCCGGGATCGCCCCTCCCCACGGGATCGCCCAGGCGAGCAGGCTGAGGCAGGCGCCGACGAGCAGGAGGGTGTGCGGCCGCACTGCCGTCTCGAGGCTGAAGTGGCGCCTCACGGCGGCCGCTGACATGGCGGTCAGTGTAGGAGCGCCTCGCGGTAGACGGCGAGCGTCTGCTCGGCGGTCCTCGCCCACGAGAACACCGCCGCACGCGCCCGCCCGCGCTCGACGAGCCGCTGCCGGAGCTCTCCGTCGGCGGCCACCTCGCGCAGCGCCGACGCGATCGAGCCCACGTCGCGCGGGTCGCAGTAATGGGCCGCGTCCCCGTAGACCTCGGGCAGGCTGGCGGCGCGCGCCGCGACGACGGGCACGCCGGCCGCCATCGCCTCGAGCCCGGGCAGGCCGAAGCCCTCCGCCAGGGAGACGAAGGCGTAGGCGAAGGCTCCGGCGTACAGCGCCGCGAGCTCGGACTCGGAGACCGGCCCCGTGAAGACGACCCGCTCCGACGCCTGTTGCTTCAGCGCCGCACCGAAGTCCTCGTACTCGCCCGCGAGCACGAGCGTGTGGCCGTCGACTCGCGCGCAGGCGTCGATCAGCCGGGCGAGGTTCTTGTACGGGTACGCCGAGCCGACGTAGAGGAAGAACGGCGCCTCGATCCCGTAGCGCTCGAGCGTGGCCTGGTCCGGCTCGACCGCCGGCGCGTCGGCCGCCTCGTACGTCACGGCGATGCGGTCCGGGTCGACGCCGAGGAGGCGGACGACCTCGCCGCGGGTGTGCTCCGAGACGGCGATCAGTCGCCGCGCGCGCTTCGCCTTCCGCAGCTCGACGCGGAAGCCGGCCCGCAAGACGGCGCGGCGTGCGGTCGCGCCGGGGTCGAGGTAGTTGAGGTCGTGGACGGTGACGACGAACGGCGTCGTCGCCAGCAGCGGCACGGTCAGGTGCGGGTAGTGGACGAGGTCGAGCCGCTCGCGCGCGACCAGGCGCGGCAGCTGCAGCTGCTCGCGCACGCCGAACCAGGGGATGTCCGCCTCGACGGTCCGGAAGTTCGGGCCCGGCGCCGAATAGCCCGCGTAGCGCCTCGCGTTGAGGAAGAGCGTGTACTCGTTCTCCCGGTCGAGCCTGGCCAGCTCGCGGATCAGCGAGAACGTGTACCGGCCGACGCCGGTGCCGTCGTTGCGGGCGTCGATCCCGATCTTCATCCGGCCCAACGCACGCCCCGGCCGCGCTTCTGCGTGGACGTCTCGTCCAGCCACTCCTGCATCCGGTCGAGGAAGCGCCCGGTGGAGAACTCGAGCGCGCGGGCACGCAGGGCCGCGGGGTCCCACCGCGTCTCCGCCGCCGAGCGGATCGCCGTCCGCAGCTGCCGGAGCTCCGCCTCCTCGATCAGCACGCCGTCGACGCCGGGCCGGACGATGTCCCGCGCCCCGCCGGCGTCGAGCGCCACGACCGGCAGGCCCGCGGCGAGCGCCTCGACCATCGCGATCCCGAAGTCCTCCTCTGCGACATGGACGAAGCCGGACGTCCGGGCGAAGAGACCCTGCAGCTCCTCGCGCGAGATCCAGCCGCGGAGCTCGACGTTCGGGGGCAGGCTCGCCCGCAGGCGCTGCTCGAGCGGCCCGATCCCGACCATGGTCAGCCGGTACGGCAGGTCGCGGAACGCCTCGGCGACCAGCTCGGGGCGCTTGTAGGAGACGAGCCGCTGCATCCAGAGGAAGTGGCCTTCCTCCTTCTCGGAGGCCGCGTCGAACTCGTCCACCGCGACGGGCGGATGGATGACGGTCGAGTCGCGGCCGTAGAAGCGCCGGATGCGGTCGCGCACCGTCGTCGAGTTCGCTGCGAAGGCGTCGGGCCCGCGCGAGGCCGCGAGGTCGGTCTGGCGTAGGCGGCCGCGCAGGGCGCGCAGGCCGAGCCTGCCGATCGCGCCCGTCCCTCCCGGATCGGTCTCGGGCAGCCACGCGTAGCGCATCGGCGTGTGGCAGTAGCAGGCGAAGAGCGCGTCCGGACGGGGGCGCACGTTGACCGCGCAGGCGTGGGACGAGGAGATGACGACGTCGTAGGCCGAGAGGTCGACGGAGGCGAACCATTGCGGCATGTACGGGAGGAGATAGCGCCAGCGCCCGGCGTCGCGGCCCCGCTGCCGGAGCCCCGGGAGGGCCGCGACGCGCGACTCGCGGACGATCCGGTCCGCCAGCTCGGCCGGGATCACCTCGCGGGCGGCCGCGAAGGTGACGATGTCGGGCTCGCCGCCGGGCCGAAACAGGCCCGCGCGCAGAGCCTCCACCACCCGTTCCGAGCCGTGCATGCCCTGGAACCAGTCGTGGACGATCGCCGTCGGTTCGTCGAGCAGCACGCGCGCAGACGATAACGGGCGCCCGCCGGAGGCTCGGCTAGCATGCCCCGCGGTGGGGCCGACGGTTCTCGAGGGCAAGGCGGCACGTGACGGCCTCCGGCGGTCGGTTCTGCCGTTCTTCGCAGCTGGAGTCGCCTGCATGCTGGTGCTCGGCGCGGTCGCGGCCGCGGCGTTTGCGAAGCCGCACGCCCGGCACGTGATCCCGACGCCGGCGACGCTGCCGCTCCGCACCGGGCTCCTCGATCCCCTCTTCGCCGGCCCCGACCGGCAGCAGGCGTACACGATGGCCGCGGCCACGGGCGCCACCTACGTGCGGCTGTCCGTGGTCTGGCGGGCCATCGCGCCGTCCACGCCGCCGACGAGTTTCGCGGCCACGGACCCGACCTCGCCCGGCTACAACTGGTCGGGCCTCGACTCCATCGCCTCGCAGCTCGACGCCGCCGGGCTGACGCCGATCTTCGACATCGGCAGCGTCCCCGAGTGGGCGTACGGGACCAAGCCGCACGCTCCAAACGCCGGAACCCCCAGGGCAAGCGACCTGCGCGATTTCGCGACGGCGCTCGCCACCCATTACGACGGAAACACTCCCGGGGCGCCGGCCGAGCACGTCTTCCAGGTCTGGAACGAGCCGAACCTCAGCCTCGACCTGAACCCCGTCAGCGCGAGCTCCTATCGCGGCCTGGTCAACGCGGTGGCCGACGCCGTCCACGCCGTCGACCCGGCGAACCTCGTGGTGGCCGGCGGCCTCGATCCGTTCGGGCACAAGAAGAAGAAGGGGCAGAAGTGGTACTCGACCGCCCCGCTCGCGTACATGCGCTCGCTGCTCTGCCTCTCGAAGAGCAAGCACCCGCACTCGACCTGCAGCAAGCCGATCAAGTTCGACGTCTGGTCGCATCACCCCTACACGTTCGGCGGCCCCTTCGGGCACGCGAAGAACCCCGACGACGTGGAGCTCGGGGACCTGCCGAAGATGAAGGCGCTCCTCAAGTCCGGGAAGCGGCTCCACCACATCGTCTCGGCGCGGGCGGTGCAGTTCTGGGTGACCGAGTTCGGCTGGGACACCAACCCGCCGCGCAGGCATGCGGCCTCGCTCAACCTGGCCTCGCGCTGGACCGAAGAGTCGCTCCACCAGATGTGGCTCTCGGGTATCTCCCTGGTGACGTGGTTCCTGCTCCGGGACTACGCGGGCAGGAGCCCCTACCAGAGCGGCCTCTACTTCAACAAGGGGTCGCTCGTTGGTGCGCGGGCGAAGCCCGTGCTCACGGCCTTCCGGTTCCCGTTCGTCGCCTACCTCGGGAAGAAGAAGACGGTGACCGTCTGGGGGCGGGACGCGACGAGCACGAAGCAGATCGTCACCGTCCAGCGGTCGCACCACCGGGCCGGGCCGTGGCGCACGGTGGCCACGCTGCGCGCGAACGGCTCCGGGATCTTCAAGGCGGTTCTGAAGGTCAAGGCGACGAAGAAGGACTGGCTGCGGGCGGTCGCGCCCGATTCCGGCAAGTCCCTCGCTTTCTCGCTCACCGTGCCGCACGCGCCCCACATCGGTCCCTGGGGTAATTAGTCCGAGGCTGTAAGGGATCCGAAAAGATCAGTTTGCGATCCGCCGATCGGCGGTAGCGTGGTCGGCGATGGGGGTCCTCGCTCGGAACCTGGCCGTTGCAGGCGCGATATTCGCGCTCGCGGCCGTGACCGCTTCGGCAGGCTCGGCGCATGGTGTGCGGACGTACTCGACCGGGGGTACGGCGCCGCTCGCGACGGCACTCGCCGATCCCTGGCTGTTCAACAGCAGCCAGCGGGAGCGGGCGCTCGCGATGACGCGCGCGGCCGGGGCGAGCTATGTGCGGCTGACGGTGAGCTGGAGCTCGATCGCGCCGTCCGTCCGGCCTGACGGCTTCGTCGCGACCGACCCGACCTCCAAGGGGTACAACTGGTCGAACTACGACGCGATCGTGAAGCAGGTCGAGGACGCCGGGCTGACGCCGATCCTCGACATCGAGGCCACGCCCAAGTGGGCCTTCGCGAAGCGGCCGAAAGCCCCGAATGCCGGAACTCCCAGGGTCTCCGACCTCGGTGCCTTCGCGAAGGCGATCGCGAAGCATTACGACGGCAGCGGCAGCGCGCCGGCGGTGCACGTCTTCCAGGTCTGGAACGAGCCGAATGTCAGCCTCTACCTGAACCCGGTCAAGGCGAGCGTCTACCGGTCGATGGTCAACGCCTTCGCCGCCTCCGTCCACGGCGTCAACTCCAAGAATCTCGTGGTGGCGGGCGCCCTCGACCCGTTCGGGCACAAGCGCAGCAAGAAGCAGCGCTGGAACTCGGTCGCGCCGCTCGCGTTCATGCGCTCGCTGCTCTGCGTCTCGAAGGGCAAGCACCCGCACTCGACGTGCCGCACAAGCGTGCACTTCGACGCCTGGTCGCATCATCCGTACACGTTCGGCGGCGCCTTCGGTCACGCGAGGAATCCGGACGACGTCGAGCTCGGCGACCTGCCGAAGATGCGGACGCTCCTGCGGGCGGCCCTTCGGTTCCACCACATCCGCTCGACCAACGGCGTCCGCTTCTGGATAACGGAGTTTGGTTGGGATACCAACCCGCCGCGGCGGCACGCGGCCCCGATGGGGCTCGCCTCCCGCTGGACGGCCGAGTCGCTGTACCAGGCCTGGCGCTCCGGCGTCTCGCTGCTCACCTGGTTCGGCCTGCAGGACCGGGGCGGCAAGAGCCCGTACCAGAGCGGCCTCTTCCGCCATGCCTCGTCCCTGGCGCGCGCGCGCGTGAAGCCGGTGCGCACCGCCTTCCGTTTCCCGTTCGTTGCCTACCTCGGCCGCGGCAAGGTGACGGTCTGGGGCCGCGACGCCACGAGCAACAAGCAGACCGCCACGATCCAGCTCCGTCGCGGGACCCACGGCCACTGGCGCACCGTGGCGCGGATCCGCGCGAACAAGTTCGGCATCTTCAAGGCGAGCCTGAGGCTGAAGGCGACGAAGAAGAGCTGGCTGCGGGCGAGCGCGCCCGGCTCGGGTACCTCGCTCGCGTTCTCGCTCACCGTGCCGCACGACCCGCACATCGGTCCCTGGGGCAACTAGGCCGGGTCAAGAGCTGCGCGCCGTCACCCTCGCCCTTCGGTACGTGGCGGCTGCCGGCGCGATCTGCGCGTTCGGGACCGCGGCGGCCTCGGCGCAGGGGCTGAAGACGTACTCGACCCCAGGGACGGCGCCGCTCACGACGGCGATCGCCGATCCAGGGCTCTTCAACGGCGGCCAGCGGGCGACCGCCTTCAGGATGACGCGCGCCGCCGGGGCGACCTACGCGCGGCTGGCCGTGCAGTGGCGGGTGATCGCGCCGGCGAGACGGCCCGACGGGTTCGTGGCGACGGATCCCACCTCGCCCGGGTACTCGTGGGGCGGCCTCGACGCCGCCGTCGCGGCGGCCGACGCCGCCGGGCTCACGGCGATCCTGGATATCGGGAGCGTCCCCAGGTGGGCGTACGCGAGGCGCCCGAAGCGTCCCAACGGCGGCACACCGAAGGTCGCAGCTCTCAGGGACTTCGCGACGGCCCTCGCCAGGCACTTCGACGGCGGCACGCCCGACGTGCCGGCCGAGCACGTCTTCCAGGTCTGGAACGAGCCGAACCTCAGCCTCAACCTCTATCCCGTCAAGGCGGGCAAGTACCGGGCGATGGTCAATGCCGTGGCCGACGCGGTGCACGCCGTCGATCCCGCGAACCTCGTCGTCGCCGGGGCGCTCGAGCCGGTCGGCCACAAGAAGACGAAGAAGGTGAAGTGGTACTCGACCGCGCCGCTCGCCTTCATGCGCTCGCTGCTCTGCCTCTCCGCGGGGAAGCACCCGCACTCGACCTGCCGCACGCCCGTGCGCTTCGACGTCTGGGCGCACCACCCGTACACGCACGGCGGCCCCTTCGCCAGGGCGAAGATCCGGGACGACGTGGAGCTCGGCGACCTGACGAGGATGCGGTCGCTGCTGCAGGCGGGAGCCCGACTCCACCACCTCGTCTCGACCCAGCGCGTGCAGTTCTGGGTGACCGAGTTCGGCTGGGACACCAACCCGCCGCGGCCGCGCGCCGCGTCGCTCGGCCTCGCCGCGCGCTGGACGGCCGAGTCGCTGTACCAGATGTGGCGCTCCGGAGTGACGCTCGTGACGTGGTTCCTGCTCCAGGACTACCCGAGCCCGAGCCCGTACCAGAGCGGCTTCTACTTCGGCTCCCAGCCGCTCGACCGGGCGGCGTCGAAGCCGGGGCTCACCGCCTTCCGCTTCCCGTTCGTCGCGTATCTGCACCGGCGCTACGTGAGCGTCTGGGGCCGGGACGCGACGAGCGACACGAGGGTCGTCACGATCCAGCTGCGGCACGGCAAGCGCGGCCCGTGGCACGACGTCGCGTCGGTCGCCTCCAACAAGAACGGGATCTTCCGGGCGAACGTGAGGCTGAAGGCGACGAGGCGGGACCGGCTGCGGGCCGTGGCCCCGGGCTCAGGCAAGTCGCTCGCCTTCTCGCTCACCGTCCCGCATGCGCCGAACATCGGGCCCTGGGGCGCGTGAGCGAGCGCTAGCGTTGCGGCCGTGATCGTGGCCGTCGTCCTGTTCTGGGGCTCGCTTGCCGCGCTCGCCTGGACGCACGCGGTCTACCCGGCAGCCGTCGGGCTTCTCTCGAGGGTCCGCCCGCGCCCTGTCGCCGCGGACCCCGACTATCTCCCGTCGGTCGCGGTCGTCGTGACCGCCTACAACGAGGAAGCCTCGATCGAGCGGCGGCTCGCCAACCTGCGCGAGCTCGACTATCCGCCGGAGCTGCTCGAGCTCGTCGTCACCTCCGACGCGTCCACCGACCGGACCGAGGAGCTGGCCGCGGCGGCCGGGGCCCGCGTGATCCGGAACCCGCGCGGGGGCAAGGTCGCCGCCCAGGACGCGGCCGTGCGCGCGACCGAGTCCGAGGTCGTCGCCTTCACGGACGCGAACTCGACTTGGGATCCCCAGGCGCTGCGCCGGCTCGTGCGCAACCTGGCCGATCCGGACGTGGCCTATGTGTGCGGCCGCCTGCGCCTCGAGGCGCCCGACGGCTCGAACCGGGAGGGCGTCTACTGGCGGTACGAG
Source organism: Gaiellaceae bacterium (assembly GCA_045806005.1). Taxonomy (GTDB): domain Bacteria; phylum Actinomycetota; class Thermoleophilia; order Gaiellales; family Gaiellaceae; genus Palsa-739. The sequence goes on from JBJMKE010000013.1 coordinate 66,950, forward strand.
CTCGCCACGCGCGAGAGCGAGTCGCGGCTCGGCTCGATCACAGCCGGCAACGGGGCGATCTACGCGCTCCTTCGCGCCGACTACGCCGAGGTCGATCCGCGTTTCGGGCACGACCTCGCGCTCCCGTACCTGCTGGTGCAGCGAGGCCGGCGCGCGGTGTACGAGCCCGCGGCCCTCGCCTCGGAGCGGCCCACGCCGACGAACGAGTCGGAGTACCGGCGCAAGGTGCGCATGTTCGAGCACGCCTGGCTGATCGTGCTCCGCGGGCGGATGCTGCGCGGCCAGCCGCCCGGCTACCTCGCCGCGCTCGTCTCGCATCGCCACCTGCGCTACGCGAGCGGGCTGCTCCACCTCGTCCTCCTCGGGAGCTCGCTCGCGCTGCTCGGCCACGGCACGGTCTATGCCGTCTTGCTCGCGATCCAGCTGGGCGGGCTCGTCGCGGCGCTCGTCGGCGTGGGGATCCCGCGCTACTACGTCCTCATCTCCTGGGCGACCGTGGTCGCGCTCTGGAACTACCTCCGCCGCGGTGTCCCCGCGACCTGGGCGCCGCAGCGGGAGGAGCTCGCGTGAACCGCGCCGCGGACGTCGCGCTGGCCGGCGGCACCCTGCTCCTCGCGTCCCCGCTGCTCGCGCTCGCCGCGCTCGCGATCAAGCTCGAGGACGGCGGGCCCGTCCTCTACCGGCAGACGCGCGTCGGGAAGGACGGGGTCGACTTCGAGCTGCTCAAGCTGCGGACGATGGTCGTCGGCGCCGAGACCATGGGCGCCGGTCTCTCCGTGAACCGGGGCGATTCGCGCATCACGCGCAGCGGGAGGCTGCTGCGGAAGCTCTCGCTCGACGAGCTCCCCCAGCTCTGGAACGTCGTCCGCGGCGAGATGAGCTGCATCGGCCCCCGCCCGACGCTCCGCTACCAGGTCGAGCAGTACGACGACCGGCAGCGGCACCGGCTCGACGTGAAGCCCGGCATCACCGGCTGGGCGCAGATCAACGGCCGGGCCTCGCTGCCCTGGGCGGACCGGATCGAGCTCGACGTCTGGTACGTGGAGCACCGCTCGCCGAGCCTCGACCTGCAGATCCTCGCGCGCACGCCCCTCGCCCTCTTCCGCGGCACGTACAAGGGGGAGACGGGCGGCTGGCGTGAGGCCCCTTGAGGGTCGCGGGCTACCCTTCCGCCACGTGGCGCCCCTGAACATCCTTGTCACGGGCGCGTGCGGCGTCACGCCGAGAGCGATCGCCCGCTCGCTCTCCGCGAGCTCCCTCTTCGCGGACGCGAGGCTCGTCGGCGCCGACCGCGGCGGCAACTGGTACGGCTTCTACGAGGGGCTCTACGAGCGCGTCTACCGGGTCTTCGAGCCGCGCGAGCCGGGCTACGCCGACCTCCTCGCGGACATCTGCGAGCGAGAGGGCATCGACGTCGCCGTCGTCGGGCCGGAGGCCGAGGTCTCGTTCTGGAGCGGCCGGGAGTTCCCGGTGCCGGCGCTGCTGCCTCCGCCGGAGTTCTCCCGGATCGCGATCAGCAAGGGAAAGCTCTACGACGCGCTGCAGCAGGCCGGGCTGGTGCCGCAGCACCGGATCGCGCAGCGGGACGACCTCCTCGCCCGGCGCGGGCTCGACCTCGACGCCGGCCCGGTCTGGCTCCGCGACTACTCCGAGGCGTCCTCGAGCGGGATCGGCTCGATCCAGGTGAGCGAGCCGGAGGAGGCGTACGCATGGGCCTACCTCAACCCGGGGATCCCGAGCTACATGGTCGCCGAGCACCTGCCGGGGCGGAACATCGCGTGCACGCTCCTCTTCCGCGAGGACGAGCTGCTCAAGGCGGGCTGCTACGAGCGGCTGGAGTACTTCATGGGGCACCTGGCGGTCTCGGGCGTGACCGGCAACATCAACCGTGGGCGGCTCGTGAACGACGAGCGAGCGCGGACGCTCGCCGAGCAGGCGGTGCGCTTCGTCTGCGGCCTCACCGGCGAGCGCGCGCACGGGCTGCTCACGGTCGACCTCCGCGAGGACCGCACGGGCGCGCTCAAGATCACGGAGATCAACGTGCGCCACGTCGCTGCCACCTCGGCGCTGGCCGCAGGAGGTGCGAACATGGCGGAGGCACAGGTCCTCGCCACGCTCGGCCGCCTGGACGAGATCGGCGAGACCGTGCCCCGCTTCCCCGACGACAATGTCATCCTCCGCGACATCGACGGCATGCCGATCTGGCTGACCGATTACCGCGAGCTTGCGGTCGGTGAGCACGCATGATCGCGCGCGTTCTCCTCGTCGCGGCCGTCCTCGCGCTCCTGGCCGGCTGTGGCGGCAGCGGGCACCGGGCGGCGTTGACGACCGCCCCGATCAAGCCGAAGCCGAAGCCCAAGCCGGTCCCGCACCGCGCGCACCGGCCCTCGTCTCATGCCGGGCAGATCCGGGTCACGGTGCTCGACGGCGACCGACGCGTGCGGGTGTCGAACGCGATCGTGAACGTCCGGGGGCAGCGGAGCAGGACGAACCGGCACGGCTTCACGTTCATGGACGCGCCGCGGCGGCGGCTCGCCGTCTCGGTCGCGGCGCGCGGCTACACGCCAGCCCGCTTCCGGGTCAACTTCCGGGCCCGGCCGTGGCAAACCCTGCGTATCTACCGGCCTGACCTGCAGTGGCCGTTCTACGGCGCCACGGAGGCTCGCACGCAGGCGCAGCCGAACCTGCGTCTGCGGCCGCCGTTCCGGCTCATCTGGAGCCGGGGCCTCGGCCACCTGATCGAGTTCCCCGCCGTCGTCTGGAACGGCTTCGCGTACATCGGCAACCAGGCCTCGACCGTCCAGGCGCTCTCGATGCGCTCGGGCAAGCTCGCATGGCGGCACAACACGCCCGGTGGGCCGCGCATGGCCTCCTCAGCCGCCGTCGACGACAGGTGGGTCGTCTACCACTCGATGAACGGCCGCGCGTACGTCCTCAACCGCTTGAACGGCCGTCTCGTGTGGAGCTGGAACGCGGGCTCGGCGATCGAGTCGTCCCCCCTGATCGCGAACGGGATCGACTACTTCGGCACCGCCGGCGGCCGGATGTATGCCCTCGACCTGCGCCGGCACCGGCTGCGCTGGAGCCGGTCGCTCGGCTCGAAGATCACCTCGAGCGCGGCGATGGCCGGCGGGAGGCTGTTCATCGGCGACTACGCCGGACGGCTGTGGGCGCTGTCGCCCACGACCGGGGCGACCCGCTGGGTGGGGCAGGTCAACGGAAAGATCTACGGGACGCCGGCAGCTTCTCACGGCCGCATCTTCGTTCCGTCCTCGACCGGCAACTCGCTGACCGCCTTCACCACCAGCGGCCGCTACCTGTGGCGCGTCACGGCGGGCTACTACGTCTACTCCTCCCCGGCGGTGGCCGACGGCGTCGTCTGCTTCGGCTCGTACGACGGCTGGTTCTACGGCGTCTCGGCTGCGACGGGTCGCGTCCTGTGGCGTATCTCCACCGGCGGGGCGATCTCGGGAGCCGCCGTGATCGTGGACGGCGTCGCGTACGCCGGCAGCTTCTCGCACCGCATCGTCGGCATCGCCGTTCGCAGCGGGCGCCGGGTGTTGACGTTCCCGCACGGCGACTACGTCCCGGTCTCGGGCAACGGGATGCGGCTGCTGCTGCACGGCTTCTCGCGCCTCTACGCGGTGGAGCCGAAGCGCCCGCATGCGCGTCAGCTGGCTCACTGACAGCGGTTCTTAAGAGCGTCTTCATGCGGGTCGGCTATCGTCGCGGCTCGTGACTGCGCCTGCTCCCCCTTCGCGCGGCTTCGATCCGGAGGCCGAGCAGGAGGTCGACTTCGCGAAGTACGTCCGGCTGCTCGGCGCCCGCTGGTGGCTGCTCGTGGCCGGGCTCGTCGTGGGCGCGGTGATCGGCTACCTCATCTCGCTCGGCGGCACGCAGGTCTACCAGGCGACGGCGACGCTGTACCTCGGCCAGCCGACCTCCGCGAGCGGGAACAGCCAGCTCCAGACACTGCAGACGAACCCGCCGGCGGTCGCGACGATCGTGCACGCCCAGCAGGTCAACCAGGCGGTGGCCGGCAAGTGCAAGGCGAGCGTGTCGGACTTTCGCAAGGGAATCTCGACGCAGGCGGTCGCGGGCTCCATCGCGAAGAACGGCCAGAGCCCACTCGTCAAGCTCACCGTCCAGGCCAAGAAGCGGAAGATCGCCGAGTGCGCTGCGAACCACCTCGCCAATGTCGCGGCGACGAAGCTCGGCACCTACGCGGCGGGCAAGATCGGCACCCTGAGCAACGAGATCGCAACCGACGACCAGTACATCAAGACCCTGCAGACCGCGATCGCGAGCCCGACCGTGTCGACCACCGACAAGCTGATCCTGCAGACGCAGCTGCGCTCGTACCAGCAGGACAAGAACTCATCGACCCTGTTCCTGCAGCAGGCCAAGCAGGTCGAGGCGCCGCGCGTCGTTGTCGGCGCCGCGGCGGAGAAGATCACGGCGCGCAGCCGCCGCAACACGGTCGTCATCGCGGCGCTGATCGGCCTGATCATCGGCGCGCTCGCGGCGCTCCTGTGGGAACCCGTCGCCGCGCGGGTCGCGCCGCGGAACGGCGACTGACTTAGGCTCTCTGCGTGTTCGAGGGGAAGCGCGTCGGGGTCGTCGTGCCGGCGTTCGACGAGGAGGCGCTGATCGCCGCGACGCTGGGCGGCATCCCGGCGCTCGTCGACCGGATCATCGTCGTGGACGACGGATCCTCGGACCGCACCGCGGAGTGCGCGCGCGAGACCGGTGACCCGCGGGTCGAGGTCGTCTCGCACGAGCGTCGGAGCGGCGTCGGCGCCGCCACCATCACGGGCTACCGCCGGGCGCTCGCGGATGGGGTGGACCTCGTCGTGGTCATGAACGGCGACAACCAGATGGATCCCGAGGACCTGCCGACGCTCGTCGCGCCGGTCGCGCGCGGCGAGCTCGACTACTCGAAAGCGAACCGCCTCTCCACCGGCCAGGCGTGGCAGCTGATCCCGAAGACTCGCTTTTTCGGCAACGCCATCCTCTCGCTGCTGACGAAGATCGCGTCCGGCTACTGGCACGTCGCCGACTCGCAGTCCGGCTACACGGTCATCTCCCGGGCGATGCTCGAGCAGCTCGACCTCGACCGCGTCTACACGCAGTACGGCTTCCCGAACGACATGCTCGTCCACCTCAACGTCTGGAACGCCCGCGTGCGCGACTTCCCGTCGCGTCCCATCTACGGCGTCGGCGAGCGCTCGGCGATGCGCTACCGCCACGTGGTGCCGCGGATCTCCTGGCTCCTGCTGAAGGGCTTCTTCTGGCGGCTGTGGGAGAAGTACGTCAAGCGCGACTTCCACCCGCTCGTCTTCTTCTACGTGATGGGTTTCATTGCGACGGTCACCGGCATCGGGCTCGGGCTCGTCGTCGTCGCCTTCCGGATCGCGGGCGACTCGATCCCGGTAGCGACGGTCGTCCTCGTCGCGCTCCTCGTCATCTCAGGCCTCCAGTTCACCCTTTTCGCCATGTGGTTCGACATGGAGTCGAATAAAGACTTGCGCTGAGCCGGAGACACGTCCCGAAGCGACATGTCCCGGTGCCAGGCACCAGGCCATGTCCCTAAGAGACATCACGCGGCGCAAGCGCGCTCTGTCGCTCGCGGCACATCCTTTCCAGACATGTCTCGGTGCCTGACACCGGGACGTGGCTGCACGGGACCGGTGTCGGCGCCGCTAGCATCGGGCCGTGCCGACCGCTCTCGTGACAGGCGGAGCCGGGTTCCTCGGCTCGCATCTCTGCGACTACCTGCTCGAGCGCGGGCACCGTGTGATCTGCGTCGACAACCTCGTCAGCGGCTCGCTCGCCAACATCGAGCACATCGGCGACGACGCATTCCGGTTCGTCCCCCAGGACGTCGCGGAGCCGATCCACATCGAGGAGCCGATCGACTTCGTGTACCACTTCGCCGCCCTCGCGAGCCCCGAGGACTACCTGCGCATGCCGCTTCAGTCGCTCAAGGTCGGCTCGAACGGAACCCACAACGCCCTCGGCCTCGCGAAGTTCAAGCGTGCCCGCTTCCTCCTCGCCTCGACGAGCGAGGTCTACGGCGACCCCCAGGTGCACCCGCAGCCCGAGACCTACTGGGGCCACGTGAACCCGATCGGGCCGCGCGGCGTGTACGACGAGGCGAAGCGGTACGCCGAGGCGCTCACGATCGCCTACCACGGCGCTCAGGGCGTCGACACCGGGATCGTCCGGATCTTCAACACGTATGGCCCGCGGATGCGGCCGAACGACGGCCGCGCCATCTCGAACTTCGTGCGGCAGGCGCTCGCACAGGAGCCGCTCACCGTGTTCGGCGACGGCTCGCAGACCCGGAGCTTCTGCTACGTCGACGACCTGATTCGGGGGATCGTCCTCCTCGCCGAGAGCGGAGAGCACCTGCCCGTCAACCTCGGCAACCCCGACGAGCGGACGCTGCTCGAGCTCGCCGAGATCGTGAAGCGGATCACCGGCGCGTCGAGCGAGATCGTCTTCGAGGCGCTCCGGGTCGACGACCCGATGCAGCGCAAGCCCGACATCACGCGCGCTCAGCAGCTGCTCGGCTGGGAGCCCGAGGTCTCGCTCGAGGAAGGGCTTTCGCGCCTCCTCCGCTCGTTCGGTCACGAGCCCGTCGCCGCCTAGCCAGTCTCCCGTGGAACCGCTTCTCGTCCGCGTGCTCCGGCGCGAGCCGGCCGAGCGAACGCCCGTCTGGTTCATGCGGCAGGCGGGCCGCTCGCTGCCCGAGTACCGGGCACTGAGGGAGAGGCACGGCTTCTTCGAGATCGCCGGGACGCCGGAGCTCTGCGCCGAGGTGACGCTGCAGCCCGTGCGCCGGCACGGCGTCGATGCGGCCGTCCTCTTCGCCGACATCATGTCGCCCGTCCTCGGGATGGGCGTCGACGTCGAGCTCGTCGAGGGAGTCGGGCCCGTCGTGGACGAGCGGATCGACTCGGCGGCCGCCGTCGAGCGCCTGCGCGTCGCCGAGCCGGAGGAGTGGGCGGCGCCGATCCTCGAGGCGGTGCGGCTCGTGCGCGCCGAGCTCGAGCCGGAGCAGGCGCTGGTCGGCTTCTGCGGCGGCCCCTTCACGGTCGCCGGCTATCTCGTCGAGGGCAAGCCCAGCCGCGACTTCGTCCGCACGAAGGCGCTCATGTATCGCGAGCCCGAAGTGTGGCACGCGCTGCTGGAGCGGCTGACCGAGCAGTTCGCGCGCTACGTCTCCGCGACGGCGGCCGCCGGCGCCGACGCGATCCAGCTCTTCGACTCCTGGGTCGGCGCGCTTTCCGTGGCGGACTACCGGGAGTTCGTCGCTCCGTACTCGGCGCGCGTGTTGGAGGCCGCGGCTGTGCCGACGATCCACTTCGGCACGGGAGCCACGACGCAGTTGCTCGCGGAGATGGCCACAGCCGGCGGCAGTGCGCTCGGCGTCGACTGGCGCATCAGTCTCGACGACGCCTGGACGTCCGTCGGCGACGAGCGTGCCATCCAGGGAAATCTCGAGCCGGCCGTGCTGCTCGGCCCGTGGGAGCGCGCGGAATGGGCCGCGCTGGACGTCCTCCGGCGCGCCGGCGGACGGCCGGGCCACGTCTTCAACCTCGGCCACGGCGTCCTCCCGCAGACGGATCCCGACGCGCTGACACGGCTTGCCGAGCTCGTCCGTAGCTACGGTCACGCGGCATGAAGAGCGCGGTCGTGCTCATGGCCTACGGCTCGCCCGAGCGGCTCTCGGACGTCCCGGCCTACTACTCGGACATCCGCGGGGGCCGCCCGATCGCGCCCGAGCGCCTCGCCGATCTCGTCGAGCGCTACCGGCGCCTGGGGATCGAGGACTCCTCGCCGCTGAACGCGATCACCGAGCAGACGCGCGCCGCCCTCGAGGCCGAGCTCGGCTTCCCGGTCTTCACCGGGATGAAGCACTGGAGGCCGAGGATCTCGGACGCCGCCGCTTCGGCGCTTTCCTCGGGAGCGGACGAAGTCGTCGGGCTCGTGCTGGCGCCGCACTACTCCGCGCTGTCGATCGCGGGCTACCGCGAGCAGCTCGAGCGGGCGCTCGCCCGCCGCGCGGAGCTGCGCTTCGTCGACAGCTGGCACGACGAGCCGGGCTTCGTCGAGCTGCTGGCCGACCGCGTCCGCGGCACCGACGGGCACGTCGTCTTCACCGCACACTCGCTTCCCGCGCGGATCCTCGAGAGCGGCGATCCCTACAAGGGGCAGTTGCTCGAGACATCCCGGCTCGTAGCCGAGGCGGCTGGCCTGACGGAGTGGAGCTTCTCCTTCCAGAGCGAGTCGCCGACCGGCGAGCCGTGGCTCGGGCCGGACATCCTCGACCATCTGGAGTCGCTGCGCCGCCAGGGAGTCGAGCACGTGCTCGTCTGCCCCGTCGGCTTCGTCTCGGACCACCTCGAGATCCGCTGGGATCTCGACGTCGAGGCGCAGGAGAAAGCGGCCGAGCTCGGACTGAGGCTCGAGCGGATCGAGATGCCGAATGCAGATCCGCAGTTTGTACGGACGCTCGCGGGGATTGTGAAGCGGGCGCTGTCGGTACCGTCACCCGCGTGAGCTCGCGCACCTGCCCAGACTGGCCCGAGCTGATGGAGATCGCGCCGGAGCTCCAGTTCAAGCACTACACCGTCGCCGAGGCGAGGCTGCCGGCGGACGCGCTGATGCACGTCGCCGAGATCTCGCTCTCGGACGTCGCGATCTGCTGTGACCTCGACCGTCACGTCTTCTGGGCCGAGCACACGGAGCCGAAGGTCGCCGACGCCCTCCGCTCGAGCCACTGGTTCGAGGTCCGCGACTGGGTCTCCGCCGGCCGCCCGGGCTCGCTCTGACGACCGGTAGCAGCCACTGCACGTCTTTGTAACGGCGGAAGACCGCTTGGTTGAGCAGTTCGGGCCGTCGGAAATGACGGTTTCGTGACGGTGGCTGCTACCGGTCTACCGCGTTCGGGAGCGGCTCGCCGCGGGAGAAGGCGAGCACGTTGTCGACCAGGACTCGCGTCATCGCTGCCCGCGTCTCGGCGGTCGCGCTCGCGATGTGCGGGGTGAGCACCACGTTCGGGAGCCCCAGCAGGCGCTCCGGCACGCGTGGCTCGTCGGCGAAGACGTCCAGGCCAGCGGAGATACGGCCGGACACCAGCTCGTCGACGAGCGCCTCCTCGTCCACGATCGCGCCTCGCGCCGTGTTGATCAGCGTCGCGCCGTCCTGGAGCAGGGCGAGACGCTCGCGCGAGAGCAGGTCGCGCGTCTCCATCGAGAGCGGCACGTGGAGCGAGACGACGTCGGACGAGCGGAGGAGCTCCTCGAGCGGGATCCCGTCGCTGCGGCGGTGGTGCCCTACGCGCATCCCGAAGGCCTCTGCGCGCCGGGCGACCTCGGAGCCGATCCGCCCCATGCCCACGAGCCCGAGTGTCGAGCCGGCGAGGTCGCGGCCGAGCAGCTCCGGCCGCGCCCAGCCGCGCCGCCAGCGTCCCTCGCGCACGAAGCGGTCCGACCCGACGAGATGGCGGCGGCAGGCGAGGATCAGCGCGAGCGTCATGTCGGCCACCGCCGCGTCGAGGACGCCGGGCGTGTTCGTCACCGAGATCCCGCGCTCCCGGCAGGCGGCGACGTCCACCATGTCGTAGCCGACGCCGTAGTTGGCCACGAGCCGCAGGTCGGGGACGAGGTCGAGCTCCTCGTCGCTCACCCGGACGACGACCGCGACCAGCGCCTCGATGCCCGGGAGCGGCTCCCCGGGCGGCCACGTCTCGAGCACCTCGACCCCGGGCAGCTCGTCCCACGCCGGGCCCGGGAGCTTCTGCGTCGCGGCGATCCTCATCGCCGGAGTATCTCCGCGAGCGGGCGCGTGTTCAGGACGTCGGCGGCGCCGGCCCAGCCGCGCCGCGCGGTCGTGACCGCGAGTCGCATGTTGCCGAGGCCCTGCACGGAGTGGGCATCGGTCGAGCAGACGATCGGGACGCGGGCTTCGACCGCGAGCCGCACCTCCACGTCGCACAGGTCGAGCCGGTCGGGCAGGCCGTTCGTCTCGAGCGCGACGCCCGTCTCGAGCGCGACCTCGATCGTCCGCTCCAGGTCGAGCGCGTTCTGCGGCCGGTGGTTGAGGATCCGGCCGCGGGGATGGCTGAGGCAGCGAACAGCGGGATGCCGCATGGCCTCCGTCACGCGCGCCGTCAGCTCCGCCTGCGGCAGGCGCTGCCCGGCATGGAGCGAGAGCTGCACCCACTCGAGCTCCGCCAGGACGTCGTCCGGGAGGTCGAGGTTGCCGTCGGCGCGGATGTCGCATTCGGCGCCGCGGAGGACGCGGAACGGCCCCAGCTCCTCGTTTGCAGCCGCGATCTCCTCGGCCTGGCGCCGCAGTGCGTCGGCGTCCAGCCCCGGCACGACCCGCACGTTCGGCGTGTGGTCGCAGATCGCGAGGTACTCGTAGCCACGGTCGCGCGCGGCAGTTGCCATCTCGAGGACGGAGGCCTTGCCGTCGGACCAGGTCGTGTGGCAGTGGAGATCTCCGCGGATGTCGGACTCCTCGACGAGCGGCGCCGGGTCTCCCCGGAACGGCGTCTCCCGCAGCTCGGGCGGCAGCCACTCGATGCCGAGACGCTCGTAGACCGCCTCCTCGGTCGGCGCGTCCGGCAGCGGCTCGAGCGCCGCGACGTAGGCGTCGGCACCCGTCGCGCGCACGAGCTCCGTGCCGAAGCGCTCCGGAGCCGCGGCGACCAGCTCGACCGGGATCCCTTCGACCGTGACGCCCACGGCACGAGCGTCGTCGCGCTCGATCACGGCGACGACCTCCGGCCGCCCGAGGAACGACTCGAGCGCGCCGGGCGCCTGCGACACCAGCACGAGCCGGTGCACGAGCTCGCAACCGCGCCGCAGCTCGCCGGCGGGAACGGCGCCGAGCGGCGTAGCGATCGCCTCCGCGAGCGCGAAGGCGCGGTTGCGGGTCAGGCCGCGCCGGGCGGGCTGCGGCTCGCGGGAAAGCGCCGCGAGCACCTTCGCCTCGGTCGCCGGGCCGACGCCGGGCGCGTCCCGCAGGCGGCCGGCTGCGGCCGCGGCCCGGAGCTCGTCGGCGGTCCGGATCCCGAGCGACCTGCCGAGCGTGACGAGCCGCTGTGGCCCGATCCCGAGATAGCGGCCGAGCGCGACGAGCTCCGGCTCGACCTCGCGCTCGAGCTCTTCGAGCTCCGCGATCCGGCCGGTCTCGACCAGCTCGCGCAGGCGCCGCTCGATCCCCGGCCCGATGCCGCGGAGCTCGCGCGCGCGGCCGTTGCGCACGAGCTCCTCGACGGGCGCCGGAGTCGAGCGGATCAGGTCGGCGGCACGCCGGTACGCACGCACGCTCCAGTTGCCCGCGCCCGCGAGGTCGAGCAGCGCGGCGTACGCGTCGAGCGTGCCCGCGATCTCGGCGTTGTCCACGGGGCTAGTGTCCCCTCATGGCCACCGTCGTGATCCCGTTCGCCGGCGCGGAGGGAAAGACGCGCCTGCACGAATCGCGGCGCGTGCGGCGGGCTCTCGGTCAGGCGATGTTCTGCGACGTCCTCGCCGCCTGCGTCTCGGTCGGCCGCACGCGGGTGGTGACGCCGGACGAGGAGGCCGCGGCGGCAGCGCTCGACGCCGGCGCGGAGACCGTCGCCGACCCGGGCGGCGGCCAGGGCACAGCCGTCCAGGCCGCTCTCGGAGGCGTCGGCCCCGGCGGCATCCTCGTCGTCAACGCCGACGTCCCGTGCGTCGTGCCTGACGACCTCCGCGCGCTTCTCTCCGCGACGCCGGCGGGCTCCTTCGCGCTCGTCGAGGCGCTCGACGGCACGACCAACGCGCTCAGCGTGCCGGCCGTCGAGGCCTTCGCGCCGCTCTACGGCCGTGACAGCGCCGACCGCTTCCGCGCGCACGCCGCTTCCCTGGGCCTCGACGCCGTCTCCGTCGCGCTGCCGAACCTCGCGGACGACGTGGACACGATGGAGGACCTGACGCGCCTCCAGCTCCGGGCTGGCCCGCGCACGCAGGCGTGCCTCGCGGAGCTCGAGGGGAGTGTCGTCTGAACGTCGCGGTCCTGTCGGGAGGCGTCGGAGGCGCGCGCTTCGTCTGCGGCGTCGTCGACGTCGCAGGCGCCTCGGCGACGACCGTAATCGGCAACGTCGGCGACGACGTCGAGGTGCTCGGGCTTCACGTCTCGCCCGACCTCGACTCGATCCTCTACGCGCTCGCCGGCCTCGCGGACGAGCGGCGCGGCTGGGGACGCAGCGACGAGACCTGGCGCGCGCTCGAGACCGTGGGCGAGCTCGGCGGCGAGGACTGGTTCGCGCTCGGCGACCTCGACCTCGGCCTCCACCTCGTGCGCACGCAGGCGCTGCGCGGCGGTCGGCCGCTCTCCGCCGTGACGCCCCGGCTCGCGGAGGCGCTCGGCGTCGAGACCCGGCTGCTGCCGGCGACGGACGACCGGCTCCGCACCTGGCTCGAGACGCCGGCCGGGACGTTCCCGTTCCAGGAGTGGTTCGTGGCGCGCGGTCACCGCGACGAGGTGGACGCCGTGCGCTTCGAGGGAGAGGATTCGGCGCGGCCCGCGCCGGGGACGCTCGAGGCGCTCGCGGGCGCCGACCTGATCCTCCTGGCGCCGAGCAACCCATACGTCTCGCTCGGGCCGATCCTCGCCGTGCGCGAGCTGCGGGAGGCGTTGGCGAGGCGGCGGGTCCCGTGCGTCGCGGTCAGCCCCCTGATCGGCGGCCGCGCCGTCAAGGGCCCGGCCGACCGGATGCTGCAACGGCTCGCCGGCGGCGCCTCACCCCGGCATGTGACAAGTTGTTACAAGGGGCTCATCGACGTGCTCGTCGTGGACGAGGCCGACGCCGACGACCTCGACGGGCTCGGGGACGTCCGGCCGCTGATCACCCGGACCCTGATGTCCGATCGGGACGCTCGTCGCCGGCTCGCGGAGGTAGCGCTGGGAGCTGTCCCCGCATGAGGGTCGCGATCGTGGGCGGAACGGGCGACTTCGGGCTCGCGCTCGCACGACGCCTCGTCGAGGCGGGCGACGACGTCGTGATCGGGTCACGCGACCCGGGACGGGCGCAGGAGAAGGCGCAAGAGGTCGGCGCGTCGAGCGGCGCGGCGAACGAGGACGCGGTGCGCGACGTGGATCTCGTCGTGTTCGCGACGAAGGCCGACGGCGCGCTCGCGACGGCGGAAGGACTCGCGGACGCGATCGGGGAGACGCCGGTGCTCAGCGTGGCAAGCGACCTGCGGTCGACCGACTCGCGCTCCCTCGCCCAGCGCACCCAGGAGCTCGTTCGCGCCCCGGTCGTCGCCGGCCTCCATTCGCTCGCCGCGGGGAAGCTCGCGCACGGGCGTCCCGACGAGGACGCCTTCGTCTGCGGCGACGACGCCGACGCCAAGGCACTGGCGCTCCAGCTCGCCGCGAAGGTCGTGGCCGGCCGCGCGCTCGATGCCGGGCCGCTCGCGAGCGCGCGGGCGCTCGAGGGCATGACGGCGGTAATCGTCAACCTGAACAAGCGCTACAAGGGGCACGCCGGGATCCGCGTCACGGGCCTCCCGTGATCCAGGTCGTCGAGATCGACGACCCGGCGGAGCGGTCGCGCATCGCCGGGGCCGTGCTCCGCGACCTGCCCGAGTGGTTCGGGATCGAGACCGCCACCGCCGCGTACGTCGAGCACGCGGCGACGCTCCCGACCTTCGCGGTCGAGCCGGACGCCGGCTTCCTGTGCCTCGAGCGGCACACCCCTCGCGCGGCCGAGCTCTACGTCATGGGCGTCCGGCGAGAGCAGCACCGGCGCGGCATCGGTCGTGCGCTCGTCGCCGCGGCCGAAGCCTGGTGCCGAGCACACCGCATCCGCTACCTCCACGTGAAGACGCTGGGCCCGTCGCGATCGAGCCGCGGCTACGACGCCACGCGGGCGTTCTACGAGGCGCTCGGCTTCGTCGCCCTCGAGGAGCTGCACGGTCTCTGGAGCGAGGGCAACCCGGCGCTGATCCTCGTCAAGGACGTCGGCAGCGGGTTCTCGGTCACGCCGGTCGAAGCGCTGCCGGAGCTGCGTGAGGGAGACGATCTCGCCGCGCTCGTGGCGGAGCGCGCGGAGCTCGAGGACGGCGACGTGGTCGTGGTGGCGCAGAAGGCCGTCTCGAAGGTCGAGGGCCGGGTCGTGGCGCTCGCCGGCGTCGAGGCCTCGGAGCAGGCGCGGGAGCTCGCGGGCGACGAGGCGGATCCGCGTCGGATCCAGGTCATCCTCGACGAGGCCGTAGAGCTCGTCCGCGTCCGGCCGCCGCTCCTCATCGCCCGCACCCGGCACGGCTTCGTCTGCGGCTCCGCCGGCGTCGACGCCTCGAACGCGCCGGCCCCCGAGACCGTCGTCCTCCTCCCGCTCGATCCCGACGCCTCGGCCGCGCGGCTGCGGGAGGAGCTGCGCGAGCGCACCGGCGCCGACGTCGGCGTGATCGTGACCGACTCCTTCGGCCGCCCGTGGCGCGCAGCCACGACGGACGTCGCGATCGGCGCGGCCGGAATCGAGGTCGTGCGCGACCTCGACGGGAAGCGGGATCCGACCGGCTACGAGCTGCACGCCACCCGGATCGCCGTCGCGGACGAGATCGCGGGCGCCGCCCAGCTCGTCTTCGGCAAGCTCGACCGCGTGCCGGTCGCCGTCGTCCGCGGGCTCCAGGTGCGTGGCGACGGCCGCGCAGCCGACATCGTCATCCCGCCCGACACCGATCTGTTCCGCTAGAAACCGCATCGTGGATGCGATCGAGCAGGCCAACGCGCTTCTGCAGGAAAAGGGCTACGCCGAGCGAGATCTCGCCGTCCACACGGGGCCGCGGGGGAAGGCGCTGCTCAAGGGCAACAAGATCCTCAGCCCGCTCAGCGACGAGGCCGACCTGGTGCTGCGCGTGGTCCAGGAGCTGGTGCCGGCGGATGCCGAGCTCGGCGGGAAGATCCTGCGCCCGGCGGAGCTCCGAGCGAGGCTGTAGCAGTGCAGCAGACGCAGCCCGACCGTATGCGGGCGCTCGTCGAGGCCGGGATCGCACTTTCGTCGGAGCTCTCGCTCGATGCCGTCCTGCAGAAGCTCGTCGAGACGGCGGCCGAGCTCACCGGCGCGCGCTACGCCGCGCTGGGAGTCCTCGACCCGTCCGGGGAGCAGCTGGAGCGCTTCGTCACGACCGGGATCGATGAGGAGACGCGCACGGCGATCGGCGACCTGCCGCACGGACGTGGGATCCTCGGCGTGCTCATCCGCGAGCCGAAGCCGCTGCGCCTCCACGAGCTCCACGCGGATCCGCGCTCCGTCGGCTTCCCGCCGAATCACCCGCCGATGCACTCCTTCCTCGGTGTCCCGGTCGACCTGCGGGGCGTGGTCTACGGCAACCTCTACCTGACGGAGAAGGCCGGGGGCACCGACTTCGACGACGAGGACGAGGCGACCGTCGTGCTGCTCGCCGGCCAGGCGGCGGTTGCGATCGAGAATGCGCGCCTCTACGAGACCGCGACGCGCTGGGCGGCGCAGCTCGAGTCGCTGAACGAGGTGATGAACGCGCTCGTCACGGAGTTCGACCTCGACACGCTGCTCGGGCTCGTGGCCGAGAAGCTCCGCGAGCTGATCGGCGCGCGGCTCGTCGCGATCGCGCTCCCGCAGGCCGACTCGCTGCGGCTGGCTGCGGTCGCGGGGGAGGGCGCCGAGGAGTACACGGGGCTCGAGCTGTCGGCCCGCTCGAAGACGATGCGCGTGATGGGGCGCAGGCGGAGCGAGCGCGTGGACTCCGTGCTCGACGATCCGGAGGTCGAGCAGGAGGCCGCCCGGCGGCTCGGCGCGCGGTCCGCGCTGTACGTCCCGCTCCTCGTCCGCGACGACGCGATCGGGGTCATCGCCGTGCACGACAAGACCGGGCCCGATCCCCGTTTCACCGACGCGGACCTGCGGCTCGCCGAGGTCTTCGCCGCGCGCGCGGCGGTTGCCGTGGAGCTGCGGCAGCGGGTGGCGCGGAACGCGCTCGAGCGCGTGTTGAGCGCGCAGGAGGACGAGCGGCGACGGCTCGCGCGGGAGCTCCACGACGAGACCGGCCAGGCGCTCACCTCGATCCTGCTCGGCCTGCGCGGGCTCGAGGAGGCGAAGGACCCGGAGGCGCTGGGCGCCGCGCTCGCGCAGGTCCGCGACCTCGTCCGCTCGACGCTGCAGGACGTGCGCCGGCTCGCCGTCGAGCTGCGGCCGAAGGCGCTGGACGACTTCGGGCTCGTGCCGGCGGTCGAGCGCCTCACCGAGAGCTTCGGCGAGCAGACTCGGATCGACGTCGAGTTCGTCCACCACGTCCCTGACGGCCGGCTGCCGCCGGAGGTGGAGACGGCGCTCTACCGCATCGTGCAGGAGTCGCTGACGAACGTCGTCAAGCACGCCCGCGCCGGCCACGTCAGCATCGTCCTCACGAGTAAGGAGGGATCCGTCTCGATCCTTGTCGAGGACGACGGCGTCGGCTTCGAGCCCGCGCGTGCCCGCGGCGACGGCATCGGCCTCGTCGGCATGCGTGAGCGCATCGGCCTGCTCGGCGGCCGCGTCACGGTCGAGTCGCGGCCCGGCGCAGGGACCACGCTCGTGGCCGAGGTGCCGGTGCAGTGATTCGTCTCCTGATCGTCGACGACCACCAGCTGGTGAGGTCGGGGCTGCGCCGGCTGCTCGAGGGCGAGGAGGACATGACGGTCGAGGACGAGGCCGGCACAGCCCACGACGGGATCCGGCTCGCCAGGCTGCACAAGCCGGACGTGATCCTCCTCGACGTCGTCATGCCGGGCGGCTCGGGGATCGACGCGATCCCGGAGATCCGCGAGGCGGCGCCGAAGGCGAAGATCGTCACGCTCTCGATGCAGGACGACCCGAGCTACGTCCGCCGGGCGTTCGCCTCCGGGGCGAGCGGCTACGTGCTCAAGGAGGCCGCCGACGACGAGCTCCTCTCGGCCGTGCGCGAGGTCGCGGCCGGCGGCAACTACGTCGACCCGCAGCTCGGCGCACGGCTCGCCGCGGCGGACGCCACGGCCGCCGCCGACGCGGCCGAGGACCCTCTCACGGAGCGCGAACACGAGGTGCTGCGGCTGCTGGCGCTCGGCCATACGAACCAGGAGATCGCGCAGATGCTGTACCTCTCGGTGCGAACCGCCGAGACGCACCGGGCGCGCATCATGCAGAAGCTCCGTCTCTCGACGCGCGCCGAGCTCGTCCGCTACGCGATCGACCACGGAGTGCTCGCGGAGGATGGGACTGAGTAGGGAGCCCGAGCTGCGGCGCGCCGAGCTCGCCTCCGACCCCCTCGAGCAGTTCCGGAGCTGGTTCGCCGAGGCTGCGAAGGCGCTCGACGCGCCGGAGGCGGTCGCGCTCGCGACGGCGTCTCCAGCCGCCGCGCCGTCGGTGCGCATGGTGCTGCTGAAGGACTTCGACGAGCGCGGGCTCGTCTTCTACTCGCACTACACGTCGCGCAAGGGACGCGAGCTCGAGGCGAATCCGCAGGCGGCGCTGCTCTTCCACTGGCGGCCGCTCGGCCGTCAGGTCCGCGTCGAGGGGCGGGTCGAGCGACTGCCGGGAGAGGAGTCGGACGCGTACTTCGCGACGCGCCCGCGCGACGCACAGCTCGGCGCCGCCGCCTCCCGGCAGAGCGAGCCCCTCGGGTCGCGAGCCGAGCTGAACGCGCGCCTCGGGGAGGTCGAGGGCGCCCTGGGCAGAGGCCCGGTGCCGCGACCACCGACGTGGGGCGGGTACCTCGTCGTCCCCGAGGCCTGGGAGTTCTGGCAGCACCGGGCCAGCCGCCTCCACGACCGGTTCCGCTACGTGCGGAAGCGGGGCGGCGGCTGGAGCGTGTCGCGGCTCTTCCCGTAGCCGCCCAGACTGCGGCGGAGCGCCGCGAGCCGCTCGTCCCAGGCCGCGCCGACCGAGACCATCCACTCGACGGCCTCCTCGAGCGGCGCCGGCGTCACCTCGTAGCGCGTCTCGCGCCCGGCTCGGGTCGCGCTGAGCAGGCCCGCGTCGGCCAGCGCCGAGAGCTGTTTCGCGACCGCCTGGCGGGTGACCGGCAGCTCCGCAGCGAGCTCCGTCGCGGTGGCCGAGCCACGCGCGGCCACCGCCTCGACGAGGGAGCGCCGTCCCGCGTCGCCGAGCGCTGCGAAGACGCGGTCTACGCCGCCGCGAGCGCCGTCCACGCCGACGCCGCCGCTTGCAGCGAAAGCGCGTACAGCTCGAGCGCCGGGGCGAAGTCCGGGGAGGACTCGACGACGTGCACCCGCGTTCCCGCGACCATGGGCTCGAGCTCGAGGACGACGCTGCCGCCGTCGTCCCAGTCGAGCACCAGCCGCTCGGCCTCCTCCAGCTCGCGCACGACGGCGCGCCGCTGGTCGCCGTCACCCCACCGGAAGACTCCCTCGCCGCCGGGCCGCGCGTCGAGCTCGACCTCGGTCGCGAACCACTCCTCGAGCCGCTCGGGCTCGGTCAGGGCCTCCCATACCTCCTCGGGGGCCTCCGGCACGACGATCTCGCGCTCGACCTCCATCGCTGCCTCCGTTCCATCCGATGCGCAACCCTACGGTTGCGTGTAATGTGCAACCGATGAGTAGCGTATCCAATCAGCTGGTGCCCATGGTCGTCGAGTCGGACGGCCGCTTCGAGCGCTCCTTCGACATCTTCTCGCGCCTCCTGCGCGAGCGGATCGTCTTTCTCGGCACCGAGGTGGAGGCCTCGGCCGCGAACCTCGTGGTCGCGCAGCTTCTCTTCCTCGAGGCGGAGGATCCCGACGCCGACATCCGCTTCTACATCAACTCGCCCGGAGGCGATGTCTACGCGGGGATGGCGATGTACGACGCGATGCAGTACGTGCAGCCGGACGTGCAGACCTACTGCATCGGGATGGCGATGTCGATGGGCGCCCTGCTGCTCGCCGGCGGCGCGGCCGGGAAGCGCTTCGTCCTCCCGAACTCGAAGGTGATGATCCACCAGGGCTCCGGCGGCTTCCGCGGCACGCCGGCCGACATCCAGATCGCGGCCCGCGAGATCCTCTCCCTCACGCGCCGTTACGCGGAGGTGATCGCGCACCACTCCGGCCGAGACGTCGAGGAGGTCGTGCGCGACATCGACCGCGACCGCTTCCTCGCGCCGGAGGAGGCCGTCGACTATGGCCTCGCCGACACCGTGCTGGCGGGCCGCAACGGCGCCGCGGCGCCTGCTCCCTAGCCCCGGTCGGCGGCGGCGAGGAGGCGCCCGCAGGAGTCGGCGGCACGGCGGAGGGCGGTGGCCGCGGCCGTGCAGTCGAGCGGCGGCCGGTGGAGCGCGAGCTGCTCGAGCGCGGTCACCGACGTCTCGCGGCAGACGCGGGCCGCGGCGAGCACGAGCTGCGGCGGCCGGTCGGCGAGGTCGACGAGGACACCCGAGATCGCCGCCGGCAAGACGATCGTCCGGAGCAGGCGCTGCTGTTCCGCCGGTGCCAGGGTCGCACGCGCAGACTCGAGCAGCTCCTCGCATGCGGCGGCACAGCCCCGCGCGTCGACGATCGCCTGCGCGAGGGCGTCCGCGAGGCCGCTGAACCACGCTCTCTCGTCCGGGGCTCTCTCGTCCGGGCTCCTGTCCATCGCCGCTTCGCGCCTACCCCGGCGCGTGGCGATCCGAACCGTCAGCGAGCCGAGGCGGGTCCTTGCCGGGAGATGCTGTCGGCCAGGATCTCGTCGATCCGCGAGAGCGTCGCGGAGTCGAGCTCGACGCCGGAGGCGGCCGTGTTGTCCTCGACCTGCTCCGGCCTGGTGGCGCCGATGATCGCCGAGGCGACGTTCTCCTCCCGCAGCACCCACGCCAGCGCGAGCTGCGCCATCGACAGCCCCAGCTCGTCGGCCACGGCCCGCAGCCGCTGCACGCGCTCGAGCAGCACCTGGTCGCCGGCCCGATCCATGAAGTAGCTCATCCGCTCGTGCGCGGCGCGGCTGTCGCCCGGCGGCGCCTCGCCCGGCAGGTACTTGCCGGTCAGGATGCCCTGGCCGAGCGGCGACCACACGATCTGGGAGATGCCGTGCTCGCGGCAGTACGGGATCACGTCGCGCTCGGGGCCACGCCAGATCATCGAGTACTGCGGCTGGCTCGAGACGAAGTGCTCGACCCCGGGCATCTCCTGCGCCTCGCGGGTCTTCTCCACGGGCCATTCGCTGAAGCCGAGGTAGCGCGCCTTGCCCTGCCGGACGACCTCGCTCAGCGCCTCCATCGTCTCTTCGAGCGGCGTGTCCCAGTCGTAGCGGTGGCACTGGTAGAGGTCGACGTGGTCGGTGCGGAGGCGTCCCAGCGACGCGTCGATCTGCTTGAGGACCTGACCGCGCGAGAGGCCGCGGTCGGTGTCGGACATGGGGAAGTAGAGCTTCGTCGCGAGCACGTACGACTCGCGCGGCCGACCGGCGAGCACCTCACCGAGGAACTCCTCGGCGCCGCCGCCCGAGTAGACGTTCGCCGTATCGATGAAGTCGATCCCGAGCTCGAAGGCCCGCGCCACGCAAGCCTCCGCCTGCTCGCGTTCCACCGAGCCGCCGTACGTCATCCAGGAGCCGAGCGAGATCTCGGAGACCACGAGATCGCTCGAGCCGAGCTGCCTCCGGCGCATCGAGTCGACGCTAGCCGTTAGCGTCCGGGCTGTGCCGCAGCTGAACGCCCTCGGGATCGTCTGCTCCGACATGCGCCGCTCGGTGGCCTTCTACGGGCTGCTCGGGATCGAGTTCCCGGAGGGCAACGGCCACGTCGAGGCGACGCTCCCGAACGGCATGCGCCTCATGCTCGACACGGAGGAGGTCATCACCAGCTTCCGGCCCGACTGGACGCGCGCGTCCGGCAACCAGCTCGCCCTCGCCTTCGAGTGCGGCAGCCCGGCGGAGGTCGACGAGCTGTACGCCCGCGTGGTCGCCGCCGGGTTCGACGGCGAGAAGGAGCCGTGGGACGCGTTCTGGGGCCAGCGCTACGCGCAGCTCGGCGACCCAGACGGCGTGCCCGTCGATCTGTTCGCGGCGCTCTGACCGAGACGCTCGTCGAGGAGCAGGTCGAGCTTGCGCCGGGCCTGCGCCTGGAGATCCTCCGCCCGCCGAGCGCCGAAGAGCTGATCGACGAGGCGGCATTCGACGAGGAGGAGTTCCTGCCGTACTGGGCCGAGCTGTGGCCGAGCGGGCTCGCGCTCGCACGCCACGTCGCCGGGCGGGAGGTGCGCGGGCTGAAGGTGCTCGAGCTCGGCTGCGGCCTCGGGCTTCCGTCGCTCGCCGCGGCGGCCCGCGGCGCGGATGTGCTCGCCACCGACTGGGCGGAGGACGCGACCGGGCTGCTGCTGCGGAACGCCGAGCGCAACGGCGTCTTCCTCCGTGTCGCCCGGGTCCGCTGGAGCGAGCCGGAGCCCCTGTTGCGGGCCGCGCCGTGGGATCTCGTCCTCGGCGCGGATCTGCTCTACGAGGCACGCAATGCCGAGCAGCTCGCGGAGCTCTTGCCGCAGCTCGGCGGCGAGGTGCTGCTGGCGGAGCCGGGCCGGCCGTACGCGAAGGAGTTCCTCGAGCGCTTCCGGGCCGAGGACGTCGGCGAGCGCATCTACCGGCTCGGCTAGCGGGCCTGCGCCGCTTCGCAGAGCACCACACCCGCGGCGACCGCGACGTTGAGGCTGTCGACCGGGCCGTGCGCCGGGACGACGACGTGGTCGGTCGCGCTGCGACGGCGGCTGGTGGGCTCGCTACCTCGACACGACGGGGCGGAGGCTACCCTGCTCGCCCGTGTTCGCCACCCTCGCCGTCACCCTCGGGCTCCTCGTGGCTCATGGGCTGGAAGCGTCGCCGGCAAAGCCGGCGGCGCCCGGCCGACAGACCGCGGCGCTTTCAGCGCCGCTGAGGCCGCACATCGTGTGGAAGCCGATCCCGTACGGGCCGCAGCGGAAGGCGGAGATGGCCGCGTACGCCGCCAAGCACTACGGCATCCACTCCTGGCGGCTCGGCCCGAAGGTGATCGTCGAGCACTACACGGGCAACAACAGCTTCTCGTCGACGTGGAACGCGTTCGCGGCCAACACGCCCGATCCCGAGCTCGGGGAACTGCCCGGGACCTGCGCGCACTTCGTCGTCGACCGGGACGGCACGATCTACCAGCTCGTGCGGCTGAACGTCATGTGCCGGCACACGGTCGGGCTCAACTACGTCGCGATCGGCATCGAGCACGTGGGCACGTCCGATGCGGAGATCCTCCACGACCCGACCCAGCTCCGCTCGTCGCTCGCGCTCACGGCCTGGCTCGTCGGCCGCTTCCACATCAAGATCCGGAACGTGATCGGGCACGCCGAGAGCCGGTCGAGCCCGTTCCACCGGGAGCGGTACAAGCCGTGGGCACACCAGACCCACTCCGATTGGAAGCACGCGGACATGCAGAAATACCGCGCGAAGCTGGCGCTTCGCTTGGTGGGATAACGAACTGCGCGGGCCGGAAAGCGCGGTTTCCGGCCCGCTTCGTGCTGTTGTCTTGGATTGCTCTCTGGCCCTGGACCGCACTCTGGTCGAAGCGTTAGAGCCCTCAGCTGGCGCCGAGGCGGCGGCGTAACCCCGTTACGCCGCCGCGGTGTAGCGGGCGTGCACGCCGCAGGCATGCTCGCCCGCGACGGAACCGGGCGTCTGAACTGCGCTTCCCAAAGGCAAAGCCCTACTGCACGGAGCCAACGGGAGACCGCGCTCTCCCGTTGGCGGAGTTCCGTCACTAACCCGGAAACGCGCAGCGTTTCCGGGTTAGTATCCGGCCATGCCGCGCTACCTGATCCTCCGCCAGTTCGAGGTCGACGAATCGCAGATGCCCCCGATCGGCCGCCGCTCGCGCGAGCTCGTCGAGGGCGACTTTCCGGAGATCACCTGGGAGCACAGCCATGTCGTCGTGGATGACGAGGGGCTCGTGCAGACGTACTGCGTCTACGAGGCGCCCAACGAGGAGATGGTCCGCGAGCACTCGACACGGCTCGGCCAGCACAAGATCGCCCTGCTGGAGGAGATCGCCGGCGACGTGTCGCCCGCGGACTTCCCGCCCGCATAGCTCAACCCGACTCGCCGCCCGCGCCGAGCACGCGCACGTCGTCCAGATGGAAGAACGCCGACTGCGCGACGGCGAGCCGCCTGCGGAGGAAGCGGACTCGCTCGACGTCCTCCGTGGGGGTCATGTCCAGCGCCTCCTTGTAGAGCGTCACGGCGAGTTCTTTGGCCCAGCCGCGCTCCGCCTCCTCGGCCGCCGCCACGAAATGGCGGACGGCGTGCTCGAGCTCGCCGGCGCCGCGCCAGTGGCGAGCGAGTGCCGCCCCTGCCTCGCCGACCTCGGGCGTCGACTGCTCGATGAACTCCGCGGCGTGCCGGTGCCCCTCGCGGCGTCGAGCGCGGGGCTGGAGATCGTAGGCGACGTCGCGGATGAGGGTGTGCTTGAACGACCACTGCTCGTCTCCTTCGATGCGGGAGACCGAATCGCGCCGGAGAAGGTCCCTGCGCTCGAGCGCCGCGAGCGCGTCACGGAGGCAATCGGGATCGCGCGCGATCCGCTCGAGCGCGCCTCGCCAGAAGAGACGGCCGACGATCGAGGCGTCGAGAATCACGTCGCGTTCCTCTGTGGGCAGCGAGTCGAGGCGTGCTGCAACAAGGCCTCGGATCGTCGTGGGCAGGCTTTCCGCCTCCTCTGAGCCACGCTCGCTCAACACTGCTGCGAGCTGCTCGATGAAGAGCGGGTTGCCCTCGGCCGACTCGGCCACCTGGGCCGCCTTCGTGTCCGCGCCGAGGAGGTGGAGCGCCAGCTGGGCGGCGTCCGCGACGCCCAGAGGCTCGAGAGAAAGGGCGTGGTAGGCGAGCAGGCCGCCTCCCCACGCGGGCCGAACGTCGAGGAGCTCCGGCCGTGCGGTCGTGAGGAGCAGTACCGGCAGGTCGTGCAGCCGCGTGGCCAGGAGCTCGATCAGGTCGAGGATCGCGGAGTCGCCCCAGTGGATGTCCTCGAAGACGAATGCCGTCGGCTCGTCGCGTGCACCGGCTTCGATGAAGATCCGTACCGACTGGAAGAGGCTGTCGCGATCGGGAGCGGTCGCCTTGGTCTCGAAGCCGAGCAGGATCGCGATGTGCCCCGCGACCGCCTCGGCGTCGATGTGCCCGGCCACCCCATCGACCTCGTTCCTGTCGGCGAGCCCCTCCACGAGGGCCCGCAGCTTTCCGGTCGCTACCCCGACGTCGTCGCTGTCGAAGATGCCGGCGAGCTCCTTCACCTGCATCGCGAACGCTCCGTACGCGCTCCGCTCGCGGTACGGCAGGCAGCGGCCACGGACGACCCGCCCGCCGCGGCTCGAGATCGCCTCGGTGAACTCGGCTGTGAGCCGCGACTTGCCGACGCCCGGAGGCCCGAGCACGGTGATCAGATGCGGCCGGCGCTCGCGTTCCACGCGTTCCCAGGTCGCCTCCAGGAGGGCCACCTCCCTGCTTCGCCCGACGAACGGCGTGCTCGACAGGTGCCGCTCGCCGGTCGCCGACGATGGAGCCAACGCCTGCCAGACGCCGATCGGCTCCGCCTTCCCCTTCGCCGTCACCGCCTCGAGGGGCTCGTACTCGATCGCCGCGCGCGTGGCCCGGTACGTCTCCTCGCCGACGATGATCTCTCCGACGGGGGCATGCTGCTGCAGGCGCGCCGCGGTGTTCACGACGTCGCCGGCGACCATCGCCTCGCCGAGCGCCGGCCGCGCCGAAAGGGAGACGACCGCCTCGCCGGTGGTGACGGCGCCGCGGATGCTGAGCTCGAGCTCGGGCTGCTCCGCGTTGAGCGCAGTCACGGCCTCGCGGACGGCAAGCGCTGCCCGGACAGCGCGCTCCGGGTCGTCGCCGTGCGCGGTCGGCGCCCCGAACACGGCCATCACCGCATCGCCGACGAACTTCTCGACGACGCCGCCGAACGACTCGATCTCGGCCCGCACCGTCTCGTGGTACGGGGTGAGGATCGCTCGCACGTCTTCGGGGTCGAGTCGCTCCGAGCGCGACGTGAAGCCCACGAGGTCGACGAAAACGACGCTGACGATCCGGCGCTCCTCGCGCGGCGCCGGCTCGTCGGCGAGCGAAGCTCCGCAGGCGAGGCAGAAGCGGGCGATGTCCGGGTTTTCCTGACCGCAGGAACGGCAACTGGCCATTCCCGCATCCAAGCAGCGTTGCGCCTCCACAGCAACGGATTCGTCGTACCGGCCGTTGTCGGATTGACGCAACGGAGGGAGATATCAGCGATGACGAAGGCAATTCTCAGCGCCTGCATGCTCCTTGCGGCCGCGGTGGCTCTTGCCGGCTGCGGCGGCAGCGGCAGCGCGAGCGGCACCACGAGCGGCGTCGCCGGCGTCCGGCACGCACAGGGCTCCGGGAACTTCCGCGCGACCATCCACGGCTTGGAGGCGCGGGTCCAGACGAGCGTGCACGCGTTCCAGAGCGGCAACGTCTCCGGCGCCGTCGCGTCCGGCACACCGCTACTCGCGCAGTGTCAGCGCGTGGTCAACGGCAAGCTCTCGACGCACGCCAGGACCGCTCGGCAACAGCAGGCCGTCGTCCACATGCAGATCGCCTGCAACGACATGTCCCGCGCCGCGACCGCCGGCGCAACCGACGACATGACGAAGGCGAAGGCCCTTGCCCGCCAGGCGCTGCAGCAGGCGAAGGTCGCAGCCCGGCTCTCGGGTTGATCAGCACGAAACGACGGAGGCCCCGCGGTTGCGGGGCCTCCGGACAAGGAGCGATCGCGCCGGCTGCTAGGAGCAGCCGGTGTTCGTGCCGCAGTCGCGGCACGTGTAGCAGCTGCCGGTGCGGATCATCCGCCCGCCGCAGCGGGCGCATTCGACCGCGTCCTCCCAGCTGTTGAAGAGGGCCGTCTGGCCGGGAGGCGGCGCCTCGCCAGGCTCGCCCGGCGCCGACTCGGCGTCGCCGCCGGCGGCGTAGCGCTCGGCGAGCCGTGCCTTCACCTCGGCGGAGAGGATCCCCGCCTCCTCCTGCTGCTCGGCGGTGAGGAAGGTCTTGCCGAACCAGCGGAAGATGTAGTCGACGATCGACTTCGCGGCGCGGATGTCCGCATCGTTCGTGAGCCCGCTCGGCTCGAAGCGCTGGTGCGAGAGCTTCGAGACGTACACCTCCGGCGGCACGCCGTACTGGAGGCCCATCGAGACCGCGATGCAGAGCGAGTTCATCAGTCCGGCCATGGTCGTGCCGTCCTTCGCGATATCGACGAAGATGTCGCCCGGGCTGCCGTCGTCGTAGGTGCCGACGTGGATGTAGCCCTCGTGGTCGCCAACCTGGAACTTGCGGCCGACCTCGGTGCGGTCGAGCGGCAGGCGCTTGCGCTCGTGCACCTGGATCGGCGGCGTCGCGACGGCGGTCTGGCCGTCCTTGCCTGAGCTCGAGAGCGGCTGCGCGACCTTGCAGTTGTCGCGGTAGATCGCGATCGCCTTGACGCCGAGCTTCCAGGCGTCGACGTAGAGGTCCATCACGTCCTCGACCGTGGCCTCCTCGGGCATGTTCACCGTCTTCGAGATCGCGCCGGAGATGAACGGCTGCACGGCGCCCATCATCCGGACGTGACCGAGGTAGTGGATCGCCCGCTCGCCCACGGCGCAGTCGAAGACCGGGTAGTGCTCCGTCTTGATGTACGGCGCTCCGACGACGCCGTTCCGCTCGTCGACGAAGGCGACGGTCTCCTCGACCTCGCGCGGCGCGTAGCCGAGCCGCTCGAGCGCCATCGGGACGGTCTTGTTCACGATCGTGATCTCGCCGCCCCCGACGAGCTTCTTCGACTTGACGAGCGAGAAGTCGGGCTCGACGCCGGTCGTGTCGCAATCCATCATGAAGCTGATCGTCCCGGTCGGGGCGAGCACCGTCGCCTGCGCGTTGCGGAAGCCGTGGATCTCGCCGAGGTCGAGCGCGTCGTCCCAGGCCTTGCGGCAGTGGCCGAGCAGTTCGGCCGGCACGGAGTCGGCGTGCTCGATGTTGCCGACTGCGGCGCGGTGCTTCGCGACCACGCCGATGAACGGCGCCCGGTTGACCTGGAAGCCGTCGAACGGCCCCATCCGCGACGCGATCTCGGCCGACTTGCGATAGGCGCGGCCCGTCATCAGGCCGGTGATCGCCGCCGCGTACGCGCGTCCCTCGTCGGAGTCGTACGGGAAGCCGCGCGCCATCAGCAGCGCGCCGAGGTTCGCGTAGCCGAGCCCGAGCTGGCGGAAGCGCTTCGCGTTGCGCCCGATCTCGGCCGTCGGATAGGACGAGTAGCCGACGAGGATCTCCTGGGCCAGGAAGACGACGTCGACCGCGTGCTCGAACGCCTCGACGTCGAGCTCGCCGTCCTCGCGCCGGAACTTCATCAGGTTGAGCGAGGCGAGGTTGCACGCCGAGTCGTCGATCGACATGTACTCCGAGCAGGGGTTCGAGGCGTTGATCCGGCTCGTGTTCGGCAGCGTGTGCCACGAGTTGATCGTCGTGTCGTACTGGACGCCCGGATCCGCGCACTCCCAGGCCGCCGCCGCGATCTGCTTCAGCAGCTCGCGCGCGTCGACCGTTGCGAGGACGCTGCCGTCGGTGCGGGCGGTGAGGTTGAACTCGTCGCCCTTCGTCGCCGCCTCCATGAACGCGTCGCTGACGCGGACGGAGTTGTTCGCGTTCTGGTACTGGATCGACGCCCAGTCCGGCGAGTCGAGGGACATGTCGTAGCCGGACTGCTCGAGAACGCGCGCCTTGCGCTCCTCCTTGGCCTTGCACCAGATGAACTCCTCGACGTCCGGGTGGTCGACGTCGAGCACGACCATCTTCGCCGCACGCCGCGTCTTGCCGCCCGACTTGATCGTGCCCGCCGACGCGTCGGCGCCGCGCATGAACGAGACCGGACCCGAGGCGTAGCCGCCCTTCGAGAGCTGCTCCTTCGACGAGCGCAGCCGCGAGAGGTTGACGCCCGAGCCTGAGCCGCCGCGGAAGATGACGCCCTCGCGCCGGATCCAGTCGAGGATCGACTCCATCGAGTCGTCGATCGAGAGGATGAAGCAGGCGGAGCACTGCGGAGCTGCCTCGAAGCCGACGTTGAACCAGACGGGACTGTTGAAGGAGGCGTACTGGTTGACGAGGATCGCCTTCAGCTCGGCCTCGAACGTGTCGGCCTCGTCCGCGTCGGCGAAGTAGCCGCCTTCCTTGCCCCAGGCGACGACCGTGTCGACGACGCGGCCGATCATCTGCTTCACGCTCGACTCACGCTCGGGCGAGGAGAGCCGGCCGCGGAAGTACTTCTGCGCGACGATGTTGGTCGCGGTCTGGGACCAGAACTTCGGGAACTCCACGCCGCGCTGCTCGAAGGCCGGGCCGTCGCGGCCCGGGATGATCGCGTCCCGCGTCTCCCACTCGATCTCGTCGAACGGGTCGCGGCCCGGGATCGTGAAGAAGCGCTTCACGCCAAGGCGCGCGCCCTCCTCCACGACGGTATTGACGACCTCTGCCGCCGTCTCTTCGGTGCCCGGAACCTGCTCGACGCTTGCCATCTTCCCTCCCGAACTGTAGTGGCCTCAAGGCCTCTTCTGGACCGTCGCCGGCATCCGATCCCGCCAACGGGGAACGGGACCGTAGACCCCGCATCGGACGGAACCGAGAGCGGCTACGGGCGCTGGTTCGCGCCCAGGATCACGACGAGCGGAACGTGCGCGTACAGGGGCGCCACACGGCCGTCCAGCGGAGCCACCAGCGCGATCCGGGCGTCGTGGGAGAGGCGCTCCGCCTCCCGCTGCCAGCCGGGCCTGAAGAGGACGAGCGAGCGCGAGTAGTCGAGGTTCGGCGCGTCGGTCGGGATGGCGTGGCGGTAGCCGCGGGCGAGGAGGCCGGTCGCCTCGGTGCCCGCCGCACCGCCGATCCCGTTGCCGTTGAGGACGAGGACCGAGATGCGGGAGCGCGGCCGCAGCGGCGGCAAGGCAGGTCCCTTCGGGACACGGCTGGTACCAGGTACCGGCCGTGTCTGTCCCGGCCCATGAGTAAGCACGAGCCCGGCCAGCGTCGCGAGCGCGAGGGCGCTCGCGACAAGAGTCGCGATGCGCCAGGGGAACGGCCGGCTGAGCGGTTGGACGTGCTCCACGGACCGTCACGGTTCGCCCTGCGAACGGCCGCTCCTCCTGCCGTAGAGTCGAGGGAGTGTTCGTGACCTTCGAAGGGGCCGACGGCTCGGGCAAGTCGACGCAGGCGGAGCTCCTGCGCGCGGCGCTCGAGGCCGAGCGGCGCGAGGTCGTCCTGACGCGGGAGCCCGGCGGCACGGAGCTGGGCGAAGCCGTGCGGACGCTCGTCCTCAACGGGCCCGTCATGGGCGCTTGGGCGGAAGCGGCGCTCTTTGCTGCGTCGCGTGCCGAGCACGTCGAGGAGGTGATCCGCCCGGCGCTCGAGCGCGGCGCGGACGTCCTCTGCGACCGCTATCTCGATTCCTCGCTCGCCTACCAGGGCATCGCCCGCGGGCTCGGTGTCGACGCCGTGCTCCAGCTCAACCTCGCCGTGACCGGCGACCTGCTCCCCGACGTCACCTTCGTGCTTCTCCTCGACCCCGCCGTCGCAACCGGACGGCACGTCGACCCGGACCGGCTCGAGCGCGAAGGGACGGCGCTGCAGGCGAAGGTCGACGCCGCCTATCGCGAGCTCGCGCAGCGCTTCCCGGAGAGAATCGTCACGATCGACGCGACAGCGTCACCCGAGACGATTGCGAGGGAGGTGCGTGAGCGGCTTCGAGAGCGTCCCTGAGCAGCACGAGGCCAAGCGGCTGCTCGCGGCTGCCCTGCAGGAAGGGCCGGCGCACGCCTACCTGTTCCACGGCCCGGCGGGCGTCGGCAAGCGTGAGCTCGCGCGGCGCTTCGCGGCCGAGCTGCTCGGCGACCACTCGCGGGTCGAGCGGGGCAGCCATCCCGATCTGTATGTGCTCGAGCCGCTGGGGGAGCAGATCCGGATCGACGACGTCCGCGAGCTCCGTCGCGACCTGCACATGCGGCCGTTCGAGGCCGAGCGGCGCGTCTACCTCGTCTTCGGCGCCGACTCGCTGAACGAGGACGCCGCGGACGCCCTGCTCAAGGATCTCGAGGAGCCGCCGCCGTACGCCGTCGTCGTCCTCGTGGCCGAGCGGCTCGGGCCGCTGCCGGAGACGATCCGCTCGCGCTGCCAGCCCGTGCCCTTCCGGAGGCTCTCGGAGCCTGCGGTGCGCCAGGCGATCCACGAGCGTGCGCCCGACCTCGGCGAGGAGGAGGTGACGACCCTCGCGCGCGTCGCCGGCGGCCGTCTCGGCCGCGCCCTGCAGCTCCTCGACCCCGCCGCAGCCGGGCGGCGCGAGGCGTTGATCGCGGTCGCGCGGTCGGTCTACGCGGATCCCGCGTTCGAGCCGTCCGACGCTGCCGAGGCTCTTCTCGCGGGCATCGCCGAGCGCGGGGCGGAGGCCAGGGACGCCGCCGAGGTCCAGGTCGAGTCCCTCGAGTTGACCGGACGAGAGGCGGAGCAGCGAATCCGGCGTGCGCAACGTGGCGCGGAGCGCGAGGAGCTGCTCGCCCAGCTCGAGGAGCTCGAGTCGTGGTACCGCGACCTCGTCGTCGTCGCCGCGGGCGCCGAGGCCGCGGCCGTGCACGTCGACCGGCTCGCGGAGCTGCGCTCCGATGCCGCCCTCGAGCGGATGCACGCCGCCGAGGAGGCGTGCGAGCTCGTCCGCGCCGCGTGGCGGCAGGCGGAGGAGCTGCAGGTCTCGACGTCCCTCGCGCTCGAGGCGCTGCTCATCCGGCTGCGCAGCGAGCTCGGCGCGACCGCCGCCGTGGCGTAGGGACGTGCTGAGCCCGAATCGACCATCAAGCGGGCTGCGGAACGTGTCGATACGTACACACCGTCATGGAGGCTGCGGCTCATCTCCGTGCGCCGGCGATGATCCGGCTCTGGCAGGCGATACTCGTCGCCGGCCTGGCCTTGCTCGGCCTTTCCTACCTCGGTCACCTCTCGCCGGGCGGGACGCGCCTGTACGAGAGCTGGATCTACGAGGGCCTGGAGGTTCTGGCGGCGCTCGGTGCGCTCGGGCGTGCCGTGCTCGTCCGGGCTGAGCGCCCCGCCTGGCTCTGCGTCGGCTTCGCCCTGCTGGCGACGGCGGGGGGCGACATCCTGTTCGACTTCTGGTACGGCGGCGATCCGCCCTTCCCGTCCGCCGCCGACTTCTTGTACCTCGTCTTCTATCCGCTCCTCTACGTCGGGATCGTGCTGCTGCTCCGCCGGCGCGTCTCCACCTTCAGCGCGAGTCTGTGGCTCGACGGGCTGGTTGCCGCTGCGGCTGCCGCCGCGCTCGCCGCGGCGGTGCTCGTCGAGGCCGTCGTCAACTCGACGCACGGGAGCCGGCTCGTCGTTCTGACCAACATCGCCTATCCCATCGGCGACGTGCTCCTGTTCTCGCTTCTCGTCTTCGTCTTCTCGGTCACCCGCTGGCGGCCCGGCCGTGCCTGGACGCTGATAGCCGTCGGTCTGCTCTTCAACACCTTCGGCGACGGGCTCTTCCTCTACAGCACCGCTCTCGGCACCTATGTCGAAGGCACATACCTCGACCTTGCGTGGCCGCTCTCCCTCGTTCTCATCTCGCTGGCGGCGTGGCAGCGGCCGGGTCGGGCGCCTCGCATCGAGCTCCAGGATCGAACGCTGCTCGGCACGCCCATCGTGTGCGGCCTCGTCGCGACCGGGGTGCTCGTTGCCGCCGCACACTGGCCCCTGCACCCGATCGCGCTGGTCCTGGCCACCGCGACGATCGCGCTCGTCCTGGCGCGGACGGCGCTCACGCTCCGCGAGAACCGCCTGCTGCTGGGCGAAAGCCGCCGCGAGGCGCTCACGGACTCGCTCACGGGCCTTGCCAACCGGCGCAAGCTCCTCCTCGACCTCGCCGGGGAGCTCGAGCGCGCCCGGGACGGCGAGCCGCGGCTGCTCGCGATCTTCGACCTCAACGGCTTCAAGGCCTACAACGACACCTTCGGCCATCCCGCCGGCGACGCGCTGCTGTCGCGCTTCGCGGCCAAGCTCGTAGCGGCTGCGGCACCGTCCGGCAGCGCGTACCGCATGGGCGGGGACGAGTTCTGCGTGCTGCTGCCTGCCTCGGAACCCGCGCTGCAGCGCGTCGCGAACGCGCTCAGCGAGAGCGGCGAGGGCTTCGCGGTCACGAGCGCGTACGGGACGGCGGTGCTCGCGGTCGACGCGACCACGGTCTCGGCGGCTCTCAGCGTCGCCGACCAGCGGCTGTATGCGCAGAAGGACGCGCTGGCCGAGATGCGCCGCGGAACGGCGCACGAGCCGCTGCTGCGCACGCTCGCCGAGCGGGAGCCGAGGCTCCGCGCTCACGTGGCGGACGTCTCGTCGCTCGCGCTCCGGGTCGGGGAACGGCTCGGGCTCGGGCGCGACGAGCTCGAGGAGCTGCGGCTCGTCGCCGAGCTGCACGACGTCGGGAAGCTCGCGGTTCCGGACGTCGTCCTGCAGAAGCCCGGGCCGCTGGACGCGAACGAGCTGAGCTTCATCCACTCCCACACGCTGGTCGGCGAGCGGATCCTCGGCGCGGCGCCGGCGCTCCGGCCCGTCGGCAACATCGTGCGCTCCACTCATGAAAACTGGGACGGCAGCGGCTACCCGGACCAGCTGGCCGGCGAGGCGATTCCGCTCGCGGCGAGGATCGTCTTCACCTGCGACGCGTACTCGGCCATGACAAGCGACCGGCCCTATTGCGCCGCCCGTACTCCGAGCGAGGCCGTGGCCGAGCTCCGGCGGTGCGCAGGCAAGCAGTTCGACCCCCAGGTCGTGGAGCTGCTCTGCGCGGTGCTCGCGGACGAGGACGACGCGGCCGCCGTCGCCTGAGACGCCGAGGGCCGGGATCGCTCCCGGCCCTCGATGGTGTCTCTCAGACCCCTCTAGCTTAGGCGGCGAAGACGAGCTCGTCGCCGAGTGCGAGCTGCAGCCGCGCGAGGGCGTCGCTCTCGAGCTGGCGGACGCGCTCCCGCGTCAGGCCGAGCTCCTTGCCGATCGTCTCGAGGGACGCCGGCTCGGACTCGAAGCCGAAGCGGAGCTCGATGATCCGCCGCTGCCGCTCGGGGAGGTCGGCGACCGCGCGCTGGACGCGCTGCCGGCGCACCGACTCGACTGCCTCCTCGGCGGGGTCGGCCGAGGACTCGTCGGCGAACAGGTCGCCGAGCTCCGAGTCGCCGTCCGAGCCGAGGCCCTGGTTCAGGGAGACGGAGTCGACCGCGTCGAGTGCCTCCACGACGTGCTCGAGCTTGAGCCGCGTCGCCTGGGCGAGCTCCTCGGCGGTGGCCTCGCGGCCCAGCTTCGCCTGGAGCTCCGCGGACGCGCGGTTCAGCTTGATGCGGCGCTCCTGGACGTGCACCGGGATGCGGATCGTCTTCGACTGGTTCGCGACCGCGCGCTGGCAGGCCTGGCGAATCCACCAGGTGGCATAGGTCGAGAACTTGTAGCCCTTGCGCCAGTCGAACTTCTCGGCTGCGCGGTTGAGGCCGATCACGCCCTCCTGGATCAGGTCGAGCAGAGGCACGTCGTGGCCCTGGTAGCGCTTCGCGATCGAGACGACGAGGCGGAGGTTGGAGTTGATCATCTTCTCCTTCGCCGCGAGGTCGCCGCGCTCGATGCGCTTCGCGAGCGCAACCTCGTCCGCGGCCGTGAGCAGCTTGTGGCGGCCCGCCGCGTCCATGAAGAGTTGCAGCGGGTCGAGCGTGCCGGTGACCGGCGCGGCTGCGACCGGGCGCTTCTCCTCGGGGGTGTCGTCGCGCACGATGACGTCGCGCTCCTCGAGCGCGACACGAAGGCCGGCGAGGTCGTCCTCGGTCAGCTCGTGCTCGTCCGCCAGAGCCTGGATGTCCTTCTCCTCGACGAAACCGCGCTCGGCGGCCTCCTCGAGCAGGCGCTCGACAGGGGAGAGATCGTGCAGGTGAATGGTGTCGCTCAGTGTGTTGTTCCTTTCGCTCATGGCGGGCTGCCGGATCTCGGCGCCGCGGGCGGCGTTGAAACGGCTTCCCGTGCGGCGCCGCCACCCAGACGAGTTATAGAACGGCGTTGCACCGAAGTCCATTCCCAAACGTGGGTATTTTTCTATTTCCGTACAAAGTCTCATTCCCTACTTACGCAGGGAAATTCACCTCTCGACGGTACGGCCGGATACCTCACCGAGGGTGATGCGGAGGACGACGACCCCGGGGCCGAGCCGCCGCGGCTCTGCCGCGCGGCCCGCGGTGCGGGCGAAACGCCGCCGCAGGAGGGCCAGCGCAGGCTCGACGGCGTCGCCCTCGAGCTCCTCGTACGTGCCGTAGGCGATCACGCTCCGCCAGCTCCCTCGGCCGTCCGTGTCGTACTCGTCCACCTCGACGCAGACGTGCGGGTTCTCGCGCAGCATCGCGGTCTTGCGGCCCTCGGTCGTAACCGCGACGACGGCGTCCTCGTCGTACGCGTAGATCAGCGGCACGACGTAGGTCACGCCGCCCGCGTGGCAGCCCAGGCGGGCGATCCGCTGTCCGCGGAGGAATTCGTCGATCTCGGCGCGCGAAAGCTCGCGCGGCATCCCTCTGCCCCCGGCGGGACCGGCCATCGACGTGAGCGTAGGCCATACTGGAGCCGTCGTGATGCGAGTGTGGGTCTTGACGGCGTTCGCCGTTGCTCTCCTTGCGGCGGGCACGGCGGGCGCCGCCCTGCTCGCGTGGCCGGCCGGGGCGCTGGCCGGCTCGTCGAGCGGGCTGGCGGACATCTCGCTTCCCGGCTTCGCCGGCCGGGTCGAGAGCGTCCAGGTGGTGGATTCCTCGGGGAAGGTGGTGCCGATCAAGCTCCGCGACGGAACGATCGTGCCCCAGGCCCGGATCGCGCCGGGAGAACGGCTGACGGTGCGGGCGAGCATCCGGCGGCCCGGCTGGATCGGCTGGCTCGTCGGCCATGATGTCGAGCGCACGCGGACGGTCGTCGCACCCGCGGCGCGCCTCCGCTCCACCCTGCTCAGTCCGAAGAGCGGCAGCGTCGTGACGGTCCGGTTCGCCGAGCCGGTGAGCCGGGTGGCGATCGGCCGGGTCGGCAAGCGGATCTGGGGCGGCGCGACCGCCGTTCCGCTCGGCGTCGTCGCCTCGGGAGAGCGGAGCGCCGGGACGACCACCGTGGCGGCCGCGCCTCGCCCGTGGGAGAAGCTCCCCGCTCCGGTGCGGGTCTCCTGGTTCGTTGCCGGCGGGCCGACGAGGGTCGTCTCCGAGCCCGCCTCGGGCCGCAGGCTCCTGCCGTTCGGCACGTTGACGCTGACCTTCGCCAAGCCGGTCGGCGACGTGCTCGGCTCGCGTCTGCCGCAGCTCGTGCCGGCCGCGCGTGGTCACTGGCAGCAGGTCGACTCGCACACGCTCACGTTCCGCCCCGCGGGCTTCGGCTTCGGTCTCGGCGGCATCCAGCACGTCCGGCTTCCCGGCCAGGTGCTCGGCTGGAAGGTCCCGGCGGGATCGACGCTGCGTCTCCAGCAGCTCCTCGCCCGCGCGGGCTATCTCCCGGTGGGCTGGATCCCGCACGGTGGCGCGACGCCCTCGACGCCCGCCGCCGAGGCGGCCGCAGCGGTCTCTCCGCCGCCCGGCAGCTTCTCGTGGCGCTACGGGCAGGTGCCGGTCTCGTTGCGGACGCTCTGGAGGCCCGGCCGCTGGAACGTCGTCACCCAGGGAGCCGTCATGCGCTTCGAAAACGTGCACGGGATGGCTACCGACGGCGTCGCGGGCCCGGCGGTCTGGCGCGCGCTCCTCCGCGACGACCTCACCGGCCGGAAGTACCAGCGCGCCTACAGCTACGTGTTCGTCCACGAGACGGTGCCGCAGTCGCTCAGCCTCTGGGTCGCCGGCCGCGTGATCCTCACCTCGCCGGGCAACACCGGCATCGCGCAGTCGCCGACCGCCCCGGGGACCTGGCCCGTCTTCGAGCACATCCCGGTCGGGACGATGAGCGGCACGAACCCGGACGGCTCGCACTACCACGATCCCGGCATCCGCTGGATCAGCTACTTCCACGGCGGCGACGCGCTCCACGAGTTCCCACGCGCCTCGTTCGGGACTCCGCAGAGCCTCGGCTGCGTCGAGCTGCCGGAGGCCGCAGCGGCGGAGGTCTGGCCCTACACGCCGATCGGGACGCTCGTCACGATCGAGTCCTGACGGGGGCTAAACTGCTGGCTCCCCGCCGACGTAGCTCAGCTGGTAGAGCACATCACTCGTAATGATGGGGTCGGGAGTTCGAGTCTCCCCGTCGGCTCTACGTTCGCGGCGGCCGCCTAGACCTGATCGATCTTTCTGCCCGACGTCGGTTACGGCAGCCGGAGCCGCTGCGGTCCGCTCAGGCGGCCGGGAAGGCGAGGCTGAAGGTCGAGCCGGCGCCGGCGATGCTCTCGACCTCGATGGTGGTGCCGTGGGCTTCGGCGATGACCTGCGAGATCGCCAGGCCGAGGCCGCTGCCGGGGATCGCCTTCTCGATCGCGCTCGTACCGCGGAAGAACCGCTTGAAGAGCTCCGGCCGGTCAGCGGAGGTGATCCCGACGCCGGTGTCCGTCACCGCGAGCGTTGCCGTGGCGCCGTCGCCCGTCGCCGCGAGCCCGACGGTGCCTCCCTCCGGAGTGAACTTGATCGCGTTCACGACGAGGTTGTCGACGAGCCGAAGGAGCTGCGGCCGGTCGGCGAGCACGCGCCGGGGCGACTCCGTGTCGAGGAGAAGGGCGATGTTCTTGGCGCGGGCGGCCGGGCCTGCTGTCTCCGCGGCCTCGGTCAGGATCTCGCCGAGATCGACGGGATGCCGGTCGACCTCGAGGCGGTGCGAGTCGACTCTCGCGAGGAAGAGGAGCTGGTCGACGAGGACGGTGAGACGGTCGGCGTTGCGCTGGACGATCCTCAGGTGGTTCTCGCGGGCCGGCGACAGGGGGCCTTCGCTCGCGTCGAGAGACATTTCGAGGTAGCCGCTGATCGAGGTGAGCGGCGTGCGCAGCTCGTGCGAGGCGGTCGCGATGAACTCGTCCTTGAGACGGTCGAGCTCGAGCAGGCGCTCGTTCTGCCGGGCGAGCTGGGCGGATGCACGGGAAAGCGACTCGGTGTGCTCCTCGAGAAGCGTGTTGCGCCTGCGCGCGTCGTCGACGAGGCGCTGGACCATCAGGCCCGTGATCGCCGCGACGGTGCAGAGGACGACGGCGCCCCGCCAGCCTGACGCCGGGTACTCCGGCGCTCCGGCGAAGGCGAGAGGCACGGCCTGTGCCACCGCCATCGCGGCGATGATCGCGGCGAGCTCGCGGCGCCCCGCGGTGACGGCCAGCCAGAGGACGGGGAGCAGGAAGAGACCGCCGAAGCCGGACTGAGAGCCGCCCGCGGCCTCGCGCAGCAGCGCGGCGAGCGCGATGTAGCCCAGCGGGATCCCGATGGTGGCGACCCGCGGGAACCTCGGCCAGCAGAGCGCGAGCCCGAGCAGGGCGGCACCGAGAGCGCCCGCGACCGGGGCCTTGCCGTAGTCGACCTGGCCGGTCGGCAGGAAGAGCAGCCCGTACGCGGTGGCGACGGCGATCAGCGTGAACGGGACCGCGTGGTCCGGCGGCCGGCCGTTCGGCCGCGCCTCGGCACGCGCCCGCACGAAACGGGCTGTGAGCTCCGCAGTCGACGCCGTCACACAGAAAGGCATCGAAGAAAGCGAAGGAGTCCTGCATCCCCCGGTGGAATGACATTTGATGGCCGCTTCCCGGATCCTCGTCGTCGACGACGACGCCGACATCCGCGGGCTCCTGCGCGCGCTGCTGGAACGCGCCGGACACGAGGTCTCCGAGGCCTCGGACGGACGCGCCGGCCTGCGCGAGCTCTACGCCGGCTCGCCCGACCTGATCATCCTCGACGTCACGATGCCGGGCCTCGACGGCTGGGCGACCCTCGAGCGGATCCGGGAAGTGACGGACGTCCCGGTGCTGATGCTGACGGCACACGACGCCGAGCTGGAACGCGTCCGTGGGCTCAAGGGCGGAGCCGACGACTACGTGGTCAAGCCGTTCGGCCGTCAGGAGCTCGTGGCGCGCGTCGAGGTGCTCCTGCGGCGCCCGCGGAGCGGCGGCGCGGAGGAGACGTACGCCGACTCCCGGCTCAGCATCTCGTTCGCGCAGCGCGCCGTCCGCTACGACGACCGCGAGGTCGTCCTGACCCCGCTCGAATACCGGCTCCTGTCCGCCTTCGTGCGGCACCCGAACCAGGTGTTGAGCCACGACCAGCTCCGCGAGCTCGTCTGGGGGGACAGCCTCGACACCTCACGCGACGAGGTGAAGCTCTACGTGGGTTACCTGCGTCGAAAGCTCGCTCCGGACGCCCCAGGAGGTACCCCGATCGAGACCGTGCGCGGCTTCGGGTACCGCTACCGGCCGGCATAGAAAGCGAGTTTGCGGCCCACCGCCCGCTTCCGGCCGCATTCATCCCGGTTTCCTACCGGGGCTGTCGATCCACGCGCTGCCACGCACCACTCCTACGAAAGGACCTGGAACATGCTCAGTCTTCGGCAGCGTCTGCAGCACGACGAGGGATTCACCCTGATCGAGCTTCTCGTCGTCCTGATCATCATCGGCATCCTGCTCTCGATTGCCGTTCCGTCATACCTCGGCTTCCGGGACAAGGCCCAGAAGACGGCCGCCGCGGCCGACGTCCGCGAGGCCATGCCCTCCGCCGAGGCGTTCTTCTCGGATCAGGTCCCGAACAACACCTATACCGGTCTGAGCGTGCCGAACCTGCAGACCTACGACTCCGGCCTCAGCTCGGCCATCAACGTGGCCAAGGCCGAGACCGGCGGCACTACCTACTGCATCCACGCCGTCGTGGGAAGTCACTCGGCCATCGTCAACGGGCCTGGTGGCACCGTCCAGACGGACGCCGGCAACTGCGCGTAGTCGGCCGACCGACACAGCAGGCTTCGCGAGAGGGCGTGGAGGACGGGACCGCGCCCTCTCGGCGCAGCTAGGCGTCGGCGGCGCGCGTCTCGGGCTGCGGCACGAGCGGGAGGTCGTCGACCAGGGCGATGGTCTGCGCCTCCGACGTCAGCGCCGCGTCGAGATCCTCGGCCGGCAGCCCGATCGGCGACGTGCAGTAGGGGCAGATCTGCCAGAGCGGCTCCAGCGGCGCATTGCAGCTCGCGCAGGGCTCGCGGAGCATGGTGGTGCACACGGGGCACGCGAGGTATTCGGGCTCGACCGCGGAGCTGCAGACCGGACAGGTCGGCCGCGACCGGGTGAGCTGCTGCTCGAGCGCGTGGAGCTCGGCACGCCGGCAGCGCGCGTCCTCGAGGGTGTCCGACGGCCGGAAGAGCAGGTAGACGATCGGCCCGACGTACGGCGGCACCAGCCCGACCAGCGTCGAGACGAAGACGAGAAACGGGTCGGCTAGCCGACGGCGGGCGTCCTTGTAGACCCAGAACCCGAGCGCGAGCCAGAAGACGACCGCGAAGACCACGGCGAGGTTGCGGGCGATGACGAAGCCCGTCGAATGGAAGAAGTCGTGCAGGCTCGGGAACGTCGAGGTGCTGAACACAAGGGGAAGTGCGTTCACGGCGGAAAAGATCCCCGAGCCGGCGGCCGACAAACGTAAAGTCGTTGCGGTGGCCGAGCGCCGCACCGAGCGGCTCGTGCGGCGGCAGTGGCGGCTCGATAGGCCCGCCTGGGCTGTTTCCTGATCCGCCGTTTGCAGCACAATGGCGAAAGCAGTGGAAGGCAATCATGGTCGTCACGGGAGAGGACCGCAGCGCCGGCAGCCGTCGGGCGTGGACCGGGACCTCGAGCGGCTGCTTCTCGCGCGGCACGCGCGGCTGCGTCGCCGCCAGCGCAAGCGGCGCGGGATCGTGCTCTTCCTCGCGCTTCTCCTCGCGGCGGTCATCGCGCTCACGCTTGCGACCGTCGCCTTCACCGGGCGGCAGATCCTGCTCACGACGTGCAGCCTGTCCGACCTCCGCCCGCTCTCGCTCGGCGAGAACTCCTTCCTCTACACGAACAACATGCGCCTACTCGGCGTCGTGCCGTCGGCGACCAACCGCCAGCCGCTGCCGCTCAGGCGGATGTCGCCGTGGCTGCCGCAGGCGACGGTTGCGATCGAGGACGCGCGCTTCTGGCAACACGGCGCGCTCGACTACCAGGGCATTGCGCGCGCCTTCTACCAGAACCTCTCGAACGGCCACATCGTGCAGGGCGGCTCGACCATCACCCAGGAGCTCGTCCGCAACCTCTACATCGGCCACCCGCAGCGGACCCTGTCGCGCAAGGTCAGGGAGGCCTGCCTCGCGGAGAAGTTCTTCGACAGCCATGCCCGGAAGCAGATCCTGGGGGACTACCTCAACCAGGTCTTCTACGGGCGGCACGCGTACGGGGCGCAGGCGGCCGCGCAGACGTACTTCTCGAAGAACGCCGCGGATCTGACGCTCGTCCAGGCGGCGCTGCTCGCCGGCCTGCCGCAGGCTCCGTCCGTCGACGACCCGATCGCCAACCCGCACGCTGCCCTCTCTCGCCGCAACGAGGTGCTGCAGGCGATGTGGAAGAACGGCTACATCACGGCGGCGAAGCTCCGCATGGCGAAACGGAAGAGCCTCCAGCTCCACCCGGGCCGTCTCTACTCGCAGTTGCATCAGCCGAACTTCTTCGGCTGGGCGACGCAGGAGCTCACCAAGCTGCCGCACTACGGGCAGCGGCAGGTGGAGCTCGGCGGCCTCAAGGTCAAGACGACGCTCGACACGCGCCTGCAGGGGCTCGCCCTGCACGCGGTCACGTCCGTCCTCCATACGCCGACCGACCCCGCTGCGGCGCTCGTCTCGATCGACCCGAGCAACGGCGCGGTGAAGGCCATGGTCGCCTACCTCCCGAGCGGACGCAGGATGCAGTTCAACCTCGCGACGCAGTCGCATCGCTCGACCGGCAGCTCCTTCAAGCCGATCACGCTCGCGACGGCGCTCCTCGCGGGCGACTCGCTCTACTCGACCTTCTACGGCCCGCCCGAGCTCTTCATCACCGATCCGCAGTGCGCGACGCGCAACGGCCCGTGGGACGTCCACAACTACGCCGACGAGGCGGCCGGGACGATGAACCTCCTCGACGCGACCGCGAACTCGGTGAACACGATCTTCGCGCAGCTGATCGCCAAGGTCGGCGTGCGGAATGTCCAGGCGGTGGCGCACCATCTCGGGATCACGAGCAAGGGGAACGACTTCAAGGCCGTGTGCGCGATGACGCTCGGCTCGGTCGGGTTCACGCCGCTCGAGATGACCGACGTCTATGCGACCTTCGCCTCGGGCGGCATCCACCACACGCCGCAGGCGTTCGAGAGCGTGCGCGGGCCGAACGGGAAGGAGATCGAGTCGATCCGCAGCAACAAGGGACAGCGGGTCCTCGGCCCCAACGTCGCGGCCGAGCTCACCTATGCCCTCCGGGGCGTGATCGAGCACGGCACCGGCACCGCGGCGGCCATCGCACGGCCTGCGGCGGGCAAGACCGGCACGGCGAACGACTTCCAGGACGCCTGGTTCTGCGGCTACGTGCCGCAGCTCGCCACCTGCGTCTGGGTCGGATACCCGCGAGGGGAGATCCCGCTCTACAACGTCGAGGGCGTGTACCAGGTCGCCGGCGGGACCCTGCCCGCGGAGATCTGGCACAACTTCATGGGCCCCGCGGTCGCGAACCTGCCGGTCAGGAACTTCCCGACCCCGACGCTCAACGGCACCGAGATCAACGGCGACGGCACCTACAGCTACTCCCAGTACTCGTCGCCGTACTCCTCGAGCGGGTGAGGTTCTCGGCAGGGCGGGGCATCACCGCCGCGTGGCGTCCTACCCGCTGAACCGCGTCGACGACGTCGTCGGCGAGACCATCGAGCGCGTCATGCGCCTCCACCACGTCCGGCGACTCCGGCGCCGCGGCAGCGGCGCGGCGATCGATCCCCCCCCCGGCGGCTGGGCGCGGACGGCGTCGTTCGCGCCGCGGGCCGACTGCCGCGTCGAGCTGCTCGTGGACGGCGCCGAGGCGCTGCCGCGGATCGCGGAGGCGGTTCGCTCGGCGCGCTCGCACGTCCATCTCGCCGGCTGGCACTTCGACCACTCCTTCCGGCTGGAGGAAGGCGGGCCGTCGCTGCGGGAGCTGCTCGCGGCTGCCGCCGGGCGGGTCGACGTGCGCGTGCTCGCCTGGGCGGGCGCGCCGCTGCCGCTCTTCCACCCGGACCGCGGCGAGGTACGCGAGGCGTGCCGGGAGCTCGCGCGCGGCACGCCGATCACGATGGCCCTCGATGCGAAGGAGCGGCCGTTCCACTGCCACCACGAGAAGCTCGTCGTCGTCGACGACGAGGTCGCGTTCGTGGGCGGGATCGACCTGACCTGCCTGGCGGGCAACCGGCTCGACTCATGCGAGCATCCGCCCCGGGACGGCCTCGGCTGGCACGACACCGTCCTGCGCCTCGAAGGGCCCATCGTCGGCGACGTCGCGCGGCACTTCCTGATGCGCTGGCGGGCGGTCGCCGAAGAAGAGCTGGGCGAGCCCGAGGCGCCGGGCGCCCCGGGCGGCGTCGAGGCGCAGCTCGTGCGCACGGTGCCCGAGCGGCTGTACGAGCCGTGCCGGGAGGGCGAGTGGTCGATTCTCGAGAGCTATCTGCGCGCGCTTCGCTCGGCCGAGCGGCTCGTCTACCTCGAGAGCCAGTTCCTCTGGTCGCCGGAGGTGACGTTCGCGCTCGCCGCGAAGCTCCGCAACCCCCCCAGCGACGACTTCCGGGTGATCACGCTCCTGCCGTCGCACCCCAACAACGGCGCGGACGACAGCCGCGGGCAGGTCGGGTTGCTCATCGACGCCGACAAGGAGGCCGGCGGCCCTACGCGCTTTCTCGCCTGCACGCTCTTCCAGCCGGCCCCCGGCGGCAACCCGGTGTACGTCCACTCGAAGGCGGCCGTGATCGACGACGCCTGGCTCACGGTCGGCTCCGCGAACCTCAACGAGCACTCCCTCTTCAACGACAGCGAGGTGAACGTCGTCGTACGGGACGAGGAGCTCGCGCGCGAGGCGCGGTTGCGGCTGTGGGAGGAGCACCTCGAGCGCCCGCGCGCGGAGATCGACGGCGACCCGGCCCGGGTCTTCGACGAGCTGTGGAAACCGCTCGCCGAGGAGCGGTACGAGCAACGGAAGCGCGACGGTTGGGCCGACGGGAAGCTGACTCTGCTGCCGCACGTCTCACGTCGCACGGAGGCGCTCTGGGGACCGCTGAACGGCCTGATGGTGGACGCCTAGCTTGCGCTAGCCGGTGCGGCCGAGCGCAGAGACGACGAGGTCGAGGTTCGCTCGCCAGAGGTCTTCCGGCGTCGCGGGCAGCACGTCGTCCCAGATGGCCGCAAAGCTGCTGCGCAGCTGCTCCATCCGGGCGGTGCGGGCCATGAACCAGATGTGGAGGTGCTCGCCGCCCTCGCCGTAGCGAAGGACGTGGACGAGTCCGACTCCTTCGACCGAGCGAACTGCGCGCTCGATGCGGCTGACGAGGACGCCGAGCTCGGCGGCGAGCTCCTCGGACAGGTCGCCGGGAGCCGAAAAGTGCTCGCGCGGCTCGAGCAGGACGACGACCGGCAGGCCGCTCGGCTTGTCGAGTGCGCGGAGCCTCCAGCGCTCGTTCGTCCACACGTAGGCGTCGTCCGGCGCCTCGCACGCGTGGCAGTCGACGCCGCCGGCGCCGTGCCTGGGTCTCTCGCGCTCGACGGGCGGCTCCAGTGTCCTCGGTCGCACGGGGCCCTCGAACGGCCACGTGTCCCACTCCTCGACCGGCGGCGCCTGCAGCTGGTCGCGCGTTCGCTCCCAGAACTGCTCGGGCGTCTCCGGCATCGGACGCCGAGCATAATCGCGGTGTGGAGTGGCCGCCCGAGTTCTACGCCTTGCGCCGCGGCGAGGGCTGCCCGATGTGCGCGGAGGGGCGGCCTGACGAGACCACGGCCGGCATCCGGTTCTTCGCCGGCGAGGCTGCCGACGCATACCTCCAGCGCGCGGGAGTGCAGCGTGGGTACACGATCGTGATCTGGCGCGGCCGGCACGTCGCCGAGCCCACCGAGCTCACGGAGGATGAAGCGGCGACGTACTGGCGCGAGCTCCTCGAGGTCGGCCGGGCGCTCGAGCGCCATCTCGCGCCGGTCAAGCTCAACTACGACTTGCTCGGGAACACGCTGCCGCACCTGCACACGCACGTCGTGCCGCGCTACGCGGACGACCCTCGCCCCGGCTGGCCGTTCCCCTTCCCCGACGGCGAGCCGCCGCCGCATCCGGAAGCTGAGCTACGTGCCGATGCCGACGCGCTGAAACTGCTCCTCGCGGCTTCCTAGAAGCCCGGGACGACCGGTAGCAGCCACCGTCACGAAACCGT
Source organism: Gaiellaceae bacterium (assembly GCA_045806005.1). GTDB lineage: Bacteria > Actinomycetota > Thermoleophilia > Gaiellales > Gaiellaceae > Palsa-739. The sequence continues at coordinate 111,346 of JBJMKE010000013.1, forward strand.
CACGGAGTCGTGACGTCGGGTTCGCCTGCCGCGTAGCCGGGCACAGGATCTGTTGACGGAGACGTCACAGAGACGTGATGGTGGCTGCTACCGGCCTTGCCGGGCTCCAGCGTTTCGAACCCAGCGGGCGAACGGCGAAGAGTGCAGCTCTTCGCCCGGCTAGAACCCCGGGTGACAGGGGGACTCGCCGAACTTCGTCTGCAGGGAGGGCTCGATCGACTCGAGCGCGTCGAAGCAGTCCTGGCAGAGGGCGACGGAGCTCTTCGCCTTGCGGATCAGCAGGCCGCGCTCGTCCACGGGGAGGTAGCCGACGGAGAGCAGGAAGCGGTTCAGGAGCAGCTCGAGCTTCATCGGCCCGTGCTTGTGCACCGTCTTCAGCGGCTGCTCGAGCTTGTGCATCTGCACGATCTCTCGCTTCAGCCGCGCGAAGATGCGTCGCTGCTTCGCCGAGAGCTTGCACTTCGGCGGCGAGGTGGTCGCGCCCACCGAGGCGGCCCGCGTCGTCGTGGTGCGCGGGGAGCTGCTGCCGCCGCCGCAGCCTGCGGCCGCCAGGGCCACGGCGAGCACCGTGACGACCGCCTTTCCTCTCAAATCTGCCAGGACCCCGCGCGGATCAGCGGGATGCGGCGGCCGCTCTCGTCGACGCCAGTCGCCTCCAGCTCCCGGCTGCCGATCATCACGTCGAGATGGATCGTCGAGCGATTCACTCCTCGTGCAGGCGTATCCGTCCGCGTGCCCCCGAAACCGCTGCCGAATGCGATGTGCGCCGCCGCGTTCTCGTCGAGCAGCGTGTTGTAGTAGATCCGTCCCGTCTGGCCGATGCGCGACGAGGCGTCGACGAGCGCGACCTCGCCGAGCCGCCTGCCGTTGCGGTCGGTGTCGATGTAGGCCGCGACGAAGTCACGATCCGCGGCGGAGTCGGCCTTGAGCCAGACGAGCCGTCCGTTCGAGAACTCGCCGCGGAGCCCCCGGATGAGCCGGCCGCGGAACGAGAGCGGGAACGTGCAGCGGAAGGACCCGTTCGTCTTACGCGCGTCGGGGCTCGTGAACGTCTCTTCCGTCGGCATGTTCGGCGCGATCATGCGGCCGTCGACGAGCGTCTCCGGGCCGCCGAGCCAGCGGGTGCCGCGGGCGAGGCCGAGGTCGAGCTCGGTGCCGGGCCCCCGCAACTCGAGCCGGGTGAGCCCGAGCTTCGTCAGGCGGGCCGAGCGGCGGCCGAGCGTGCGCAGATGCTTGAGCCAGCCGCTCGTCCCCTTGCCGTCCTCGTCCGCGAGCCGGCAGAAGCGGAGGAGGTCCTTGGCGAGACGCTGCTTCGCCACGAGCTGCGAGAGCTCCGGATAGACCTCGCCGGCCCAGTGGTCGGTCGGCCAGCCCGCGATCGTCCAGCGCGAGCGCTGGTTCAGCTGCGCCCGGCGGAGGAACGCCGTCTGCTTGGCCAGGCGCTGGAAGTCGGTCGCGATCCGCTTCGGCGGGACGCCGTCGAGGTAGCCCGGCTCTCCCTCGCCGGTGATCACAGCGTAAGCGCCGCTCGGGCCGGCGACCTCCCGCAGCCGGCGGCGGGCCCACGGCGAGAGCGCGCCCAGCGCGTCGTCCTTGCCGTGCAGCAGCCTGGCCCGCATCACGAGCGGGTCGGCGGTGAGGACGTCGACGAACCGCGCACCGACCTTGTAGGCCGACTCCGCGACCGCGACGAGCAGCTCGCGGTGCTCGGGCTGACCCTGGACGACGAGCGTGTCGCCCTTCTCGACTCCGAGCGACGCGCGGACGATCGCGTCGGCGTAGCGCGCGAGCGACTCGGCGGGCAGCAGCGGTTCGCGGGCCATCAGCGAGCCGCTTCGAGGGCCTCCGAAACCGTGTCGTGAACGAGAAAATGCCGGTCGAGGCCCGAGACCTCCAGGGCCCGCCGGGTCTCGAGGCCCGGTGCGGCGAGGCGGAAGCCCTGGCGGTCGGCCATGCGCGAGCGCGCCTCGATCAGGACGCCGAGGGCCGTCGAGTCGATGAACCGGACCTCCCCGAGATCCACGACGAGCACCTCCGGCTCCGCGGCGCAGGCCTCGAGCAGCGCGCTTCGCACCTCCTCTGCGTTGTAGAGGTCGAGCTCGCCCGCGAGCGAGACGACCACCGCACCATCGCGGGTGTCCACTCCGGTCACCGCCGTTGCGCGCCCTGGTGACGCGTCGGTCAAGCTCGCTGCTCCTTTCGAGGGTTGCCCCGCGGCGCCTGCCGCCCGCGGCATTCAAGCAAGAATGCGCCCGTGGAGCTCGCCGAGATCGCAGCGCGCGCCGCCGGCGAGAACTTCCCCGTCGGCTCCGTCCTCTTCCCGCGTGCGCTGCGGCCGCACATCCGGGCGCTCTACTGCTACGCACGGCTCGTCGACGAGCTCGGCGACGCCTACGACGGAGACCGGCTCGCCGCGCTCGACGAGCTCGAGCGGGAGGTCGACGCGGCATTCGCGGGGGAGGCGACGTGGCCGGTGCTGAGGAACGTGCAGCCGACGATCCGCGGGTTCGACCTGCCGCGCGAGCCGTTTCTGCGCCTGATCGAGGCGAACCGCATCGACCAGCGCGTCGGCGAGTACGAGACGTGGGCGGACCTGAAGCACTACTGCGTCCACTCGGCGGATCCGTGCGGCCGGCTCGTGCTCGGGGTGCTCCGGCGGCTCGACGACCCGGAGCTCGTCGCGGCAAGCGACTCGGTCTGCACGGGGCTCCAGCTCGTCAACTTCCTCCAGGACGTGCCCCGCGACCTCGAGCTCGGGCGAATCTATCTCCCTGCCGAGGACCGCCATGCCTTCGGCAGCCCGGCGCTCGATCGCCCGTCCGACGACCTGCGTGCCCTGCTGCGGTTCGAGGCCGCGCGAGCGGAGGAGCTGCTCGCTGCGGGCGAGGTGCTGCGCGCGCGGATCGGCGGCCGGATCGGCCGCGCGGTCGCGCTCTTCGCGCGTGGCGGCCTCGCCGCGCTCGACGCGCTCGACTCGGCCGGCTGGGACGTCTTCAGCTCCCGGCCGAGGCCGTCCCGTGGCAGGCTCGCGCGCGAGGCCGCGCTCGTTCTCGTCCGATGAGCGTCCCGGTCGAGGAGGCGTATGCCGAGGTCGAGCGCATCACGCGGCGCGAGGCGAAGAACTTCGCCTACGGGATCATGGTGCTGCCGCGGGAGAAGCGGCAGGCGATCGCCGCCGTCTATGCCTTCGCGCGGCGCGTCGACGACATCGCCGACGGCGAGCTACCGCTGGAGCAGAAGCGGGCGGAGCTCGAGGAGCTTCGCCATTGCCTCGACGCCGACCCGGCCGACGCGGTCTTCGTCGCGCTGCTCGACGCGCGCGAGCGGTTCGGCATCCCGCGTGGGCCGCTCGCGGCGCTCGTCGACGGCGGGCTGCAGGACACCGAGCAGTCCGCCTACGCCGACTTCGCCGAGCTGCGCGGCTACTGCGAGAAGGTCGCGGGCGCGGTCGGGCTCGCCTGCGTGCCGATCTACGGCTCCGACGACACCGAGAATGCCATGACGCTCGGGATCGCGCTCCAGCTAATCAACATCCTCCGCGACGTCGACGAGGACCGGGGGCTCGGCCGCGTCTACCTCCCGCAGGACGAGCTCACGGCCTTCGGCGTCGAGGAGCTCGCTCCCTCGCCGGAGTTCCGGAAGCTGATGGCCTTCCAGGCCGAGCGGGCGCGGGCGCACCTGGCCGAAGGGCTGCGGCTGCTCGATTCCCTCGACCGGCGGAGCGCCCTCTGCGTCGGCACCTTCGCGTCGCTGTACCGCGAGACGCTCGACCGGATCGAGGCGGGCGGCTTCGACGTCTTCGGCGAGAAGACCCGGCTGTCGACGCCGCGCAAGCTCGCCGTGGTGGCGAAGGAGCTGCTCCGCTGAAGGTCGCGGTCGTCGGGGGAGGGCTCGCGGGCCTCGCCGCGGCACTCGAGGTCGTCGACGCCGGGCACGACGTCAGCGTGCTCGAGGCGCGGCCGACTCTCGGCGGCGCCGTCCAGACGCTGCCCGAGCGCGAGGGCGACCCCGAGCCGCCGCCCGACAACGGACAGCACATCGCGCTCGGCTGCTTCAGCGAGTACCTGCGCTTCCTCGACCGCGTCGGCGAGAGCGGTTCCTACCTCCGTACGCGGCTCGGGCTGCCGGTGCTCGACGAGGACGGGCGCGTCGCGACGATCGCGCCGAGCCTGCCGGCGCTGCTCCGCTACGGACATCTGCCGCTGCGCGACCGGCTTCGCATCCCGCTCGTCACGGCGCGCTGCCGGAAGGCAGAGCCGCTTCCGGGCGAGACGTTCGGGCGGCTGCTGCGGCGCCTCGGCACGAGCGACGCCGCGGTCGACCGGTTCTGGGACGTGTTCATCCGGCCGGCGCTCAACCTCCCCACGGACGAGGTGGATGCCGAGGCTGGCCTGTTCACCGTGCGGACGGCGCTGCTCGGCCCGCGCGCGAACAGCGACCTCGTGCTCCCGACGAGGCCCCTCGGGTGGATGCACGGCGACGCGGCCGGCCGCGTGCTCGGCGACCGCGTCCGGCTCGAGCAGCGGGTCGACTCGCTCGACGAGATCGACGCCGACGGGATCGTCGTCGCGGTGCCTCCGCGCGAGAGCGCGCGCCTGCTCGGCGAGCCCGAGCCGGCGCTCGAGGACTCGCCGATCGTGAGCGTCCATCTCTGGTTCGACCGGCCGCTGCTCGAGCAGCCGCTCGCCGCGCTGATCGGCACGGACGCGCACTGGGTCTTCGACCGGGGCGCGCTCACCGCGGAGCGTCCGGAGCGAGGCCAGTACCTCACCGTCGTCTCGAGCGGGGTCCCGGAGCTGCTAGAGGTCCGCGGCCGCGAGCTCGTGGAGCGAATCGCGGCCCAGCTCACCGAGCGGCTGGGCGAGGCGGAGCTGCTCTGGTCGCGCGTGAGCCGCGAGCCGTACGCGACGATCGCGCTCCGTCCCCGCGCGCAGCGACCCGGGGTCGAGACGTCCCGGCCGAACGTGGCCCGCGCCGGCGCCTGGACCGACACCGGCTGGCCGGCGACGATGGAAAGCGCGGTGCGCAGCGGCCGCCGGGCGGCTCAGCACATCTTGAGGGGCTCTTCCGCCAAAGTTACGTAATGGCCGTCATCGCCGAGCTGACCCAGCTCGACGCCGCGATCGACCGCGGCGCCCGCCGCCTGCTCGAGCTGCAGCGACCCGACGGCATCTGGGTCGGCGAGCTCGAGTCCAACGTGACGATGACGGCGCAGCACCTCTTCTGGAACCACTACCTCGGCCTGCGCACGCCGGAGCTCGACCGACGGATCGCGAACGAGATCCTGGCCCGTATGCGCGACGACGGGACGTGGTCGATCTGGTTCGACGGCCCGCCGGATCTCTCGACGTCGGTCGAGGCGTACGTCGCGTGCCGGCTCGCGGGCGTCGACCCGGGGCCGAAGGCGCTCGCCTTCATCCAGCGCAGGGGCGGGATCCCGAAGTGCCGTCTGTTCACCAAGTGCTTCATGGCCCTGCTCGGCCAGTGGCCGTGGCAGCGGATGGCGCCGATCCCGCCCGAGCTCGTGCTCTTGCCGCCAGGATCGCCGTTCTCGATCTACGACTTCTCCTGCTGGGCGCGCCAGACGTTCGTGGCGCTCGCGGTCGCGCAGTCACTGCGTCCCGTCCGGCCGACGGACGTCGACCTGACGGCGATCGGTGCGAGGCCGGGAGGGACGAGGTCGCCGCGGCGGCCGACTGCAGTCCGCCGCCGTGCGGTCGCGGTTGCCGAGCGCTGGATCCGCGAGCGGCAGGAGGCGGACGGCTCGTGGGGCGGGATCCAGCCGCCGTGGGTGTGGGGAATCATCGCGCTCACCGCGCTCGGCCACGGGCTCGACGACCCGGTGCTCGGCAAGGCGGTCGAGGGCTGGCAGGGCTTCATGGTGGACGACGGCGAGCGGCTCCGGCCCGAGGCGTGCCAGTCGCCGGTCTGGGACACCGGGCTGGCACTGCTGGCGCTTCGCGCGTGCGGTGTGCCCGAAGACCACCCGCAGCTCGTCCGGGCCGGCGAGTACCTCCTTTCGCAAGAGGTGCGCGTCAAGGGTGACTGGGCGATCCGCAGGCCGAACCTCCCGCCCGGCGGCTGGGCCTTCGAGTACGAGAACGTCAACTACCCCGACGTCGACGACACGGCCGTCCTGCCGGTCGCCCTCCACGGCATGGGCATCGGCGAGGAGGACGCGATCGCGCGCGGCCTCGACTGGCTCGCCGGCATGCAGTCGAGCGGCGGCGGCTGGGGCTCCTTCGACGTGGACAACGACGCGAGGTGGCTGTACAAGATCCCGTTCTGCGACTTCGGCAAGGTGACCGACGAGCCGACCGCGGACGTCACCGCGCACTCGCTGGAGGCGCTCGGGACGTTCGGCGTCCACAGCGAGGCAGCTGAGCGCGGCCTCGAGTGGCTCCTCTCCGAGCAGGAGGACGACGGCTCGTGGTTCGGCCGCTGGGGCGTCAACCACCTCTACGGCACGGGCGCCGCGCTGCCGGGCCTGGAGGCGTGCGGGGTGCCGCACGACCACCCCTCGATGCGCCGTGCCGTCGCCTGGCTCGACTCCGTCCAGCAGGAGAGCGGCGGCTTCGGCGAGGACATCCGTTCCTACGGCGACCCGGCCTGGCGCGGCCGGGCGGAGTTCACGACTCCGTCGCAGACGGCGTGGGCGCTACTCGGCGAAGTGGCCGCA